>DLVV01000096.1:3529-6796 GCA_003445035.1 Planctomycetaceae bacterium | reverse complement strand
AAGAAAGCCGAAAAGAAAACCGAGAAGAAGGAAAAGGCTCCGCCGAAGGTCGTGCTCAGTGCCGCCGAAAAGGCCGCTGTCGCCGCCATCAAGAAGCTGGGCGGCTCGGTGCTCGAGGTCGCTCAGAACGACGGCCGTCTCGACGTCGCCTACCACCTGGCTGACGGCAAGATCGGTGACAAGCAGCTCGAACCTCTCAAGAAGATCAAGCACATCCACTCGCTGAACCTGCGGGGGACCGAGGTGACCGACGCGGGCCTGGCGGCGATCGCCGGCCTGGGCAGCCTCGAACGACTGCATCTCGAGAAGACCAAGGTCACCGATGCCGGCCTGGCCCATCTCAAGGGTCTCGCCAACCTCCAGTATCTCAACGTCTACGGCACCGCCGTGACCGACGCGGGACTCAAGCACCTCGCGGGACTCAAGAAGCTCAAGAAGCTCTACATCTGGGAAACCAAGATCAGCGAGGGCGGGATCAAGACGATCAAGACGGCCGTGGCCGGCCTGCGAGTGATCCCTGACCCCGAGATCGAAAAACGGCGTGCGGCGATCGACGCCAAGAGAGCTCTCGCTGCGTTGAAGACCGAATCCGAAACCGCGGCCAAGAAGGTGCCCGAGGCCAAGAAGGCCGCCGACACCACCGCCAAGGCCGCTGCCGACACCAAGACCAAGGCCGACGCCGCCAAGAAGGTTGCTGACACCACGGCCAAGGCCGCCACTGCGGCCAAGACCAAGGCTGATGCCGCCGCCAAGGCACTGACCGACGCCCAGGCCAAGGCCAAGGACGCCAAGACCGACGACGACAAGAAGAAAACGGCCGAGGCAGTGAAGAAGGCCACCACGGCCAAGGCGGCTGCCGACAAGGCCAACGGCGAGGCCAAGAAGAAGGGCGACGACGCCAAGAAGGCCTCTGACGCTGCCGCCAAGGCCGCGGCTGACGCCAAGAAGAAGGGCGACGATTCGAAGAAGGCCTTCACTGCCGCTACCAAGGCCGCTGCTGACGCCAAGGCCAAGTTCGAGAAGGCCAGCAAGCCTCCGGCAAAGAAGAAAGCTGCCAAAAAGGACGACAAGAAGAAGAAGAAGGACGACAAGAAGAAGAAAAAGAAGAAGAAGTAGCCCCACGGCCGCTTCTCAACTCGTCCTTCCAGACGTGTTTTCCGGCCCGGCGGTCACTTTGACCGCCGGGCCGTTTTTCTGACTCCCAGCACTCCCGCCCGTGCCATTCAGACCAGGGACCCTCACGATGTCGACACACCCCCTGCTGTCCCGGACGCTTGTCCCAGCCCTGATCGTCGCCACCACGCTCGTCCCCCGATTGGCCTCCGCCGCGGAACTGGTCCAACTGAACCCCGTCGACCACGTCGCGATCATCGGCAACAACCTGGCCGACCGCATGCAGCACCACGGATGGCTCGAAACCTATCTGCAGGCCGAGTTCCCGCAGCACCGCCTGTCGATCCGGAACCTCGGCTTCTCCGGTGACGAGGTGAAAACCCGCCCGCGATCGGCCAACTTCGGCAGCACCGACCAGTGGTTGACCAAGGTCAAGGCCGACGTCGTGTTCTGCTTCTTCGGCTACAACGAGGCGCTTCGTGGTGAACCCGGACTTGCCGGATTCCGCAAGGATCTCGGCGACATGCTCTCGGGCATGAAGGGCCAGAAATACAACGGCAAGTCCGCACCCCGGGTCGTCGTCTTCTCACCCATCGCCCACGAAAACCTCGAAAGCCCCAACCTCCCCGACGGCAGTCACAACAACCGGTACCTGGCCATGTACACGAAGGCGATGAAGGAAGTCTGTGCCGCCGGCAAGACCCCCTTCGTCGATCTCTTCGTCCCCTCGCAGAAGCTCTACCGGGAAAACGCCACCCCGCTGACCCTCAACGGCATCCACCTGCTCGACCACGGCAACCGGCTGTTGGCCGGCGTGATCATGCAGCAGGTCTTTGGGAACGCGAAGAGTTCCCTGCGGGAGAGCGCCGAGATCGGGAAGCTACGAACCGCGGTTCTCGACAAGAGCTACTACTGGTTCAGCCGTTACCGGGTTGTCGACGGCTACAACGTCTTCGGTGGCCGTTCGCGACTGGCCTGGTTCGGCCAGTCCAACGCCGACGTGATGCAGCGCGAGATGCAGATCTTCGACGTGATGACCGGCAACCGGGACGAGAAGATCTGGGCGGTCGCCGCCGGCCGGAAACACAAGGTCATTGACAACAACATCCCCGGACTCCTGGTGGTCAAGACGAACAAGCCGGGGTCACTGGCCGGTGGTCGGCATCGCTACCTCGGTGGTCGCAAGGCGATCGAGCGAATGCGGGTGGCCAAGGGGATGGAGGTCAACCTTTTCGCCTCCGAAGAGAAGTTTCCCGAATTGATCAACCCGGTGCAGATGGCCGTCGACACCGATGGCCGCCTGTTCGCGTCAGTCTGGCCCTCCTACCCCCACTGGAACCCCACCAGGCCCCGCACCGACCGGATCCTCTGCCTGCCCGATGATGACCGCGACGGCGTCGCCGACCGCTGCGTGGTTTTTGCCGACAAGCTCAACAGCGTGACCGGTTTCGAGTTCTGGGGCGGCGGCATGCTGGTGGCCGCCGCGCCGGAGATCTGGTTCCTCAAGGATACCGACGGGGACGACAAGGCCGACGTGAAGATCCGCATGCTCCAGGGCATCTCCAGCGCCGACACCCACCACTCGGCCAACGCCCTGGTCGTCGGGCCCGACGGCTGGCTGTACTGGTCTCGAGGCATCTTCAACATCGCCAACATGGAAACCCCCACCCGCACCTACCGGTCGGGCCAATCGGGTGTGCACCGCTTCAACCCCCGGACGTTCGAGGTCGAGTTCCACTTCCCGATCGGACCCAACCCGCACGGCGACGCCTTTGACCGTTGGGGATTCCAGTTCGCCAACGACGGAACCGGAGGCACCGGCAGCTACGTCAACATCGGCAAGGGACGAGGAAACAAGAAGTGGTTCCCGAAGCGCGTCCGCCCGGTGGCCGCCACCGGTTTCCTCTCCAGTTCCCACTTCCCCGAGAACACCAACGGCAACTTCCTGATCTGCAACACGATCGGGTTCCAGGGCGTCCTGCAACACGAGGTCAGCTTCAACGGGGCCGACATCACCGCAAAAGAGATCGAGCCGATCCTCGTCTCCTCGGACCCCAACTTCCGACCGACCGACATCGAGATCGGCGGCGACGGCGCCCTGTATGTCTCTGACTGGTGCAACGTCCTGATCGGACATATGCAGCACAACATGCG
>DLVV01000096.1:0-3212 GCA_003445035.1 Planctomycetaceae bacterium | reverse complement strand
GACCCCAACCGGGATGCCGCACACGGACGAATCTACCGTGTCAGCTATCCGGGCCGCCCGCTGATGCCGGCCGTCAAGATGAAGGGCAAGCCGATCGCACAGGTTTGCGAGAACCTGTTCTCGACGGCCAACAGCGTCCGCTACCGCGCCCGGCTGGAACTCAGCGGCCGTGAGACCAAGGATGTGGTGGCCCAGGTCGGCGCGTTCGCCAAGACACTGGACGTCAACAAGGTCTCCCTGAAACGCGACGAGGCCCAGGCCCTGCTCGAGTGCCTGTGGGTCTTTGAAGAGCACCGCGTGGCTGACGAAGCGTTGCTGAAGCGAGTCCTGGAAGCCGACGAACAGAAGATCCGCGCAGCGGCCATCCGCACGCTCGGACACTGGGGCGAAAAGGTCCCCGGTTGGCAGAAATTGCTGGTCGCCGGTTCCCGCGACAAGTCGCCACTGGTCCGTGCCGAAGCGGTCAAGGCCGCCGTGTCGTTCGAACGGCTGGCGGCCGCCGAAGTGGTCTTCGAAGCGGCGACCCGGCCCACCGACGCCGAACTCAATGCCGTCCTCAACTTCGCCCGCAGCCAGTTGGCCGTTGACAAGATTGTCCAGGAAGCCGTCTCTTCCGGAAAACCACTTTCCCGGGCCGCCCAGGCCTACGTGCTTCGCAACGCCAGTGTCGCCGACCTGCTGAAGCTCAAGCCGACCGAGGCCGTGCACGAGGCGATCCTCTCGCGACCGAACGTCCCGGCCGTCAGTCTCAGAAAATCGCTGGTCGCGCTGGCCGCAATCCGCAAGACGGCCCCAACCGGGCTGCTGCTGGACCTGCTCGAAGAACGTGACGGAAACAAGTCGACCGGACTGGCCACCATCGGATCCCTGTTGGCCTCTCAACCGAAAAAGGACCTGGCAACGGTCGCCGACCGGATCGAGAAACTCGCCGTTTCGGCCAAGAACAATGCGATCCGACGGCTGGCGCTGGTCGCCTGGATCACCGCCGACGGCAACGGTGACGACGCTCTGCTGGCCGCATCGACCAGCAAGGCCCGGCTGCGAGATTTCCTTGACGCCGTGCCGGCCATCGCCAACACAAAACTCCGCAGCCAGCTCTACGAGAAGGTCCAGCCGCTGACGGTGGACCTGCCGAGTGCGCTCAAGGCCGAACAATCCGGCTCGGCACTCGAACAACAGGGCATCAAGGTCGACTACTTCTTCCCCAGTGCTGCCAACGTCGCGATCGAAACGCTCGCCGCGATGACACCCAGGGCCAGCGGGGTGGTCCCGGCCATCATCAAGAACGTGCCGCAGAAAAAGCAGAACGACAAGTTCGCGCTGCGATTCACCGGCTCGATCCACATCCCCAAGTCAGGCCGCTACGTCTTCTTTGCCAATTCGGATGACGGCTCTCGGATCTACATCGGCAAGAAGCTGGTCGTCAACAACGACGGCCTGCACGGCATGGTCGAGAAATCCGGAGCCATCAACCTCCCGGCCGGAGCCCACCCGCTGGTGGTCACCTACTTCGACAACGGCGGAGGCGACGGGCTGCAGATCAACTGGCGGGGCCCGGGTTTCGGCAAGCGGCCGATCCCCACAACATCGCTGTCGGTCGGTGGCGGAGAAACGCTGCACGACGTGGCCATCGGGGCCCTGGCCTCGATCTCCGGACACGACGCCCGCAAGGTGACTGACCTGGCGGCGCTGATCAAGGCCGGTCGCAACCGGCCCGCGGCCATCCGCGCCCTGCGAGGCGTGCCGGTCAAGAACTGGCCCGCCACCGAAATCGGCCCGGTGGTCGATAACATGGTCGGCTATCTCAGTGGCATGCCCGCCAGTTTCCGTACCGGCCCGGCCGCGACCGACGCCATGGCACTGGCACGAGCCCTCTCGGCACGACTCAAGCCCGACCAGGCCAGGGCTCTCGAGCTTCGGCTCAAGAACCTCAACGTCCGAGTGATCGCCATCGGCACGGTGCCGCACCGGATGATCTTCGACAAGGAACGGATCGCCGTGCAGGCGGGCAAGCCGGTCGAGTTCCGGTTCACCAACACCGACAACATGCCGCACAACTTCGCCATCGGACGCCCCGGCTCGCTCGAGGAACTCGGGCTGCTGGCCGAAAAGACCGCCCGCGACCCCGACGCGATGGCCCGCCACTACATCCCCAAAAGCGACAAGGTGATGCTGGGCAGCCGGCTGCTGCAGACCGGCCAGACCCAGGCCCTGAGCTTCAAAGCGCCCACCAGGCCGGGCGTCTACCCCTACGTCTGCACCTACCCGGGACACTGGCGACGCATGTACGGCACCCTGTACGTCGTGGCCAACCTCGCCGAGTACCAGGCCAACCCCGGCTCGTACCTCGCCCAGGCCAAGCTGCCGGTCCAGGACGAACTGCTGAAGTTCAGCACGCGGGGCCGCGAATGGAAGCTGTCGGAACTGGCCTCCGCCGTTCAGCCGCTTCCCGAAGGACGTGCCTTCATGGTCGGCAAACAGTTGTTCAAGGTCGCCAACTGCGTGGCCTGCCACAAGCTGAACAACGAGGGCCGCGTCTTCGGCCCCGACCTGGTCAAGCTCGGCTCGCTCGACAAGAAGAAACACACACCCCAGTACATCCTCGAATCGATCCTCAATCCGTCCAAGGACATCGACAAGAAGTTCCAGTCACAGGTCTTCGCACTCGATTCGGGCAAGGTGGTCACCGGAATGGTCATCAAGGAAACCCCCGACACGGTCGAGATCGTCATCGATCCGCTCGCCAAGGGACGCGCCACGGTGATCAAGAAATCCTCGATCGATGACCGGGCCGTCTCCAAAACGTCGATCATGCCGCTGGGGCTGCTCAACAAGCTCTCGCGCGAGGAGATCCTCGACCTGATCGCCTATGTCTATGCCAAGGGCGACAAGTCGAACCCGCTGTTCATGCACGAGCACGCCGAGAAGAAGTGAAACACGTGTTCTACGGCCGCAACCGGACCACGCAGTAGACCAGGAACTTCGGCACCTCGAACCTCACCCGGTTTCCTGCCCGCTGGAATTTCACAGCCACCGGTCCTTCCCGCTCGGGCACCAGGATCTCCACCCGCCCCACCTGCAATCCGGCCGGCAACAGCACATCGGCTTTCACACCGGCGACCGCGATCGGTTTCTCGTCCTTCAATCCGCCACCGGCACTCGGCTTGCCGTCGCCACCCCTGGGTGGTTCGGTCCGGTTGTAGTTGACCAGG
>DLVV01000301.1:2375-3520 GCA_003445035.1 Planctomycetaceae bacterium | reverse complement strand
GGGCGGAATCGGTCTCGGTAGCATTGCGCTCGCCGGACTGCTGGCCGAAGAGGACGCCGCGGCGACTCCTTCCCGTTCGCCCCTCGAGCCCAAGCAGCCTCATGTCACGCCGACCGCCAAGAATGTCATCTTCCTGTTTATGGTGGGCGGCGTAAGCCATCTGGAAACGTTCGACCACAAGCCGCTGCTGAAGAAGTACGCGGGAAAGAGCGCCGTCGATCTCTTTTCCAAAGAGGAGCTCGATGGTCTCAACCCAGAGAAAGACTACTCGAAGTCCAAGGTTGTGCAGCCGGTCTTTTCGTTTAAGCAGCACGGGCAGTGTGGGATGTGGGTCAGCGAGATCTTTCCCCACCTGAGCAAAGTTGTGGATGAGATCACGATGATCAATTCCATGCACGCCGCGTCGTCCATCCATTCGGTGGGCCAGATCTCGATGCACACAGGATACCTGCGGCCCGGCTTTCCCAGTCTGGGAGCGTGGGTGACGTACGGTTTGGGAAGTGAAAACCGCAACATGCCCGGCTTCGTTGCTTTGCGAGACGGGGTGTCATCCGGCGGTCCCTCGATGTATCGATCGGGCTTCCTTCCCGGAACGTACCAGGCCACGGTCATCGACACGAGTTCAGGTCAGTTTCAGCTCGATCATCTGCGACGACCGGAATACGTTTCTCCGAAGCAGCAACGCCAGCAACTGGAATTGATGACAAGGCTGAATGCGCTGCATCGTGAAAAGCACGCGAGTCAGGGCGAATTGGATGCACGCATTGATTCGTTCGAGACGGCGTTTCGCATGCAGGGCGAGGCCCAGGAATTATTCGACTTGCGCCGCGAGCCGAAAAGCGTACGCAAACTATACGGGGATACTCCGTTCGGCAATCAGTGCCTCACCGCTCGACGACTGGTTGAAAGCGGCGTGCGATTCGTCGAGATATTTAATGGCTCCCAGGGACGCCGCTGGGACGCTCACGGAAACCGCGGCGGCCTGATCAAGAATCACCGCACCAACGCCGCCAAAACCGACCAGGGCATTGCGGCACTCATCACGGATTTGAAATCGAGGGGCCTGTTGGACGAGACGCTGGTTGTGTGGGCCACGGAGTTTGGACGGACCCCATTTGAAGAAGCCTTTCGCGAATTGACTCGAA
>DLVV01000301.1:0-2009 GCA_003445035.1 Planctomycetaceae bacterium | reverse complement strand
GGGGTCAAACGCGGCTTCACTTATGGTGCCACCGACGACTTTGGAATGCATGCTGTTGAAGCCCCAGTCGCGCATCATGATTTTCACGCCACGATCCTTCATCTACTCGGCCTCGATCACATGCAACTCACTTATCGCCACAACGGTCGCGATTTCCGATTAACCGACGTGCACGGACGTGTTGTTCACGACTTGCTCGTGTAAGAATTGTAGGATCGGCACGACTGCCCCGTTGTGGTTTGCAGGACGATCGTGGTCACGCCGCGAGCGAGGGGCGGTACCGTGGTTCGGATCTGGCGGGTACCGCCCCAGCGGGTGTCCGGGCGGTAGCGGATGCACCGCGTCGAGCACGTTGGCATAGGTCACAATGCCTCTTTTAACGTAAGACTGTTCACGCAGCAGTTTTCGAAGGCGGCTCGGTTTCGACATCGACTGATCGTTGTGTCTCCAGATCCGCGCGAAGTCCTCAACTGTCGTGGACGCCTCGCGGTAAACGTTCTACTATTTTCCTGGCTCTTCACCGACCAGTGGTCCATGAGACTCACGATGCTGAATATCTCGCAAGGGAAGGCAAGTGATTTCTGCGATGGAATGACTCGTCGTCACTTCTTGCGGATCGGCGGCTTGGGCATGGCTGGCTTGTCCGTCACTGATTTGCTTCGGCTTAGAGCGAGTGGAGACATCCGGTCCGAGGCACGTGACAAGTCGGTCATCATGGTCTACTTGCCCGGTGGACCCAGTCATCTCGACATGTACGACATGAAGCCGAACGCGCCGGTGGAATTTCGTGGCGAGTTCGACCCCATCAGCACCAACGTCCCGGGCATCGACATTTGTGAACTGATGCCCCGGCAAACCGAAATCGCCGACAAGTTCACAGTCATTCAGGGGCTGAGGACATTCGGGAACGGACATGACCCGTATGAAATCCTGAGCAGTGATCCTCGCGCGGCGACCAAGCTTCCACCCAACCCGGTTCCGGTGTTTGGTTCGGTGGTCAGTAAGGTCCGCAGCGTGGCTGGCGGCGACGTGCCTCCTTATGTCAACGTCGACAACCTGCATTTGCTCAGGCCGTCGCTGAATGACGACCCGGAAACCGCTGCCTACCTGGGACGTGCACACGAACCCTTCCGGATGAACGGGCCCGGGCTGGAGAACCTTTCCCTGGCGGATGGTGTGACGCTCGATCGGCTACAGGAGCGAAAGACACTGTTGCGTTCGTTCGACAGTCTGCAACGCGGCTTCGAAAAAAGTAAAATCGTCACGTCCTACACCGAGCAGGCCCTCGCGCTGATTAGCTCCAACAAGGTGCGGGATGCTTTCGATCTCAGCCAGGAGCCGGACAGTGTCCGGAAGCTTTACGGCCCGGCCACCGACTTCTTGCTGGCTCGCCGGCTGGTGGAATCGGGGGTCTCGGTGGTCACGCTGCCTGGCCGGTTCCCTGCCACGATCGGGGATTTCGAGCGTGGGTCCTCAGATCACTGGGACACGCACCGTCATAACTTCAAGTTTCTCCGCCTCATGCTCCCGCAGTACGACCGGGCCGTGTCGGCGTTGATTGGTGACATTTACCAGCGAGGACTGGACAAGGATGTGCTTGTCGTGGTCTGGGGAGAGTTCGGTCGCACGCCGAAGGTCGATACAGCGCCCGGGTTCGTCGGGGGGCGAGGTCATTGGCCGGAGGCCGGTTTCATCCTGATGGCTGGCGGTGGACTCAAGATGGGCCAGGTGGTCCGTGAAACGGACCGGCATGGTTTGCGAGCCCTGGGCCAGCCGGTCACGCCTGCGAATGTGTTGGCTACGATTTACCACGTGCTGGGAATCGACCCAACTCGCACATTTCCGGATCACTCGGGCCGCCCTCGCTACATCCTCGACAATCCCGAGCCGATCAGCGAATTGCTGTGAGCCGAAACGACTCCGTTGGCGACGGTCCGGCGGATGTGATCGCTTGAGCCGACCCCACAACAACGCTGACGCCCGACGGCGTGGTACGGATCTGGCGGTTA
>DLVV01000232.1:3113-3815 GCA_003445035.1 Planctomycetaceae bacterium | reverse complement strand
GGTGCCGATCCGCGAGAAGATCGCTGGCGAGCCGGAAGACGGCTGGGTGACCTGGACTATCGTGATGCAGCAGGAGTTGACCGGCCCGGTGGCATTCGTTGTCAGCTGGGACCTGAAGACCGGCGACGGGGGTGGTGAGGGCGACGACGACGAGGATGAACAATCTGCGGCCAGCAACCAGGTGCAGGTCCAACCGCCGGTCGCACTCGATCTCGATAACGACAACATCACCGGCGAGTTGGTGATCCGAAAGGACGACGCGCTGGAGGTCAAGTGGCCCGACGATGGGCAACTTGAAGGTCTCGAGTTCATCGACGTGCGGGAGTTGAAGTTGTTGCCGACGAGCGGATCGGTCGCGTTCCGTTTCCATGTTCAACCGGTCAGCCTCGAGATTTCGACACGAAAGTTCGAGTCCGAGAAGGTGGTGCAGACGGTCGTGTCGCGAGCCCTGGTCGAGATGGTGATCAACAAGAACGGCACCGCCAGCGTCCGTGCCCGGTACCGGCTCAAGAGCAGTGAACGGCAGCGGTTGCGGGTGGATCTGCCCGGTGAATCGAATGTCTCGGAGATCTTCGTTGACCAGGGACGGGTGCCGGTCGAAAAGGCCGGTGATGACCAGGAGGCCCCCGAGGGTTGGACGGCCTACTCGCTCAACGTGGCGGGCACGACAACCGACGAGGAATTCTTCCTCTCGATTCGCTA
>DLVV01000232.1:2146-2712 GCA_003445035.1 Planctomycetaceae bacterium | reverse complement strand
GAGTCCGACGAGCGAGAGGTGGTGACACAGGAGTTGCGGACGGCCGTGTTTGTGCCTGAGGAATACAAGCTGGTTGGAGTTCCCAAACACTTTGTGATTCTGTCGACACCACACGATCGGCTCGAACACTGGTTCGATGACAAGAAACACACATCCAATCTGGGATATCTTCCCCTGCAGGGCCGTTCGATCGTCTACGGCAACCTGGGCGGAGCCGAATCCCTGGCTGCGACGTGGTGGGAGACATCGTCGATGGCCGCCGGGATCAGTGTCCCCATTTTCGCCATCGGTTGCGTGCTGCTGTGGACTCCGTGGAGCAACCGGTTGAGCGTGGTGTTGATCGCCACGTTCATCGTCTCGTTGATGTCGTTGTCCTACGCCGACAGCGTGTCCGAGGCTCTACTGGCCGGCCGGTGGGGGATTGGCTTTGGTGTGGCCGCGTGGATGTTGGCTTCGGTGGTCGGTTTTCAGCATTCCTCCGGATTGTCATCGCTCCTCCTGAAGGTCACCGCCAAGTCGTCCGCTGAGCCCGACGACGACAAATCCGAATCCGGCGAAGAATCCGG
>DLVV01000232.1:0-1810 GCA_003445035.1 Planctomycetaceae bacterium | reverse complement strand
GAAGAATCCGGTGAAGAATCCGACCCCAAATCCGACGACGCGACGGAGTCGTCGAAGTGAATCGATTGCACGTGAGCAGATGTCGGATTCTGTGGGGCCTGGTAGCGGTGCTGGTCCTGGCCGGGTCATTGCCGGCCCAGCCGCCGGTCGTTCCGAAGCGCCCGCGGCGGGTCTTCATCCCGATCGAGGATCTCGGCGTGGTCATCGACCGGGATCGCCGCGGCGTGTTGCTCGAGAAGGCCGAATACAACAAGTTGCGGACGTTGGCGGCCCGGAACGAACGGGATCGGCCGCGCACTCCGACATCGCTGGCGTTGCGCGAGGTTGTCTACACGGCTCGTCCCAACGGTGACCAGTTGTCGATCGAGACGTCGGTGCGATTCCAGCAGTTCGTCCGTGGCTGGCAGTCGCTGCGGTTGCCGCTGCGGGGCGTTTCTGTCGAAAAGGCCGTGTTGGGGGGACGGGCGGCCCGTGTGGCCCGTTTCCAGTTGATCCGGAAGAAGGTTTCGGTGTCAGGCCTGGAGTTGTTCCACGACACGGTCGGCGCCGCCACGCTGGAACTGGGTCTCTCGACTCCGCTGGCCGCGGTGGGAAGCGACAGGGTAGCGGCATTCGGACTGGTGCCGGCTGCGACGGCGTCTCTGATCGTGCATCTTCCGGCCGGTAAGCATCTGCTGGTTGACGGGCTGTCGGTCCGTCGACCGGCGGCGGCCGATCAACCGGCCACGTACAACTTGCCGGTTGGAGGCCGAAGCGAAATCCGCCTGGCGGTCACAGACCGCCAGGCCCAGCGAGCCGGCGATGCGCTGGTGTTCGCTTCCACGGCCTTCGGCGTCGGCGTGTCACCCGGCGAGGTGACCTGGCAGGCGGTGACGGGTCTGGAGGTCTTCGGAAAGGCACTCGACGAATACGTGGCGACGGTGCCGCGAACGCTGGAGATCACCGACGTGGCCTCGAGCGGGCTGGAGAGTTGGGAACTGGCCGACGATCCGGACAATGCTCAACTGACGCAAATCACATTGCACTTCCGACAGAGGTTCACCGGATCACGTCGAGTGAGTTTCCGTGGTGTGATGACGACGGCCGTCGGTCAACTCTGGCAGGTCCCGAGCTTGAGCTTCTCGGGAGTCACCTCGCACATCGGCCAACTGCTGGTCCATGCGCCTCCCGGAGTGCGGCTGCAGTCGGGGCAGGCGACCGGAGTGCGTCGTGTTTCCGATGTCATGATGCTCGAGAAGATTCTTGAAAAGATCCCCGCCGGCAGCAGTGCGATGCGGTTTGACGCCTGGCGGGAGGACTTCACGCTGTCGTTTGCCACCGAGACAAAACGCCAGGAACTGCAGGCGGCATTGGCCACTCTGCTGAAGATCTCCGACGACGGGCTCGACCTGGTCACCGACGCAAGGATCGAGAGCCGGTTTTCTTCGTTGTTCCAGGTGGTGTTTTCGATTCCCGATGGCTGGAACATCACCGGTGTGCGGGTGGCCGGCAAGTCGGCGCCCTGGCAGCGGTTGCCCGGCACCGACGGTCGCCAGCGTCTGCGAGTGGGGTTCGCCAAGGCGGTTCCCGAGGGGGCCGAGGTGAGTGTGAGTGTCCTGGCACATCGCGACCTGGAGAACTGGCCGTTGGGCAGCGCGAACAGTCGTGACGTGCCGTTGCCGGACATCGCCCTGGAGATTGCCGGAGAAGACCGGGAGGACCAGGCGGGACTGATCGTCGAGGGTCGGTACCTGATCCGGGCTCCCGATGAGTTCGAGGTGGTGGCCGACGAACTGGTCGGACTCGACCACGCCAACCTGAAACTGGAGGG
>DLVV01000177.1:2023-3846 GCA_003445035.1 Planctomycetaceae bacterium | reverse complement strand
CCGAAATTCCTGGGCAGCAGTTTTTCGCATCTGGCGGCGACCGCTGTCGTACTGCTTTCGGCAACCATCTGTGACGGTGACGACCGCGTCACTCCACTCGTTCAGGCGAGGTCTCTGCTGGACCGGGCCAACCTGGCAGAGGAAAAAACGGCGAGCGTGTTGGTCCAGAAGGCTCAGGCCCTGCTTGAGAAGGTTCGTTCACCTGGACCTGAGGTGAAGGAGTTGACCCGGGTCTGCAAGACGTACAGCAAAGCCGTCAATGCGTTCTGGCAGAGCGACCGGCACAAGGGCAGCGCGGAAGCGGAGAGACTGCTGCGGAACTTCCGTGCGAAACACCCCTTACACCTGCAAGCCTTGCTGTTTCAGGCACGGCACCATTACTGGAAGGCCGTTGAAGGCAACTACCCCCAGGGACACGACATCTCGAAGAGAATGTTCGAGGAGATCCTCCGCCACAATCCCAGGCACCGGATCGCCCGGATGTACCTGGGCCAACCGGTCAAACCGCTGAAAGCCGATTTGGAGAAGGCCCCCACGGATGCACCGGAGTGGGCCGTCGCGGCCCGGGAGGCGATGTACTGGACCCGCCGGTTGATTCACTGGTGGCTCGACAACCGGCAGGCACCCGATGGACAACTGGGAGGTGGCTGGAGCGATGACGTCGAATTCAGCAAGACCTGGAGCTTCTACAGCCTCTCGTTGAACGACGAGAAGGTCCGAAAATCGCTCACCAGGATCGCCGACAACATCTGGCACTGCCCCGAGGTGGCAAACGGCTATTTCTCGGGCACATCCAAAAAATGGCACCTGGTCGATGTCGAGCACGGCGCCGAATGGATGTCCTTCTCACAACCGCAGATGATGCTGGCCCGCTATGGCGACCCGCGATACATCGAGCGGAACATGCAGGTGATCCGGAACATGGAGTTCCTGTCAGGGATCAACGCCGCTGGCCACCGGCATTTCAAGGCCTATTACTTTTCCCACGACGTGCTCCATCCGCGACGCCTCTACCATTGTGACATTCCCGAAAACGGTCGTTACACCAAGCCCGGGATCTACGTCATGTGGTACTCGCGACATCCCCGGGTCATGCAGTGGTGTCGCGAATGGGGTGATGCCTGGGTTGACCACAGCCTGGCCACAAAACGAGGAAAACCGACCGGGTTCATTCCCTCCGAGATTGTCTACGAGACAGACCAGGTCGGGGGAATGTCCGGAAAGTGGTACCGCATCGCCGGCTATCCGGGATATGACTTTGCCGGCGGAAGCTGGACGACCAAGCACCTGATGGGACAGTTGGTCGCCAACGCAAAACTCTTCGGCAATCCTCGTTACGTGGAACCGATCCGCCGGATCGTGCAATGGAAGAAGGACCACCACGACGCCCCCTACGGGCCGGAAGGTTCTGACGGCTGGATCCTGAGAAAGGAAAACCACGCCGAGAGAATGTGGAGCCGATGGGAACGACTGCGAGATGGGCTGCAGGCTCCGGGCCGCCTGGAAACCCTGGTGAAACAGTTGCGGGAGATTTCGTCATTGCATGCTTCGACCTGGGAGATGAATACCCAGGAGGTCATCGCCACCGATCGAGTGCCTCTGCCGGCGCGTCCTTCGCAGATCCTGATGAACATGTACACCGGCGGGTCGGGAAGCATGCAGGCTTACTACCCGGATTCGGCTGTCGCGTGGGAGAACGTCGAACTGCAGGCGGTGCCGATGGTCCTGGAAGCCGACCGCAAACACCTCAAGATCATGATCCACAATTTCGATCAGCACCGAACAATCGCCATGCGGCCACTGGAACTCGACACCGGTGTTTA
>DLVV01000177.1:0-1644 GCA_003445035.1 Planctomycetaceae bacterium | reverse complement strand
CCGTTATCGTTGCCTCCATCGGCAACTTCACTGGTGGAGATCCGCCAGGTCCAGTCGCGTCCACTTCCGGCAGTTCTCCCGGATCTGGCACTCTCGGAAACCGAGTGCCTGCTGGACCGGTCAAGCAATCCGCCGGTCCTGACCGTCCGTGTTCACAACGTCGGAATCCGTGACTCCGGCAGCGCGAAGGTCACATTGACCGCACTGTTCGAAAACCGCGAGGAGCAGATCGGCGTCCACAAGGTGCCCAACATTCCATGGCCAAAGGCTCTGATGCCGTCCTTCGTGACGCTTCAGCAACCGTGGAAAATCGACGAACGTGCTCGTGCCATTCGAGTCGAAGTTTCTACGGCAACACCCGACGAGATCTGTGTCGAAAACAACTCGATCGAGGTGGCCACCAGAGACTGGATCGCCCCGAGGGATTTCCGCGAGCGGCCGAATTTGTACGGGCCAGACGGAACCGACATTCCGCGCCCTGCGTGGCCGGTCGCTCGTTGCGAGTCACCACCCGGCACGCAGTTGCCCAGTGCAACCGGGTTCGTGGGCGTTTCTCACCTCTTCGGTCCCTTCCGTGAAACCGGCAACCTGAAATTTCCCGTTCGTTATTGCCGACGGCAGTCCATGGCCTGGGTGCTCCGCGACGACAAAAACCTCTATGTCCTGATGAGTTCCTGGAAGCTCGGAGCTGCCCTTCGCCGAAAGGCCAAGCCCGGCACCGTGGGACCAGTGGGCAACTTCGCGGCTGATGATCGAATCGAGCTGTTGTTCCAACCTCCCGGAAAACCCTGGCGCTCGATCCAAGTGAACGCCAATTCAGCGGTGCAGGGCCGAACTGCCGACGGAAAACCATGGAGTCCGTCGGTGAAATCGTTGCACAACGTGGCTCAGGACACCTGGTGTGCCGAGTGGTGCTGTCGTCTGGAGATCCCACTGCAGAGCCTGTCGACGGAGGGAGATCTCGACGGCCAGGTGTGGCATTTTGACATCGTCCGACACGCGTTTGATCAAGGACAGCCCCAACGTTCCTCCTGGTCAGGCGGCGTCCCCGAGTCACCACAGACGTGGGGATCGATCACGTGGTAAGACGCCGAGCCACTGAACAAAGCACAAAGACCAGGACGGTCAACTAACGTAAGGATTTCATGTTGCCAGTCTGTGCCGTTAGCCGGGACCTGATCGGCGAACTCCGATTCAACTCAGAATCGGTTCCACAACGTGTCCGGCCACGTCGGTCAGCCGGAAGTCGCGGCCCCGGTAGCGGTAGGTGAGCTGCTCGTGGTCGATTCCCAGCAGGTGTTGCATCGTTGCGTGCAGGTCGTGGATTTCCACGATGTTCTCGGCCGCGTTGTAACCAAGTTCGTCGGTGGAACCGTAGGTCGTCCCGCCCTTGATACCGCCACCGGCCATCCACATGGAGAAGCCCTTCATGTGATGGTCCCGTCCGTCACCCTGGGCCATCGGCGTCCGTCCGAACTCGCCGCCCCAGATGACCAGCGTGTCGTCAAGCAGGCCTCGTTGCCTGAGGTCTTTGACCAGCGCCGTCATTCCCTGGTCCACGTGGCGGGCGGTCTGGACGATCCCGTCCTTGATCTTGCCGTGATGATCCCAACCGCGATGGTACAGCTGAATGAACCGAACGCC
>DLVV01000092.1 GCA_003445035.1 Planctomycetaceae bacterium | reverse complement strand
ACGGTCAAGGAGACGGTGGTTCGTTCGCGGGCCTACGCTTACCGTGATCGACGAACCAAGAAACGGGAATTCCGGCGTCTGTGGATAACCCGGCTCAATGCCGCTTGCCGTCAGCGTGGTGTGCGGTACTCGCAGTTCATCCACCAGCTCCAGGATTCCGGAATCGAACTCGACCGCAAGACGCTCAGCGAAATTGCGATTTCCCACCCGCAGGTCTTCGACGAGATCGTGGCGGCCGCGGCTTCAGCGGCTTGACGCAACAACGATGACCGCCGACGCCCAGGCAGCTTTTGCGAGTTACAAGGACGAGGCGCTCGCGGCGATTGACTCCGCTTCGTCAGAGGACGCTCTCGAGCTTGTCCGCGTTGAGTTTCTTGGCAAGAAACGTGGACGGCTCAAGGACCTGCAGTCGTTGTTGGGCCAGGCGGATCCCGAGCAACGGCCCTTGCTTGGCAAGAGCTTCAATCAGGTGCAGTCCGAGGTCAAGGGAGCCCTGGAGGAACGCCAGGGAGTACTCGCCCGTCCGGTTGCCGCCGTCGCCGCCATCGATGTCACTTTGCCAGGACCGCAGCCGGTCATCGGACGTCGGCACCCGATCACCAGGACGATAGAGGATTTCAAGGACATCATCGGACGCATGGGGTTCCGTGTGGCCACCGGTCCCGAGCTCGAAGACGACCACCACAACTTCGTCGCTCTGAACATTCCACCCGAACACCCCGCGCGTGACCCACTCGAGAACTTCTACCTCGCCACCGCCCTGGTCGGTTCGGGTGAAGACGACGCGGCGGTTTTGATGAGGAGCCAGACATCGACCGTGCAGATTCGGGTGATGGAGCAGACGGCTCCCCCCGTACGAATTGTTTCGCTGGGCCGCTGCTATCGGCCCGACACGATCGACGCCACGCACCACTGCATGTTCCACCAGATGGAAGGCCTGATGGTGGACACCGATGTCACCATGGCCGATCTGAAGACGGTGCTCAAGCACTTCGCCACCGCCTTTCTGGGTGACGACGTGTCCGTGCGTTTCCGCCCAAGTTTCTTTCCGTTCACCGAGCCGTCGGTTGAGGTCGACGTGTTGTGGCGGGACCGTTGGCTGGAACTGGGCGGTGCGGGCATGGTTGACCCCAACGTGTTGCGGCACGTGGGTTTCGATCCCGAGGAGGTGACCGGGTTTGCCTTCGGGTTGGGCATCGAACGGTTCTGCATGATGCGGTATCAGGTGACCGACATCCGCCGTTTCTTCGAGAACGACGTTCGCTTTCTGAGCCAGTTCTGAGTGAGACTCAGCCGGTGGCAACCATCGGCGAGCGACCGGAGTTGCCGCTGGGACGAACGGGTTGAGCCGACAACGGCACGAACCGGATTCGGCCGCCACAGAGCTTGCAGGCGACCCGTGCGAGGCGGTATCGCCAGTTGGCGCGAAGTTCTTCCAGGCAATGGGGGCACTCGGCGAAAAATCCCACGACTCGCGAGGCGGGGCTGTCAGGATCGAGCAGGAAGTGTCCGTGGCAGAGTTTGCATTCCACGTGAGCTCCGGCGTACTTGCGGGCCACTCGCAGTTCCTGTCGACAGTGAGGGCACTCGAACAGGAATCCACCGGGTTCGACCTGCTGGCAGTCGGTGTCGGGGTGCATCATGAGACTCCTGCGGTCGGGACTCGCCGGTGAGTGGGTCACTTGTCTTCGGATCGGGCCTCGAGACAGATCAACCGGTGGAATGTGCGGAAGTAGAGTCGGCCGCCGGCCACCGAGGGAGTCGAGTGGCAGGGATCACCCAGTGGCACCCGTCCCAGCAGCTTGTACTGGGGGCTGGCGGCAACGATGACGACGTCGCCCTTTTCGTCGACACCGTAGATCTTGCCATCGATACAGATCGGCGACCCGCTGTAGTTGCCGCCGATTCGCTTGGTCCAGACATCACGTCCGCTGGATAACTCGACGCAACTGAAGACGCCTTCGTCGTTCCACTCGTAGAGGTGGTCCTTGTAGATGATCGGGGTGGTGACATACGGCAAGTAGCGCTTTCGGGTCCAGACGGTGCGGCCGCTGGTGTCGACGGCTCGCTGCAGCACACCAAAACGTCCACCCTGTCCGCAACTGGCGACGACCAGCCCGTTGGCGTAGACCGGCGAGGCGACCGTTCGCAGGGGGAAGGCTTGGGTGGCCCAGTTCTGGCGGCCGGTGCGAGGATCGAGGCTGCTGATACCGGACTCTCCGCTGACGCAGATCAACTGTGCCGGCTTGTTCTTTTCCCGGATGATCAGCGGAGTCGCGTAGGACGTGCGGCCCGACTTGAACTTCCTCAGCCGGCTCCACACCGTTCGCCCGGTTCGCCGATCGAGTGCCAGGATCGAACTGGGGCCGTCCTGGTCGTTGGGGACGATCAGCAGGTCTTCGAAGACGATCGGCGAGGCACCCAGTCCGTGCTGGCTCTCGTAGGGACCCAGCACGCGTCGCCAGACCAGGTGTCCGTCGAAGTCGTAGGCCGTGACCGTGTACCGTTCCTTGTCGGCAAATGCGACATAGACCTTCTGGGTGTCCACACAGGGAGTGCTGGAAGCCCAACTGTTTCTGAGGTGCTTGCGGCTGCGATTCATGCCGATTCGGCGTGTCCAGCGGGTGTCACCGGTTTCGGCGTCGAGACAAAAAAGGTGCCTCATGGCACCCTGGTCGACGGCTGACGTGACAAATAGCCGGCGACCCCGGATCACGGCCGCCCCGTGCCCTTCACCGGGCAACTTGATGTTGAAGCTGTAGTCTCCGGGACTCCACGTGGTGGGAATCCCTTTCAGCGGGCTGAATCCACTGCCGTTGGGACCCCGGTAACGGGTCCAATCGGCGGCGTTGGCAGTGTGGGTGGCGAGGAGGGACAGGATGACTGTGACCACACTGACCAGGGGTCGGGTGGTCGGGACCGGAGACAGAGTCGACAGGTGACGGGTCATCGGCAGAGAAGCTCCTCGAGCATTTGTCAGGTAGACGAATCGCACGACCGGCCTAGGATGGTCGATGCCCGGCGGTGTTGCAAGAGCGTCCCTTGCGGCCACTTCTGACGGTCCAGTATCCTCAATGGACCATTCGGAACCGAAGCCGGATGGGAGAGGATCTGCGACAATATGACGAACCAGTCCGATTCCGCGGCCTCCTACCTGGTCGTGCGAGATGGTAACCAGTGGCGGGACGTGTTCCGCCTGATGCTCGGCCAGGTCACGACCGTTGGTCGTTCCTCGACCAACCGCGTGGTGGTTCGTGACGAGGTTTGCAGCAGGAACCACTGCGAGGTGTTCCAGAGTGGCGATCGTTGGCTGCTGCGAGACCTGGGCAGCCGCAACGGCACCCTGGTCAATGGCGTGACAGTCGAAGAGGACTGGCCACTCGAGGAGGGCCAGATCATCCAGATTGGTAACTGTGATCTCGGCTTCACCTCCGACCTGCTCCACGCGTTCCCCGAGCCCGAATCGACCAGCAAGGACAACACGGCCGACACGGCCGAGATGATGGTCTTCGATGATCCGTCACCGGAGTCTGAACCCGAAATCGTGGATCGGCGTCGGGAGAACCGTTTTCGGGACCAGGCATCGACGACCGGTGGCGAACCGGATGGTGAACCGGGTTCCCAGCGAACCAGCCGCGACCTGACCTCGCTGTACCGGTTGGCGTTGGACATGGGGGCCGCCCGTGATGCCGAACAATTGGCCCACGTGGTTCTCGACGGTTTGTTTGCCGGAACGAGGGCCGATATCGGGGCGGTGCTGTTGTTGCCCAAGGGACTCAGAAACCGGCCGCGTTCCGATGAACTCCGTGTTGCAGCCTATCGCTCGGTCAAGGACCTCCCCTACCAGAAGGTCTCCGACTATCTCTCCAGCACGGTACTGGTTGAGGCGGAAGCGGTTCTGGCCCGCGATGTGGCTGACGACAGCAAACTGGTCGACCGCGACAGTCTCGGTCAGATCCACGCCCAGAGTGTGATCTGTGCCCCCCTGATCGCTCGTGAGGTGACCTTCGGCGTGATCCACCTCTATTCGACCGACCGCGAGAATCTGCTCGAGTCGAACGATCTGGAATTCTCTCTTGCGGTTGCCGACCAGTTGGCCGTTGCGTTGGACGGAATGCAGGACCGTGAATCCCTGGTCAAAGGGCTCGCGCAGGTGCAGGGCGAGAACGAGTCGTTGCGGAGTCAGTTGGCGATCGACAGCGAACTGGTCGGTGACAGCGAACAGATGGACCAGTTGCGGGGAATCATCGAACGGATCGCCTCGACCGATGCGACGGTGCTCGTGCGGGGCGAGAGTGGTGTGGGCAAGGAACTGGTCGCCCGGGCGATTCACTTTCGCAGCCGACGTCGCCAGGGCCCGTTCGTTTGCATGAACTGTGCGGCCCTGTCCGAGTCGCTGCTCGAGAGCGAGTTGTTCGGTCACGAGAAGGGGGCGTTCACCGGGGCGACCGATCGCAAGCCGGGAAAATTCGAACAGTCGGACGGCGGCACGTTGTTCCTCGACGAGGTCGGCGAGATGCCCCCGGCGATCCAGGCCAAGTTTCTCCGCGCCCTGGAAGGACACCCCTTTGAACGCGTGGGGGGACGGACGGCCGTTGATGCCGATGTGCGAGTGGTGGCCGCCACCAACCGAGATCTCGAGGAAGCCGTCGCCGAAGGCACGTTCCGCAAGGACCTCTACTACCGCCTGTTCGTCGTCGAAATCCAGGTGGCTCCGCTCCGAGAGCATCCCGAGGACATCGTTCAGTTGGCCCATTTCTTCTGTGACCAGTTTGTCAAGAAGTCGGGTCGGGAGATCAGCGGTTTCACACCGGGAGCCTTGGCGGCGTTGAAGGTATACGACTGGCCGGGGAATGTCCGTGAACTGAGGAACGCGGTCGAGCGGACGGTGATCCTGTGTGCCGGTGACCAGATCTCCGAGACCGATATTCAGCTTTCGACCCTGGCGACGTCTGAAGCGGCTTCCACCTCGACGTCGGTCGTTCCAAGCGGCGGCAACATGTCGCTGGAGACGCTCGAGCAGCAGCACATCATGGCGGTACTCGAGTCGACCGAGTGGAACAAGTCGCAGGCTGCCCGCATCCTGGGCATCGAGCGGTCGACGCTGGACCGCAAGTTGAAGCGGTATCAAGTCAGCCGTCCGTAGCCGGTTGCAACGACTTGACCGGTTGCGCCACCGTGTTCCCGGAATGGTTCGGAAAGTGTTTGACTTTCGCGACACGTGGCGGGACAATCGGCTTTGTCAGCACGTTTACGCTGCTTCGACACGACATCTTTGGTTCTCCTCACCACCGCGTTTTCCCCTCTTCTCACGCGAATCCTCGACCTCTCAGTCTCGCGTGTTGCGGTTCGGTGCTGGCGGAATCCCAGTCGGGTTGGACAGTTCGATTGGATTCGGACAAGCGGGCCGATGGCCCGGTGATGGATCAGGACGGCGTGTTGGCTGGCGTCCAGTCGGCGCAGAGGGTGGTGATGAGCGTGAGTCCCGAGAGGGGCGGCGGTCCTCGGCTTCCTTCTCGACTGGTGGCCGGATCGGCCTCGCGACGGTCATTGACCTTGGAGTCGTGTGTCGGTCAACAGCCCCGGATGGGCTGTCATTGGATGGAAGAGGGCGCAAGGAGGCGATGGACGACAGTGATTTGCAGCAGAGAGTGGAGCGCGCCGGATGTCGACACCCTTCGAGGTGCCCCAGGGCTTGGAGACCGAAGCAGGTCTACCATTGGATTATTTGTTTGCGGCCAATGTGGATCGGCCGTTCAAGATCGATCTGCATGACGAGATGGGGTTCAACCCCTTCGAAAAGACCGAGTCGAAGCCGGGTTCTGAGGACAAGGTCCAGATCCTGGCCGCTCGTTACGCAGCGGGATTGCCGCTGTGGCACGAGGAAGACTGCGTCGATCACGGTCCCGGACGGATGCTGTTCGACGTCGACGCCTGATCGGGCGCTTGCTCGGGGTTCACGCGAACCGTCCGGCCGGTGGAGCTGTCTGGCTCCACCGTGGGCCGGCTGGCCCGCGGTGCGTCGGTCGACCTTCCGGGAATCGGCTACTCCTGGATGCGGAACAGCCGATTTTCGGTCCGGATGAAAATCGCGTTGTCGGCGACGGCATAAGTGGCGTACGTGCGACCATCCAGCTGGTTGCGGCCCAGTTCGACAAACTCGCGTCCCGGCTTCAGCACGAACCCTCGCCCGGCTTCGCTTTGAATGAAGATCTTGCCATCGGCGAACGTGGGTGAGGACGAATACTTGCCGCCGATCCGCTTGCGGTAGTGCAATTTTCCGGTGAGGGCATCCAGGCAACTGGCGATCCCGGTGTCACTGATCAGGAACAGTTCGTTCTTGATCAGCAGAGCCGACGGGGTATGGGGCACGTTGGCCTTGGAGGTCTGTTTCCAGACGACGTGGGTCTCTGTGACATCCCCGGTTCCAGTCGGACGAATGGCGAACAACGTCGGCACTCCCCATCCGCTGCAGACATAAACCAGTCCATGACCGTAGATTGGTCGAGGGATCACCGAGTAACCGTCTCCGTAGAGGACTCGCCAGATCTCCTTGCCGGTCTTTGGTTCGTAGGCGGCGACCAGTCCGGTGCCGGGACAGACGATCTGTTTCTTGCCCTTGACGTCGATCACCAACGGCGTGGAAAACGAGAACTTACGGGGCAGGTCGAGCGTACGATCGGTCTTCCAGGCGATCTTGCCGTTGCGGCAATCGATCGCCGCGACGTAGTCGACGTCCTGGCCGTCACAGATGACCACCATCAGCCCGTCGACAAGTGCCGGCGATCCGCCGTTGCCGTGCTGGGGCACGTAGGCCAGGTCCTGCATCTTCCAGGCGATACGTCCGGATGCCAGGTCCAGTGCCGCGGTGCCCTCGGTGCCGAAATGCACGTACAGCTTCTTGCCGTCACTGATGGGAGTCGGGCTGGCATGGCTGTTCTTGGAATGCAGCAGTCCACGGGTCGACACGTGGTTGCGGGCAAACACTTCCTGGTCCCAGACGGTCTTGCCGGTTTTGATGTCCAGGCAGATGGCTCGCAATGACTGGTCATCGGGTCCGCCTCCGGTCTTGGCCACCGCGGTGGTCAAGTACAGCCTGTTGGCGACCACGATCGGACTCGACCAGCCCTTGCCGGCGATCGGGACTTGCCAGGCCACGTGATCGGTCTGGTTCCAGGTGATCGGCAGCCCGGCGGCCTGGGCGTGGCCGTCACCCGTGGCACCGCGGAATTGTGAGATATCGGCCGCGGTGACCGTGTCGGTGACGATCAGTGTTGCCAGGGCAGCCAGGATCAGAAACGGAGCTGGAGAAAGTCGTCCGAGTGGCATGGGAGTCTCCTGGGGGCGTGGAACCGCCCGGGGACCGGGCAGTGGTAGGATGCGGGAAAGTTTCGTGTGGGTGGTCGGTTCAGGACTCTTCGAACGATACGACCTCGTATCGTAACACACCGATCGGTGCTTCGTACTCGGCCTGGTCTCCGGCCTTCTTGCCCATCAGGGCACTCGCCAGAGGACTGGTTGTCAGGATCTTCATCACTTCGTCGGCATAATCCTCTTCGCCTGGGCCGACGAACTCGTACTGTTCGATGTCGCCATCATCAAGATTCTTGACGGTCACACGGCTACCGAAGGTGATCACGTCCTTGGGCAGCTTGCTCTTGTCAACGATCTCGCAGTGGGAGAGTTTGTTCTTGAGCTGGTTGAGCTTGGCTTCGAGCATCCCCAGCGTTTCCCGCTGGCCGTGATACTCGGCGTTCTCCTTCAGGTCGCCCTCGGCCCGTGCCTCGGCCACCTTCTCTCGCACGTCCGGAATCCGCTCGTCTTCGATTACCCGGATTTCCTCCCGCAACTTGCTGTAGCCCTCTTCGGAGATCGGCTGTCGGTCCATCGATTGGGGTCCTCGTGTGGGTTGGTCGGACGGTGTCGGGGTGGGAGGAAATTCAGATCTCGGTCCATTGGCCGCTCTGGGCGCTGTCGAGCACCGCGTCACAGATCTTTTGCGTCTCGAGTGCGTCGCGGAATGTCGGAGAAGCCGGTTCGCCGGTCTCCAGGCTCTCGAGAAAATCGGCGACCTGGTGCACGAAGGTGTGTTCGTAACCGATCTGCAGCCCCGGCACCCACCACTTGTCCATGTACGGCATGTCGCCGTCGGTGACGTGGATCGATCGCCAGCCGCGGACGAGCGAATCGTCACGGTGGTCGAAGTAGGAGAGCCGGTGGAGGTCGTGAAGATCCCAGGAGATGGACGCGTGTTCGCCGTTGATCTCCAGTGTGTACAGCGCCTTGTGGCCTCTCGCGTAACGGGTCGACTCGAAGGTCGCCAGCGAACCGTTTTCGAAACGGGCCAGGAACGCACACGCGTCGTCGATCCCCACCTTCTGGACTTCACCGGTCAGTTGGTGAGTTCGCTCCTTGATGAAGGTCTCGGTCATGGCCGACACGGTGGAGATCCCACCGTTGAGCCAGATGGCCGTGTCGATGCAGTGAGCCAGCAGGTCGCCGGTGACACCGCTGCCGGCGGCATCGACATCAAGTCGCCACAGGGCCTCGCCGCCCTGCGGCAGGTCTTCCGAGATGGTCCAGTCCTGGAGGAAGACCGAACGGTAGTGGAAGATCTTGCCCAGCCGTCCTTCGTCGATCAACTGTTTTGCGAGCGACACGGCGGGCACACGTCGGTAGTTGTACCAGACCATGTTGGCCACGCCGGCCGCCTCGACCGCCTGGCACATTTCCTCGCCCTCGGCGGTGTCCATCGCCAGCGGCTTTTCACAGAGAATCATCTTGCCGGCATCGGCGGCGGCCAACGCGATTTCCCTGTGCAGGTTGTTGGGGACGCAGATATCGACCGCATCGATGTCGTCACGTTCGAGCAGAGCTCGCCAGTCGGTTTCGATGGTCTCGTAGCCCCAGTTGTCGGCAAACGCCTGGACACTCTCCTGGCTGCGGGCACAGGCGGCCTTGAGCACCGGTTGGTACTTGGTGTCAAAGAAGTTGCCGACCTTGCAGTAGGCGTTCGAGTGGGCCCGGCCCATGAAGCCGTAACCGATCATGCCGATGTTCAGGGGGGTTTTGTCACTCATCTGGCGGATCTTTTTCTCGAGGAGAACGAGGGCAGGGGAGGGGGGGGCACTAAGCGTTCCAGCCGTGGGCGGCTCGGACGTCAAGCATCGCTTTCAGGATCGCGTTCCAGGTGGCGGGTGTCTCGAGCACCTCATTGGAGAACATGCATCCGTCCCAGCAGATGTGTTCGATGCCTCTCGAGGGGGCGTCCCTCAGCCAGTATTCGGCGGTGCGGGTGATGTCGAGTTTTCCGTTGGGGTCGTCGGCCTGGCAATGTCGTCCGGTCTTGTCGTGTGACCCCGCCCCGTGGACGGTACCGTCGTTCTGGGCGACGTGGAAGTCAATCGTCCAGGGGCGAAGCTGGTCGGTCATGTTTTCGTAGGCGGCGTAGAAATCTGCAGCGGTGTAGCCTTCGATGTCATCGCCACAAGAAAGCCGCCCGTTGCTTACCA
>DLVV01000292.1:12873-15803 GCA_003445035.1 Planctomycetaceae bacterium | reverse complement strand
GACCTCGATCCGCTGGGCCAACGGAAAGGCGGCCGCGAAACCCGTCAAGGCCGGGAAAGCCGACTGAGTGCGGGGTTTGGGGTTTGTCAGTTCAGGCCCGCAATCGGATCGGCCTCGTACACGTGGTAGGGGCGTCCACCCAAATCGTGCCAGTTGGCCGAGCGGGGGATTCCCAGCGTCTGGTAGAGAGTGGCCGCCAGGTTCTGCGGGGTCACCGGTTCGTCGACCGGGTAGGCACCGATCCGGTCGGTTTCGCCGATCACTCGGCCCCCGGCAACACCGCCGCCGGCCATCAGCATCGACTGGGTGGCCCCCCAGTGGTCGCGGCCGGGCAGCTTGTAGTGTTGTTCAAGCCGTGAGATCTTCGGAGTGCGACCGAACTCGCTGCAGACGACCACCAGGGTCGTCTCCAGCATACCGCTCTCGTCGAGGTCGTCGATCAGGGCCGAGAGGGCGCGGTCGAACGGCGGCAGCAACTTGTTCTTCAGCAGCGGGAAGTTGTCTCCATGAGTGTCCCACGAGACACCTCGTCCCAGGTGGGCCTGCACCATCCGCACGCCGTTTTCGATCAACCGCTTGGACAGCAGCAGCGTCTTGCCGAACAGGTCATTTCCGTATCGGGCCAGCAGGCGGGGGTCGCCGTGTTCGACGTCCAGGGCATCGCGGACCTTCTGCGAGGTCAACAAGGACAGGGCGCGTTCCCGCTGGCGTCCGAACTGCTGGACGCTGGCGAACCGGTCGAGTTGTCGTTGCTGCTGTTCCAGTTCGTCCAGCAGGTTGCTGCGTCGGTCCAGTCGGCCGATCGTGACGTCCTGGGGACGTTGAGGGTTGGGAGCCCGGAGTACCGGGAAATCGGAGTGCTTGTGCGTTGTCATGTTCGAAAACATGAAGCAGTCCGGGCACGAACCGTACTGGTTGCAGTTCGCAGCTGCTTTCAGCAACCAGGGATCGAATCGGGTTCCCATCCGTCCCGCGGTCTGTCCGCCCCGAACCTGTCGCGCGACATTGATCAACAGTCGTGGCAGCATCGCTGCGGAGGGCAGGGGGCCCGTGGCTTCGAGTTTCGAACCGGCGATGGCCGTCATCGAGGGGAAGTCACCGGGTGCCGGCTTCGCCCGATCGAACGGAGACGGCAATTCCATCTTGCCGCACAGGACGTAGTGGTGCGCCTGCGTGTGGTCATTGGTCGGGTGGCCGAGCGAACGGACCAGTGACCAACGGTCACTGCGGGCGGCCAGTTGCGGAAGATGTTCGCAGATTCGCAGGTCGGGGACCCGCGTCTGGATCACGTTGAATTCGCCTCGGGTCGTGGACGAAGCCAGTGGCTTGGGATCAAAACTGTCGATGTGCGACAGGCCACCGGGCAGATAGATCAGCAGGACGGAGCGGCGGGGCGACGGTGATCCGGTTGTTGCGGCTCCCTCGGCCAGCCGTTCGACATCCGCCAACGACAAGCCGAACAGACCAAGGCCCCCCACCTGGAGTGCCCGTCGTCGACTTCTCGGATGCGTCGGGTGTGCGGGATTCACCATCAAGTTCTGTTATGTCAAAAGTGACCGCCCAACTCAATTGTTCTTCGTGACGATCCGGGGCAGCTGGTCGGGCAGATGGTTTCTGTGTCCGGGAGGTGATCCGGTATTATTCCGGTTGATCGATTTGTTGTGAAGCTGAACTCCAGGCACCCCCGTTTCAGAATTGTTCACGTCAGGCCGCCATGAGAATCAACCATTGGGTCATCGTCGTTTCGGTCGGGCTGGTCACGGCAATGACCACCGACGCCCGTTGCCAGCCGATTGCTTCCCACAAGAAGATCGTTGCCTTCAAGGGGCCGTCGGCCAGGGGGTTCAACAAGAGTGTCCGCGAACTGGAAGCGGCGTTGCCGGGGATCGACGGGGTCGCCATGTATCCGACCACCTGGAAAGACGGTGTGGTCACCGAGGCGATCGGGCGTCCGTTCCGCATGGACCGCCACCGGATCGAGGATTTCGAGGAAGCCATCGCGCACGTGCGGGCCGGCCTGGCCAAGGCCAGCAGGTACAAGCACAACTTCCTGATGACCTACCTGACCAGTGGGGACAAGAAGAAGAAGGTGCCGGACTGGTTCGACGATGAATTTGAGGCTTGTGTCAACAACTGGAAGGTCAGTGCCGAGTACTGCAGGCGGGCGGGCCTGAAGGGGATGATGTTCGATGACGAGGCGTACTACGGCACGAACCTCTGGAATCACCGGGGCCTGAAGTACCAGAAGACCAGGACGGCCGCCCAGTACGCAGACCAGGCGTTCCGTCGCGGCGCCCAGATCATGCGGGCAATCAATCCGGTCTTCCCCGACATCCAGATCATCTCGCTGCACGGTCCCAGCCAGACCAGGGGGGAGACCGACCCGGCCACCGACGGAGAATTGCTGCGGGCGTTCTTCGACGGGTTGCTGTCCGAGTGCACGGGCAAGGCGAAGATCATCGACGGCCACGAGATGGCCTACGGCTATCGTGCCCCGGCGACCTTTTCCAGCGCGCGGCGGGTGATGAAGCAGACGATGCGAGACCTCAGTCGCGTGCCGGCCAAGTACGCCACCCACTGTGAGGCGGGCTTCTCGTTCCTGATCGGTCGATTCGGGACGTTGGGTTTCTCCGAGGCGTTTAACAGCAACTACTACACGCCCGAAGAACTGGCCTTCTCGCTACACGCCGCGCTCAGGTACAGCGACCGGTACGTCTGGTTGTACACGCCCGGCTGCAATCTGTGGGACGGTTCGAACCGCGGAGCGATCGGCATTCCCAAGGCCTACAAAGAGGCGATCGCCGCTGCCCGAGGGCCACAGCCCCTGGTGCCGCTCGCCCGAAATCTCGACGCCCACGCATCTCCGCACCCCGGCAGCGCGTTGCCACCTCGTAAGCTGGGGTTGCCGGTACCCGGGTTCCCTGAGTTCG
>DLVV01000292.1:10053-12457 GCA_003445035.1 Planctomycetaceae bacterium | reverse complement strand
CAAAACGTCGGGGTGAAGGAGGGGTGGTTCAAGCCCGGCGTTTTCGAGAGATCCTGGTTCTGGATCACCGACCTGGTTCCGTGGGACAACCACGGGTACCGCACGTACGACGGCTACGGATGGTATCGACAGGTGTTCGAGGCGCCGTTGCTGCCCCCGGGCAAGAAGATCCAACTGGCCTTCGGTGCCGTTGCCCATGGTGCCGAGATCTATGTCAACGGCGTGAAGGTGGGCAGCCACAACATGGACGGTTGGGCCTACACCAGGGGCGACCCGTGGAAGAAGCGGTTCCTGGTCGATGTCACCGGTCGGCTGCGTTCGGGCAGGTCGAATCACATCGCGGTCCGCGTCGTCGACTACGGGCCGTTCGGGGGTGGCATCTGGAAGCCGGTGAAGTTGATCGCCGAACGATAGTGTTGCGCAGAGACCAACTGAACAAACCACACCCCGTGTGCGACCCCGGTCAATCTTTGACTCTGTTCCAGGACATGCCGGTGGCGCAATTCTACGAGCGGCCGGAGACACCGGTGGACCGGACGCGACTTCACGAGCGTTTTCAGCCGGTCGGCTCTTTCACGGCAACCCAGACCGGCTTGTAGATACCACCTGGCCCCCGCGGGTTGCGGATGTAGATTCTCAGCAGGTTGTCCTTTTTGCCGAATTTGACTCCCCGGGCTGGGAACACCAGTGGAGCGGACCCGACTCGAAGGCCCGGGCCCTTGGACACGCCGTAGATCCAGTCCCAGGTGTTCAGGTGGACGGCGCACTTGTTGGCCAGCCCACCGATCACGATATAGATCTTCTTGCCCCGGTACTGTTCGGGCACCTTGAAGCTGACCCGGTAGAAGGCGGCACCGTTGTAGCGATGGCCCTGGTTCTCCCAGAACTCGCCGACGCGGATCTTCTTCCAGTCGAATCTGGCTTCTCCGCCAGGGGAACGGATGCCCTGTGACCAGAGGCCGATGTCTTCCGGGTCGAATGCGATCTCCCACCCGCTGTCGATCTTCTGGATCAGCTTCATTCCCGGTGCAGCCGTCTCCAGGCGATCACCGGCCGTCTTGATCGTCGCGGCACGATCGGGCAGTGGCTCGCTGTCGGCACCCCGAGAATCGGGGGGGAGGTCCAGGGACCGCGGTTGCTTGCAGTTGCGGATCGCTGCGTAGTAGTCGTCGATGACATTCGGTTTCTTGGTCCGCCGCCATTTGGCCGGCCACATGATTGCCGTCTCGTTGTAGAGCCACACGTAACCGTCGCTCTCGTACAGTGCGTTGTGCAGGGCATCACCCAGGTCACGGGGTGTGAAGTGGTTGAGGAACGGGTCCTGGTACCACCCGCCGTAACTCGTGCTGCGGAAATCCATCCAGATGCCGAAGCTGTGTTTCATCCGTTTGCGGTAGAGGTCGCGGACGGCCGAATGTTTCAGGCCCCCGCGACGAATCTCCCGCTTGAGAGCGACAAACCGCTTGTGGCGGCTGATGTCGTAGGCCTTTTCTCCTCCGTCATGCAACGAGGCCTTCGGTCCCAGGCCCATGAGAATTCCGTCGGTGAAGGCCATCGCCAGCGAGTCCTTGTGTTCCCAGTCGTCGTCGTAACGTCCTCCGGGAATCAGCAGGATCGTGATTTCAGGAAACTCCTTGCAGACGGCCCGGAACACCGCGGCCACGTTCTTGCGGACACGGGCCCGGATCGTGGGCAGGTCCTCGCCGAAGACCTGCCTGGGCCAGACGTCGTCCATCGGGCCCCGGCCGTAGGTCTCCTGGTCGATGCAGAATCCGGCCAGTCCCAGTTGGCGACAGAGCTTGGCGGCCAGCACCATGTTGTTCCTGAACGCGTCGAAGTACCCGCGAGGATTCTTGGGCCAACGCTGCGGCTCGCCCGGTCGGTTGGGACGGAACGGCTTGAATTTCGAGATGTCGTATTTCTGCTTGTCCCAGATGAAGAACTGTGCCGGTGACACGCTGGTCGCGTTGGAACTCGTGTACATCGCCAGGAAATTGTGCTTCAACTTCCGGCTGTCGACCGATTTCAGTGCGTCGATGTTGTGTTGGATCTCGGCCAGCTTGATCGGCTCCCAGTGAACCCAGCGATACCTCATGTCATAGACGTCGTCCTGCCCGCCGGGATTCGGCCCGTCGTATCGCCGCGTGAAGTTGAGCACCACTCCATCGAGGCCACTGGTCTCCAACCGGCGGGCGTGTTCGGGAAATTCGGTGGCCGACGGCATGTCCCAGCCGAAACTGATGACTTTCTTCCCGGTGACCGAACGAGGTGGTTCCGCTCGGATGTCGGAGATGTCCAGCACGATGCAGGACAGTAACACCGACACTACGGCTGTCAGTCGGGTGAGCCGAGTGCCGAAAATCTGGGAGCACTTTCTGGTCATGATGACGTTTCTCGGAAAACG
>DLVV01000292.1:3500-9719 GCA_003445035.1 Planctomycetaceae bacterium | reverse complement strand
GCGTCTCAACTGTCCCAGTCTCACTTAGAACGGGGCCGGGCTTCAAGCAACCCACCGGCTGGAGATGCGGGGGCCGGTGGAGATGTTGTTTTGCCATGCCAACGGCGCGTTGATAGGCTCCACTGGATGAGTCTCGCGACGCGGGGTCCTGCCGAAGCGTTCCTCGCACACGGTGGCACCGCCCAGCCTGCGAGCGGGCTGCGTTCCTCTTTCCCTGGGTACCAGAGGCGGTAGATGCCCCACAAGAATGACCAGTTGGTTGGACCGCGGGTTCTCGCGGGATGGACTACCGGTTTGTTGGTGTTGATCGTCAGTGTCTCGTCTCAGTGGTGGGCAACCGGTTACTCGCAGGAAGAACAGTCATCTCCACTTCGGCTGCTGCGGCATCCCTACTTGCAGAAGGGGACCGGTCATTCGATGGGCATCGCGTGGATGATCGACGATGACCAGCCGTGTAGCGTGGAATATGGACTCACACGTGAACTGGGACACGTGGTTCAGTCGGCCCAATCCCAACGAATGCATTTCGTCGAGATCACGGGCCTGGAACCGGACACGCGGTATTACTACCGGATCAGATCCGGCGAGACCTGGTTGACGCCCATCGACGAGTCGTACCACTTCTACACGCATGCGACCGACGTGCGGCGTCCGTTTTCGTTCGTTGTTCTCGGAGACAGCGGGCAACCGGAACCCGGAGACCAGTGTCCGTTGGCCGACTTGTTGCGTTCGCTGCACCCGAAGCCGGATTTCATTATCCACACCGGAGATGTTTCCCAGAGATGGGCACTCGATGAGGCGGAGTACGATCTGCTGGCCTTCGGGGTCTATCGCGACACTCTGCGGAACACACCGTTTTATCCGACACAGGGAAATCACGATTGGGTCACCGACTGGGAACACGGCCTGGATCCTCTCTACCCCCGTTACATTGCTCCGGGCCGTTTGGACAGCCGCTTGACCGAGCGTTTTGACATGCCGTTCTGGCGCGTCTTCCAGAGTCCTCGGGACAATGCTGACGAGACCGTGGCACCGTTCAGCTTTCGCTACGGGAATGCGATGTTTGTCTGCGAGGGGGGGGCGGGACGTGGCGTTGGACGCTCGTTGGCGGAAAAGCGGTTTGCCGAAGCCGGTGTGACCTGGCGTTTCTTCTACAGTCACTACTTTGGCCTGGCGGGGAACGCTGTTCCGGGCGGCGACCTGGGTTGGAAGCCGCCACTGCCGCAGTGCGATCTTACGTTCCGTGGTCACATCCACGTCTACAGCCGTTCGGCCCCTTACGGGCCACACCAGTCGGTCGACCTGCTTGTGGGCTGTTCAGGATCGGGCGTCGGCACCTCCTACTTCGAGTCGATCGTGACGCCGCAGAATCCTCACGGCCTGCGGCCGGGGATCACCGAGTGGAACGAAAAATGTCCACACCTGATCCATGTCCTGGTCGATGGTGAGAAGTTGACGCTCAAGTCGTATTACCCGGATGGCCTGGTTTTCGATTCGCTTGTGATCGACAAGTCCGGTGGCAAGAAGAAAATCGTGGGGATGCCTGGTGACAGTCACCCGGTTCACCCGGCCTGGCAACGAGGATTGACGCCTTTGATGAGGCGGCTGTGGGTTGACGAGAACCCCAGGTGGAAGTCGCTGGGTTCCGGGTTATGGGAATACACGGGCCAGAAACCGCTGGAACGTCTTGGCCGGCCGATCCACCGTCGCAGTCGATACATCGAGCCCCGCTTCGTTGTGCCGCGGCGACGGAACCACAAGACCCCGGCGAACCTGCAGGAAGCCGGCAAGGCCATCGAGCAACTGATGGACATCCACTATCGCCTGGGTCGGCACGAATGGGATCGGGCCACCCAGGGTTTTTTCGAGGATCGGGTTCGTCATGTTTTCGGAGCTGGCGAGGCGTCGTTGCCGTTGCTGGTGCAGTTGGTCGACGATGAATCGCTGCCTGTCAAGCAGCGGCTGGGGGCCCTGGGAAGTGTTGGCGTGCTGGCCCGTCGTTCCAGGGATGCCCGGCAGCAACTCGTGAAATTCTCTGCCAGCAGCGACTTCAACCTCCGGTTTTCGTCATGCATCATCCGGGCCTGCTGGTTTGGCGAGTCGCAGGCGCTGGGTGAACTGATTGCCTGGATGAAACGGGAGTCGGGTCGCAAGCCGCCGAACCCCCAATTTCGCGTCGATACGCCGGGCCATTACGGCAATCCGATTTTCGTGCTCCGACGTTTCACGTTTCCGGCCCTGTTCAGCCTCGACAGGAAGATCGACGATTCCGGAAAGATGTTGACGATTGGCGAGTGGATTGCGTTCTACGAGAAGAACAAGCACCGGTTGCGCTACGTGCCGGGGGAGCAGCGGTACAAGCTTGTGCAGTGAGAGGCACGTTGCGAGTCGCCAGTGACTCCACGAGCGGCGGGCATGCGGCTCGGGAGATGTGCCTTCGTCGATTCGGTGGAAACGGGCCTGCCACGCGTCGTCGACTCTCAGGAGAAGTTGATGCGAGCTTCGTCCATGGCCACGTATCCTTCCGGCAGGCGGTGGCGCCAGATGGGGTAGTCCACGTCGGGACGCAACCTGTGCGGGTCGCCGTCAAGCGGACCCATGGGAGCGATATCCAGGGGAAACAGGACCAGCAGGATGTTGGTGTTGACGTCGGACAACACGGTTTCCAGGGGCCGGGTGCCGTAACATTCCGTCCGGTCATGGCGGCTGTCCAGGCTGGTCCACTGGTCGGCGTCCAGCCGGGTGTTCAGCGTTGACTCGGTCCATTCGTCGGTCACCGTGATCGGCTGTCCGGTCAGCAGCCATCCCGAACACAGGCCGTCGTGAACTCCCTGGCACAGCAGCACCAGTTGCGCGTCATGCAGAACGAGTTCGCCTTTCAGCCGGAAGGTCAGTTCGGCGTCGACGAAGTTCGTACTGAGTCCCTGCTGGACAAAGTTGTTGTGGCCGGCGATCTCGGTTTTCCGTTCGGTGGGGCGGCCGAGAGTGTCCAGCATGAACAGCAGATGCATGTAGCCGGCCCCGGGTGGAGCGTGGTTGTAGTCGATCCACCAGGGAGACCTGGATACGGCGGATCCGTCGACGATCTCCAGGGGCTTGTCACCCGCGTAGTTGCTGTCCCATGCGTACCAGCCGCCGGGGCCATTTTCGAACGTCTCATGGTAGGTGTCGGGCATGCTGATGGGTTTCCCGGTTGACTGGAGTTTCGTTCTCGGAAGAGAGGAGGGCCTCGACCGGTTTTGCCGGCCACGGCAGGTGGGCCCGACGGGAATATAGCAGAACCACCGGGGCAGATCGTCCGCTCCAGGCGGATCATCATGGCCAACTGCAAAGTCCTGTAGCTTGCACACCATCTGGGGCGTGGACATCATCACGACCGAATGATCCGCGCGATCGCGCGGTGCTGTCCCAACCTTTTCGCACGAGGATGCCACCAACATGTCTGAACACGTTTCACGCTCAATCAGTCGTCGTGCGGCGCTCGCTTCGATGGGTGCTGGTGCCACGGGTCTGGCCATGCTGGATGACGCGGTTGTCGCGGAGAAGGACCCTGCCGCACAGGTTGTCGACCGCGGATCGAACCTCAAGATCACCGACGTGCGGATGTTCTACGTGGCCGGCAAGCTCTATGTCCGCATTCAGACCAACGGGAACATCACTGGCTGGGGCGAGACATTCGGACTCAACGCCCGGGTGGCCATGGCGCTGGTCGCGGCGATGGCCGAGGGTCTCAAGGGAGAAAACCCCACCCGCATTGAGCACCTATGGCAACGGCTGTACCGGGGGCCCAGGGATTCCCGTGGAGGCCCCTACATGACCAACGTGATATCGGCTGTCGACATGGCGCTATGGGACATCGCCGGCAAGGCGTGGGGGGTCCCGGTCTATCGCCTGCTGGGTGGGCCGACGCGAGACAGGATTCGCCTGTATCCGAGCGCGACCTCGTACAAGGTGGGTCCGGGAGGTCCTCGTCAATTCGCAGCGACACCTCAGATGGTCCAGGGCTATGTCGACCACGTGGCCGAGTTTCGCCGGCGGCTTGGCCCTGATGCCGCCATTATGCTCGATGCTCACTGTGCCATGCCGCCGGCGTTCCTGATCCAGTTGGCCAACGCCATCGAACCCTACGATGTGCTGTGGATCGAGGAACCGGCCGTCCCCGGTAACATCGAGGTCTTCAAACGACTCAAGGACGCCATCAAGGTGCCGCTGGCCACCGGCGAACGCGATCGCACGATCTGGGAATTCATCCCCTACCTGCACGAGGGCTGTATCGACATCTTGCAGCCCGACGTCGGTGCTTGTGGCGGGATCAGCCAGATGAAGAAGATCGCCACCCTGGCCGAGGCCTACCACGTGCCGCTGGCGCCGCACAACGCGAGCACCGTCCTGGGCATGACCGCCAGTTTCCACGCCATCGCCTCGATCCCGTTCTTCCTGATCCACGAAGGAGGCCGGGGCTACAATCCGGGGAACGTCGCCCGCGTCTCGTGGACGATCGACAAGCAGGGGTACGCGTCTCTGCCACAGGGGCCGGGACTCGGGGTCGAGATTGACCAGCAGGCCGTCGAAAAGATGCACGCGAAGATGCCCAAGAACGGTGGCTGGCCCAATCCCAGGCACGGTCACGATGGGGCAATCGCCGACTATTGATGGAACCGACCGCCGGTGTTCGTGACATGGACTGTCGCCGGTGCCACGAGGGAAACGAGGTCCAGAACATGACACGCAGATCGAATTCGAGAACGACATCGTCATTGCTGAGCCTGCTGCTTTTGTGGACCGTTGCGGGTCCGTTGAGAGCCGCAGACACGGTCGATGACCGGACGCTTCGCGTGTTCATCTTTGCCGGCCAGTCGAACATGGTCGGCTCGGATTCGAAGGTGAAGGACATCAAGAGATTCCCTCCGTTTGTCGGCCTCGAGCAGCCGCAGGAGAGCGTGCGGTTCTCCTACTGCCTCGGTCGTCAGAACAAGACACGGTCCGACGGCTGGGTGGCTTTGCAGCCGGTCAACGGAATCGTCGGTCCGGAGTTGAGTTTTGCCCGGAAGATCTCGGCCGCGATCAAGGCTCCCATTGCGATCATCAAGGTCGCTGCGGGGGGCACTCACCTGGGCGGAGATTGGAATCCCGATGAACCCAGCGGATTCAAGATGTACCCACTGGCACTCGAAGTGGTGCGGTCCTCGTTGGCGGAACTGGACAAGCAGAAGATCCCGTACCGGATCGAGGGGTTCATGTGGCACCAGGGCGAAAACGACATGTTCAACAAGGATTACATGCCCAACTACGGGCGAAATCTGAAGAACTTTCTTGCCCGGTGGCGGCACGACCTGAAACTCCCCAGGCTGAAGTTCTACATCGGCGAACTGTGCACCAAGACCATCTGGGGCATGGATCTGCGTCCACGGATGTATGCCATCAGCGTGGGGCAGCGGGCGGTCACCGAAGTCGATCCGCTGGCGGAGTACATTCCCACCTCACACGTCGGCGTGGAGATCGGCGGAGGGGTCGGGTTGCACTACCACTACGGGACGCTGGGACAACTGGAGCATGGTGTGAATTACGCCACGGCCTACCTGGCCACGATCGGCAAACCAGAGAAGACGTCTCGGCCGCTGGGGAAATGGCCCTACAAGAAGGGGAGTCGAGTCAAGCTGTTCGTCCTGGCAGGGCACCGCAACATGGAAGGAGAGCGAGCCTTCATCCAGGAACTCAAGATGTTGAAGGGAAAGGAGCGGTTGCTGCGCGACGACGCCCGCATCGCCTTCAAGTACAGCCTCGGCGGCGGCTACAAGACCTCGAACTCGTGGGAGCCCCTCGGGCCGGCCGGATACTACGACACGTTCGGCCCGGAACTCAGCTTTGGCCGGACACTGTCTACCAGGCTGCCCGGCAACATCGCGATCGCCAAGTTCACCCACAGTGGGACACAGATCAACGATTGGACGCCGGAGGGCAGCGTCGCAAAATCCCGCAACATCTACCCCCGCTTCGTCGCCTTCGTGAAACAGTCCGTCAAGGAGATCACTGACAGGGGGAACCAGGTCGAGTTGGCCGGTGTCTTCTACCATCTCGGTGAAAACGATATGTCCATGGGACAGTACCGCCGCAAGGCTCCCGAATGGATCCGCTCGACCGTCAACCAGAGCCGCAAGGACCTGGATGCACCCGACCTGAAATGGTTCGTCAGCCAGCAGCCACCCACCGATGACAAGC
>DLVV01000292.1:0-3181 GCA_003445035.1 Planctomycetaceae bacterium | reverse complement strand
GGTCAACAACATCGATGTTGTTACGGAGATCGAAAAAGTGGCCGCGGCCGACAGCAACTTCGTTCACATCAAGGCGTTCGATCTGCCCTCCCAGGAGAAGAAGTTGGTGATTAGCACCGAGGGCATTGTCGAATTGGGTGAGGTGATTGCCCGGCATTTCCTCGAGCAACGGAAGCCCTGACCGTCGACAGGTCTCGCCAAGTGGCGTGACCCCGGATCGGAAAATGGGATACTTTTGCTGTGTCGGCCCGGCGGTTGTTCCACGTACCTGGAACGCCTGTTGCACGGTCGCATCGTCCGAACGGAGGAGACTTGTGATGGCCAATCGGCGAAACCAGCTGGCGGCGACAGTCATCTTGATCGTGTCGGCCATCGGACTATCGACAGCGGTTGCTGACGACCCTGTGAACCTGCTCGCCAACGGAGGACTCGAAAAAGACTCCGACGGGAACGGCGTGCCCGACGGCTGGGTGAGCCATCCTCACCATTTCTCACGTGAGACACCGGACCATGTGCAGGCGTATATCACCAAGTTGCCGGCACACGAAAAATTGCTTGAAGGGAAGCACGTACACGGGTCGGACGGTTGGGTGATGTTTCGCCGCGACTCGAAAGGGAACTGGGGTCCCTACGTCAAGTCGTCACAGTGGTATCAACGGATGGCAAACGAATACCTGCCACAGAACTCGCGGTTCGGACAACTGCCGGTTCCCGCGGGGCTTGACCTGGGTGGCACCACGATGGTGGTTCACAACTTGCCGCCGCACGAGCAGACCATCTCCGAGCCGATCTCCGTGAAGCCGAACACCGGCTACCGGCTCAGTTTCTGGTTCCGGATGTCTGGGGGCTCGGAGGAGGCGATATTCCAGATCCTGGGGTCGGGTGCGGCTCGCAACAATGCCTGGCCAACCGGCGGCGGCAAAACCAACCGTCAACTCATCACCTATCTCAGTCTTGGGTGGTCGTGGGTGCCGTACTGGCGGCGGTACGAGATTGAATTTCGGACCGCGGCCGAAGAAACGAAAATCCATCTTCGACCCTGGAAGTACTTCCGGGGCTACGACGACGGTCGCCGCGCCTGGTTCGACGACTTTCGTCTCGTCGAGGACAACAGCGTCCGCGCCGGCAGCATGGGTGGCCCGGAAAACCGTCCTCCGGCGTGGTCGGACGCGGTGGTCGATCGAGGGTTTGCCGTAGTGCCCCGGCCGACGTTACCCCTCACTTTCGACCATTTCGAGCCGTTGCCCGACCAGGTCGACAAGCCGTTGGTCATCACGGCCGCCCCAGGGCAATACGCTTCGTCGGTGCTGTTCATCAAGGCCGTGAAGGACCTGAAGGGGCCGTTGGCCGTGGGGCTGAAAGGCCGCCCCCAACTCAACGGTCCCGATGGCATGTTCTTGTGGGCGCCGAATCTCGTGGAGTTTCGGGTCTGTCATCCATTGAAGATCAACAAGAGCCAACAGCAGTGGGAGATGAGGCCGCACTACCTGATGCCGGGGACACGACGGGCGCCGATCCAGGCGAGCACGCGGACGGTCGAAGTGACGGTCCCCAAGGGGGAAGGACGCAGCGTGTGGGTGACGGCCTTTGTTCCGGAAGGCACACCGCCGGGCGACTACCGGGGCGAGATCCACGTCGTGGCCAGCGGCAAGAACTATGTCGGTTACGAACAGAAGCCGGGCAAGAACGACGGCCACGCCCTGCCGTTCACGGTTCGCGTTCGCGACCTCACATTGCTCGAGGCGGATGCGGCCTTCGGCATGTACGCGCACACGGCCCGCGAAGGGTCAGCGGTGCAACTGCCCCTGACGGGGGACTTCCGCGGCTACCTGGACCAGCGGCGGCATGGCATGACCGCGGTGGACCAGGGGGGGAGCCAGGTTTGGCGTTACCGGGACGGCAAGGGAAAGACCCGCATCAACTTCAGCGCCTTTGATTACGACATGAAGCGACTGGTGGGTGCGGGGTTCAAGAGGGCCTTTCACTTCTATCCCTACAACGACGCGATGGATTCGGACGTCCAGTTGGCGATCCTGAAACGATGCCGCGAGAAGGGGTATCCCGAGCCGCTCTTTTATGCCTTTGACGAACCGGGGGCCCAGGGCAAGGACCTGTTGCCGCGCATGGAAAAGCACTTTGGCGAGGCTCGCCGCCAGGGGCTGCGTACGGTCACTTCCGGCCTGGACTGGCGGACGCAGGGTGAGGCGTATGACGTCTGGATCATGGATGTCAGCACGATCGGAAGCAAAGAGTGGCCGCAGATCAAAGCCCGTGCCGCCCAACTCGGATCCGAAGTGTGGGCCTACGACTGCAGCACTTTCATCAATACCCACCCGGAGAACATCCGCTTCTACACGGGGTTGTGGACGTGGGCGGCCGGGCTCCAGGGCAACTGGATCTGGGAGTACGGTGCCGGCATGCCGTCTGCAGCGACCTATGCGTTCTCATTGTCGGATACGACACCACCCAAGCAGTGGGTTCAATACGGCTTCGCCTTCAGTATTCCATCTGGCTATGCAGCGTGCACTTCGTGGGAGGCTCGCCGCGACGGGGTCAACGATTTCCGCTACCTGCAGACTCTCGAGTCCGCGATTGCCAGGGCGGGCGATGCCGGCAAGTCGGACCTGCCGCCGGTCGTTACGGCCCACAAGTACCTCGACCGCCTGAGGGCCCGGGTGCCGCTCCACGCGTTCAGCTATCGCAACCGCGACAGCACGGCCTACAAGCAGTTCCGATCCGTGGCACCGGAGATCGCGGCCGAGGAATACGACGCCATTCAGCAGGCATGCTCCGTGCACATCATGGCCATTCGCGACGCCTTGCCCTGAGGTCGGGTCACGGGATCCACCCGTGCCGCGTGCAGACAAAACGTGCGCCGCCTCCCCGAGGCCCATCACTCCGTCGGACGAGTGCCTTGGCTGGAATCCATCCGGCCGGTTGCAGGCAGGGAGCTCTACCTGGCGTCGACCTGCTGCAAGGCAAACGCGGCACGATTGAGATAGCTGCAGGTGCAGACGGTGCCGTCCGGGACCAGCACAAGCCCGCCGACGGGGATCGCGTTGATCCAGCACCCCAGGCGGATGCCACCGAAGTTCTCGACACCCGCTTTGCGCGTCAGGTCGAAGTAGCCCAGGGTGGCCGACCGGAAGAGCATCAGGCTCTTGGAACTGGAGATCTGGCC
>DLVV01000364.1:23490-25619 GCA_003445035.1 Planctomycetaceae bacterium | reverse complement strand
TGGGCGGCCCTCGCGTCGAGTGGCTCGTGCCGAGTCAGCCCGCTTCGGTGGGTTTCCCCAGACGGCACGGAAGCAGGCTGATGACTGGCTGGCGCCACCAAAGCTTCACGAGATTCTCTCCGAAGACGAACACGACCCCGGTGGCAAGTGGGGAAGCGGAATCTACGTCTCGGCGGCCACCATATATCCCTACGCACCGGGAGTGTACCTGTTCTTTCCGACTTTGATGCGATACGACACGGGCGCATGCACGGTTCAACTGGCCACAAGCCGCGATGGAATTCATGTGAACCGGCGGTTCCATCGGTCCTATGTGCCCCCCAATCCGAACGCCAAACGTGTGGGCAAACAACTCGCCTATACGGCGTACATGGGCCCCGGGATGGCACGGGTCGGAGACGAGCTCTGGATGTACGGATTGGAAACCGACGTTCCGCACGATTCGGCCTGGTACGGAAAGCGCACGCCCGGTGGCATTCATCGCTACGTTCAGCGGCTGGACGGTTTCATCTCGCTCGACGCAGGTCGCAAGCCGGGCACCGTCATCACGAAGCCATTCTTTCTGCGCGGCAAACATGTCGAAATCAACGTCGACGCCAGCCTGGCTGAATCCTCCTCCACCGGCAGCCTGATGTCCGTCGCGGTCCTGGGTGCCGACGGCAAGGTTGTTGCCGAGTCCCAGCCGATCCGGTCCGATGGAGTTGCCCAACGACCGCTGTGGAAAGATCGAAAGGACCTGGCGGCCTGGGTTGGTAAGCCGGTCCGTTTGCGGTTCACGTTGCGGTACGCCAAGTTGTTCGCGTTCCAGGTCGTGGGCAAGGCCGGCGGCAAGGTGCCATCTTCCGGGCCGCGGTAGCACCACGGGTGTCTGTCCGGTCTGGTTCTCAGCCGAGGCCGAATGCGGTACAGCCCTGGTAGACGATCAACGCCCCCACGTAGGCCAGGATCGTCATGTAGACCAACTGCAACACCGCCCATTTCCAGGACCCGGTTTCTCTCTTGGTCACCGCCTGGGTAGGCAGGCACTGCATGGCCAGGACGAAGAAGACCAGGAGACTCAGTCCGGTCTTGACTGAGAAAGTCGGTGTCCCATCGGGTCGCTTCTGTCGTCGCAGCGTTTCGACGAGTGTCTCTTCGTCTTCGCCTCCGTCTTCGCCGATCCCGTACATGATCGCCAGCGTCGAGATGACGACCTCCCTGGCGGCGAAAGAGCTGATGACTCCCACGTTGATCCGCCAGTCAAAACCCAGCGGTTCAAAAACGGGTTCAAACAAATGTCCCAACCGTCCGGCAAACGAATGAGACAATTTCGCCTGCAGGATCTCCTGCTGCACCTCGTCGGGTAGTTCGGCCACCTGGCCGTCTCGAACGGCTTCCAACTGGGCGGCCAGTTCTTCGGGCATTTCGTTTTCCGGCAGAGACGGGTAGGTGGCCAGGCCCCAGAGGATCACCGAAATCAGCAGGATCACACTTCCGGCCTGTCGCAGAAAGACGCCGGCGCGTTCGATGACCGTGGTCAGGGCGTTCCGGAGGTTCGGCAGGCGATACGGCGGCAACTCGATGACCAGCGGAACGGCCTCGCCCTTGAGGATGGTCATCTTGAGACAGAAAGCCGAGAACAATGCGGCCGCGATTCCCAGCACATAGGACCCGACAAAGACCAGGGCGGCGTAAAGTGGCGAACCGCTGAACAGCAGCGCGGCAACCATCGAATAGACCGGAAGCCGTGCAGAACAGGTCAGCAGCGGCAGGACCAGGATCGTCACGAGCCGATCTCGCCAGTCTTCGATAACGCGGGCGGCCATGATTCCGGGGATGGCACAGGCGTGGGCCGAGATCATCGGGACGAAGGCCTTTCCGGGCAGGCCGACCAGTCGCATCAGGCGTTCCATGACGAAAGCGCCGCGAGCCAGGTATCCGCTTTGTTCGAGCAGCGAGATGAAGAAAAACAGGATACAGATCTGTGGAAGAAAAATGACGACACCACCGACGCCGGCGATCACGCCGTCCACCAGCAGGCTGTTGAGGTCATCGGCGGGCATCAGGCCGACCACGACGGAGACCACAGCCGCCGAGGCTCCGGATTTCGCCGACCAGCGGATTCCGGCGGCCCGGTAGGCCAGCCAGAA
>DLVV01000364.1:5229-23074 GCA_003445035.1 Planctomycetaceae bacterium | reverse complement strand
AAATCCCTCGTCGACCATCGTCATCGGAACATCGGCCAGCGAAAAGATCAGGTAAAAAATCCCGACCATCACTGCCAGGAAGGCGATCATTCCCCCGAACGGATTGACCAGGACACGGTCGATTGCCGCAGTGCGATGGCCCTGGCCGTCGGGGGTCTCGACGCACTCGGTGGCAACCTGTTCGGCCCAGTCATATCTTGCGGCAAAATGACAACCGGTGCAGCCGGCCGTGCAGGACACGTGGTCCTGCTGCGGTTCCACGGCTGCGAGTTGGCTGTCGACGGCCTGACACAGCTCCGCGAGGCCCGAACCGGTTCGCGAACTGACCGCGACCACCGGACAGCCGAGATGGCTGGACAGTCGCTCCACCTCGATCGTGATCCTGGCGGCCGAAGCGGCATCGATCATGTTCAGGGCCACGATCGTCGGCAGTTGCAGATCAACGACCTCGCTGGCCAGGTAGAGGTTTCTCTCGATGTGGGTGGCATCAATGACAACTAGTACGGCATCGGGGGCCGATTCTGTTCCGGCTTCGCCTCGCAGGACACTCGCCGCCACCGCCTCCTCGGGACTCAGGGCATCCAGGCTGTAGAGTCCCGGCAGGTCGATCAATTCCGCCGGGCCGGACTCAAGGTCGAGCCGTCCACGCCGGATGTCGACGGTACTGCCGGGGAAATTGGCAGTCTTGGCCCTCAAGCCCGTCAGCGCATTGAACAGCGACGTCTTACCGGTGTTCGGGTTACCAACCAACGCGACTTGCGGGGTGGAGAGAGGCCCCTCGGAGGTCGGGTGAGACGGTGCGGGAGCCGGAGATGTGTCGAGTCCTGCCATCTTTGTTGGCGCGATTCTCTATTGGGGGGGTGAGTCCGTGGCGGTCTCTTCGGCCGAAGAGACAAGCACCCGTGATGCCAGTTTTCGGGAGATCCCCAATCTTGTTCCGACGACCCCAAGAATCATTGGGTCACCCGTCTGGATCACGTCGATCCGTCGCCCGGAACAGATGCCCATTCGTTTCAGGCGAACCACTTCAGGGCCTTCCCCGGTGAGTGACTCACACACGACCTGGCCAGATCGGAACGTCGACAATGGGGCGGACATGATCTTGTCTTCAGGCGTCGGTTTGGCGGAGACGGGCAGCGGTCGGGCTTCGGTTACCGTGGTGTTCTCGCCGGAGGATATCCGACGTTACCTGCAGTCGTCCCGGGCAACAATGGAACGACGCGGGAGGGCCACCGGAGATCGCCGGGAGTTCCACCGCTCCGTTCACTCTGGGGCTTTGCCGGTGACGGCGTCGAACCGGCCAGATCCGATGTGCTAAAGTCACGCGATGAACCTCCGCCCGCCAGGGCACGAAAGGAGCTGCGCGGTGAGATCTCTCAAGAGTGTCAGCGTGGTTGGGTTGATCGTGTTGACCCCGATAGTTTTCGAGGCGGTGAAGGCGGCCAGTGGGTCGGGGCTCCGTGTGTCGGATCAGGCCGAGCGGCGTACGGCCACAATCAGTCGGGTTTCCAAGCCTCTCCCGATTGGTCGTCGCAAGCAATTGCTGGTGGACGATTACGTCATCGCCAAAACACAGAACGTCACCCGCAAGCTGGGCACGGTCACCAAGGCCAACGGTGGCAAGCCCATCATCACCGACGGCGTCTTTTACGGCAGCGTGTTGCACGACGAGGGTCGATTCCGGATGTGGTACCGCAAGCACGGCGGCGGCGGCTACAACTACGCAGAGTCGTCAGACGGGCTGAACTTCAAGCGAGGCCCCGACATCAAGGGGATCAACTTCGCCGGCGACTTCACGATGTCCGTGAGCCTCGACCAGCATGAGACCGACCCGGCACACCGTTTCAAGGCGGCCTACGATGGTCCGGGCATGAGAGCCGCGCTGGCGCACTCCGGCGACGGGATCCACTGGACGCCGTACAACAACGGACACCCGGTCACCAAGCGGGCCGCTGACACGTGCAACCAGATCTTCTGGGATCCCGCCGCGCGGCTGTACAGGTTGTTCACCCGTACGGACTTCGGCGCCGCGGGAGGCAAAGGCGAGATCCGGGGTGCTCGCAGCATGACGAACACCGACGTCAAGGCTGACATCGGCCTGCCCAAGGGGACCTGGATCCACGTGGCCTCGGTGCTGAAGGACGACCGTGTGACGATGTACCTCAACGGGGTCGCACAGACGTCTTACGTTGGTGACGACGGAAAGGGCAAAGGGCGGCTCAAGGTGGCTGGCACCAACGTCGATTTCGTCGATGCCAACACCTCCTTCAGCGGGTTTGGTGGCGAGGGACGGGTGCGAAACGATCCCTGGTATTTCTACAACGGCCTGGCAGACGACGTGGCGGTCTGGAACGTGCCGTTGACGTCAAAACAGATCGCTGCGCTGGCGGCTGGAGCGGCGACACCGACAACGCTGACCGGGGGGAAGCGGCCGGTCTCGTACTGGGATTTCAACGATGGCAAGAAGGTCACCGACCGGGTCGGTGACAATCACGGTGTTGCCATTGTCGGTGCAGGTTTCAGTGACGACACACCGGCCGTCGGCGGTGCTCACTCACTCGATTTGACCAATGGGAAGGACTACGTCTCGCTTCCATCAACCGACTACGGCATCACAGACGAGTTCACCATTTCGGCCTGGCTGAAAGTGGCCGGCAGTGACAGCCGTGGTTTCTTCTCCATCAAGCGAGATTGCACCGGAGCCGGTGGCGACCGCTCGGGAATTTGTTTTGGACCGGGCTTCGCCGGCGACCTGTACACCGGGGTGATCTCCTCCCGAGGCAACATCCGGGCCGACCGCACCAACAGTGGCAATACGTATCACGACATTTTCACCGTTCCCACCGGATGGAAGACGGTCCGGGAATGGACGTTCAACCGTGAAGGTCCGCTCGAACACCGTCGCAGGCAAATCTACTCCTGCAACGACTGGATTTACGAGGGCGTCCATTTCGGAATCCTGAGCGTCTACGAATGGCCCGGGGATCACAGCGAGGGGGCGGTCGATTACCACAAGCGCCACGAGCGGGACGTGATGAACTTCTACATCGGTACCAGTCGGGACGCCGACAATTGGGACCTGGACTGGGTCTACGCCAAGCAGCCGCTGGTTCCCCGTGGTCCGGACGGCGCGTTCGACAAGGACCTGATCATCCCGGGCTCGACGATTGTCACACACGATGACCGCCACTGGCTGTATTACGGTGGTGCCAATGAGCGGCACAATGCCCCGTTCAAGCACGCCATCGGCGTGGCCACTCTGCGGCTGGATCGGTTCATCTGCTTGGAAGCCAAGGCCACGCCCGGCGTGGTTCTGACCAAGCCGTTCCGCCTGTCGGGCAGCAAGCTCCAGGTCAACGTCGATGCACGAGCCGGTCGGTTCCGGGTTGAAGTGCTCGACGAGAGCGGCAAGGCGATTCCGGGTTTCTCTGGAGATGACGCCGTGGAGCATCAGGCGATTGACGAACTGCGGTTCCAGCCTGCCTGGAAGAAGCAAAAAGACCTGTCGTCGCTTACGGGAAAAGTCGTTCGGTTTCGATTTCACCTGAGCAACGCCAAACTTTTCGCGTTCCAACTGCAGAAGTAGGTTGGTCACGAGTCACGAGGTCGGCTAGCCGGTTTCGCCACATAAAGGGAGGTTCAGCCGATGGACGGACAGAGAACTCGACGCCGAGTGCTGGCAGAGCTGGGACTCGGTGGTCTCACGGGTCTCACGGGCGGATCGCTTCTTCCGGCGGCTGGCCTGCGACGAAAGAAGCTCCCGGTGGCGGCCGTGGTTACCCAGTACTTCAAGTACTCTCACGCGGATGTGCTGGTCGGAAAGATCCTCAACGGCTGGCGACAGGCCGGTGGGCCGGGACCGGATCTGGAACTTGTTTCGATGTACGTCGATCAGTTTTCCGAGAAGGATCTGAGCCGTGGCCTGGCAAAGAAACACGGTTTCCGCATCGCCAGGACGATCGACGAGGCGGTCACGCTGGGGACGAATCGGGTTTCCGTCGCCGGCGTGTTGAGTGTCGGCGAACACGGAGACTATCCGTACACACCCGAGACAAAGCAGCACATGTATCCGCGTCGGCGGTTCTTCGATGAAATCGTTGCCGCGATGCGACGCTGCGGTCAATTCGTGCCGGTGTTCAACGACAAGCACCTCGGCTACCGATGGCGGGATGCCAAACACATGGTCGACACGGCACGACGTTTCCGGATTCCACTGATGGCGGGCTCGTCATTGCCTGTCACCTGGCGGTATCCGGCCAAGGAACTCCCCATCGGTAGCCGGATCCAGCAGGCCCTGGTGGTGGGGCACAGCGCGTCCGAGTCCTATCTCTTCCATGCACTGGAGGCACTGCAATGCGTGGTCGAACGTCGTCACGGAGGGGAAACCGGAGTGTCCGCGGTGACGGCGCTGCGGGGTGAGGAGATCTGGGCGGCGGAGAAACGGGGTGATTGGTCGCGTTCGTTGCTGAAGGCGGCATTGCGGACCCTGGATGCATCAACGGAGAAACTCGAGGAACGCATCAAGCACCCCGGCACGGTGTTCTTCCTGGTCGAATACCGTGACGGCCTGAAGGCCATGGGGGCCATGTTCCCCAGTGCCATCGGTCCGATGCCTCCCAAGTTCAGTTGCCAACTGGCCGTTGCCTGTCGGGTGCGTCAGCAAACCGAGCCATTCGCCTGCTGGATGAAGACTCCGGGAATTCCGTTTCCCCACTTTGCCGAACTGTTGCAGGGGATCCAGCACATGGTTCACACCAGAGAGCCGGCCTACCCGGTCGAACGAACACTCCTGACGACCGGCATCCTGGATCGCCTGATGCACAGCATGCATCCTCGAAGGGGCGAACGACTCCCGTCGCCCGAACTGGCGATTCGCTACGAGGCGGCACGCTGGCGATTCGCCAATCGAAAAAAGACAAGCGAATCCGGTTGAATCCGGGTTCGCCGGCGCGGGCGAATGGTTTCCCGAAGCTGGCCCCGGGGCACAACGAGCCCTTCAAGGTGCCGTCGTGTTGTCGTCACCCGACGTGTTTCAGGAAACTCACTCGACCGACGTGCACCCATTCGGCCATGTAGATGTTGCCGTCGTGGTCGAAGCAAGCGTCGTGGGGGTGAATGAACTTGCCCTTCTGCCAGCGTTCGGGATGCCGACGCATGGCGAAGTTGTCGGCCAACACCTGTTTGAGCCAGGCCGGGTCGTGTCCCAGGTGCGCGATCACCTTGTTGCTACCGTCGAGCAGGGTGATCCTGGCATGCAGATCCGGTACCAGCATCACGTCACCGCGGAGATCGATGTCGGCCGGGAACAGCATGTCATTGACGAAGCCAAGGTGTTTGCCGGCGGCCGAAAAATACTGCAGCCTCGCGTTGGCGCGATCGGCGACAACCAGTGCCGGTTCGCGTCCCTTGCGGTCGTCCCACCACAGGCCGTGCGGTGTGCGGAGTTGTCCGGGGCCATCACCGGCGCCGCCGAAGTGGCCGACAACCTTGGCGTCCTTGTCGTACTTGATGATGTAATGTGAGCCGTACCCGTCGCCGACCCAGAAACCGCCGTCGGGTGCGAAGGCGATGTTGGTCGGGCTGAACAGGTGTCCCTTGCCGTACTTGCCCGGTGTCTTCACCTCGAACGGCCTGGCCGTCTTGTACGGGGCGATTTTCGGAGCGGCCTGTTTCCAGACCACTTCGCCCTTGAGAGTGCTCTTGGCGATGTAGCCCTTGTTGTCGCACAGATAGAGGAACTCCTCGTTGCCGTCACGTCGGATGTCGACCCCGTGGCCACCGCCGTGAAACTCCTTGCCGAATGAGCGGACGAACTTGCCGTGTCGGTCGAACACGACCACGGCGTCCTGCGGATCGGCGGTCATCGTGCGGTGTTTCACGTAGACCAGGCCGGCAGCGTCGACGGCGACACCATGTGTGTCCTGCCATCGAATGTGCTTGGGGACCTTCATGCTGTCGTGATGGACCTCGTACCGATAGCCTTCCGGACCAATCACCGGCGGCTTCAGGCCGCTCTTATCTTCGGCCCCAAGGACCGCGGGGGCGGATCCGGCGATCGCCATCGTTCCGGTTGCCTTCAGAAATCCGCGACGTGACGTGTGAGGCTGGCGCATGGTGCAATGTGTCCTGGTGGGTGTGATCGTCCGCCGGGAAAGTGTTCCCCAGAAAGTGTATGCGACGGCAGGCACCGCCACATCATGGAAACGGAGACTGACCGTCAGCCAGCGAAAATAGCAGGGTCAGGTCGCCGTCACATGTGAACGATTCATCAACTGTGCTTCGCTGGTGTTCACCAGACGGTGGCCGAAATCACGTCGAAGACGTGGCAGCCAATCAACGGTAGACTGGCCCAACTGCGGTCGCAGATCACCAACTGCCCAGCCACCCGTCTCTCCGGACTCCGCCATGCGTCGTGTTTCCGCTCGTTGCTGCTTTCTGCCGGGCATCGTGGCCTGTGTGGTGTCGAGTTCGTCATGGGTGCTTGCTTGTGACGACGTCGCTGCGGCCCGGGCGAAGGTGGCGGAAGGTGATCCGGGAGGACGGCTGATCACCCTGTCGGCAAACACCCCGTCTTCGAGTATCAGCACCTTCGCGCTGGGCCAGCCGGTGACACTTGGATTCAAATCCACCGGAATGAAGCCGGGGCAGGATGACCTGAAACTCGAGTTGCACTTCGTTGATGAAACGGACCGGACGGTGAAACGGCAGTCGCTGGCGGTCAAGGCCGATGCGAAAGGGGAATGGACAAAGGAGATAGCCGCTCCCTGTGGGGAAATGGGCTTCTGGCGGGTGTTCGTCAGACTTTCCAATGGCGTGACCCTGCCGAAGGAGGGGGTCAGCCAGCGGGCAGGCTACATGACCTACGCCGTCGTGCCCGATCCAACCAAGCGGAAGCTGTACGGTGAAAAGGCAACCCGTTTCGGCATGAACGGACTGTTCAGTCGGCAGGCAAACGTGATGCCCTACCTGGGGCTTCGCTGGATGTACGAGCCGTCAACGATCGCGGTGAGACAGTATGGGTACGCCTGGGGCCAGATGGAGCCCGATCATCCGGGACAGTTTTCCGAGGACCGGGCGGCCGCTCGATCCAAGGGCCAAGCCTTTCCGCTGAATCTCTTCATCCACAGTTCCGCCTATTTCATCGACGGTCAGTGGAAACCCTGGAAGGTCTACTCGCTTCCCACGTTGTTCTATGCGCCGCCGAAATGGGCCATCATTCCGGGGACCACTCATGGCGTCCATGCCCTGTTGAAACCCGCCGCCGAAAAACACTGGCGGAATTACTGCACCGAAGTGGCCAAGGCCTACACCGAGCAGTATCCCGATCGGAAGGAGAACATCTACCAGATCACCTGGGAGCCCCAGGGAGCCGAAAACGGCGACGAACGACTGATCCGCACCTACGAAATCGCCCACAAGGCGTTGCACGCAGCAGATCCCAAGGCTCTGGTGATCGGGCCCGCCAGCAGCAGTACCATTCTGAGCGTGGGTTGGGACGAACGTGTTCTCCGCAAGGGGCTCGGAAAATACCTGGACGGATTTGCGGTTCATCCCTACGCGTCCAGGCTCGCCAACAACCCCGGCGACCTGGGCAAGACGCCCGAACAAAACGGGCTGGTTGAAGGGTTGCGGGCGATCAAGGCCGTGGTCCGAAAGCACACCGGGCGGGACCTCCCGCTGTTCGCGACCGAACTCGGGTTCAACGACGACGGAGAACGATCCCAGGAGCTGCTCCAGGCACGGGCTCACGTTCGGTCCAGCCTGATCCTGCTGGGAGAAGGCTACCGTTTTCATATGCCTTTCAGCACCTATTTGCCGGGATACGGCTTCTACTACAGTCTCGGCGGAAGCAGCTACTTTCCCGAAAAGGCGGGTCCGAAGTCGGTCGTACCGGCTTACGCCGCCATGACATTCCTGGTCGATGGTCACGAGAGCCTCGGGCCGATTCCGGGACTGGGGCCGAAGGCCTGGGGATACACCTACAAGGGGCCGGACGACACGATCCAGGCCTTGTGGAGCGAGAAGACAAGGCGGGTGCGTGTGTCCGTAAAGGCCAACAAGGTCGAACTGTTCGACTGGATGGGCAACGGGTCGCCGGTTCCTTCGACTTCGGGAGTTCTCGAGGTGACGATTGGTCCGAACCCGGTTTACATCAAGACCACCTCCGATGTGTCGAGCAGGTGAGAGAGTCCTTTGCGTGTTTGTGTGCAGGATCACGCTTGACGAGGCTGTCGGGCAGTTGTTTCATCGGGGCCGGGCGATGGAGTCGTCATCGTTGAGATCGTGGCCGGTACGGTTCCTGTCGGCGCCGAGAGCGATCATCGAATCCACGGAGACCTCGTGATGGGTGTCAGTCTCGATCCACAGCAACAGCAGGCGTACCAGGACGACGGCGTGCTGTTTCCGTTGAAGGCCGTGGACGCATCCGAAGCGTCGGTGGCCTGCGGCCACGCGTTGGACTTTCTCGAACGCCAGGGGCCGGAAGCCCGCGCCGTAGATTCCTCTCAGGTCCACCTGTTTTTGCCCTGGGCCTTTGATCTGGTCACGGATTCTCGTGTTTTGGATGCGGTCGAAGGAGTGCTGGGACCCAATATCATCGGCTGGGCCACGACCCTGTTCGCCAAGCCACCAGGCGATCCATCCCGGGTCACCTGGCATCAGGATGGAACTTACTGGGGGCTGGACTCGACACAGGTGGCAACCGCCTGGATCGCTCTGACCGTCAGCGACACGTCAAACGGTTGCATGCGAGTGGTGCCGGGAACTCAGCAACTGGCCATCCAGCCACACCGTGACACGTTCGCCGACGACAACCTGCTCTCGCGGGGGCAGGAGATCCAGGTGGATGTGGATGAAGCCGACGTGATCGACCTCGTACTGCAGCCCGGTGAGATGTCGTTGCACCACGTCAACCTGGTGCACGGATCCGAGCCGAACACGACCGACGGGTGGCGGGTTGGTTTCACCGTGAGGTACGTCAGGCCCGATGTCCGTCAGTTGGGTGAGGAGTTGCCGCTGGCCGTGCTGGCGCGTGGCCGCGATGACCACGGGAATTACCGGCTGGTTGAACGGCCGGCTGAACGTCCGCTGGATGAAGCCGTGGAAGCGCTGCGGGAGTTCAATCGTGACTTTCTGTCGCGACTGATGCCGACTCCGGAATGAGCCGGTTCTTGCCGGCGGGAAACGGTTCGTCGAGAGGCTCGATGCCACGATGATGTTGTGGAAACGACCGACCTCCGAGACTGTTGCCGGTTTCATCCAGGGGCAATCCGGCCAGGACTGGTCCTATCCGGGGATCGGCAAGACCCGGACGCGGGCCGCTCCTTCCGGATTCGTCTCGGATCACTACCGCATCCGGTTGGGAGAGGGTGACGCGGCGTTCGAGGCGGCCCGCGATGCGATACGATGCTGGGCCATGTTCGACGTGGGCTGGGCCAGTATCGTTCCTGAACCCGATCCCCCCGGCGAGGGCCAGACGGTGGCGATCCTGTTCGGCCTTCTGGGCTGCTGGTGGCTCAATGCCTGTCGTGTCGTCTACCTGATCGACGAAGACGGTCCCCCGCGTCGATTCGGGTTCGCCTACGGAACGCTGCCGGATCACATTGAGCGGGGAGAAGAGCGGTTCCTGGTCGAACAGGATTCCGACGGCGTGACCTGGTACGACCTCTCGGCCTTCTCAAGGCCCAGTCACCTGCTGGCGAAGATCGGCTATCCCGTGGCGCGGATGATGCAGAAGCGGTTTGCCAGGGGATCCCAGGCGTCGATGAAACGGACGGTGCATCGCAGCCTCGAGGCAGCAATGCCTCAAACGGAATCCTGACGATGGTCGAATTGCCGCAACGAAAGGCGACGTTCCGTTCGGCAGTCGGCGGGTTGATCTGGGTCGGCCTGGTCTGCTGGCGTCCATCGAGTCCCTTCGATGTTGGCTGGGCTCGCCAGTTGTTGTTGTTTTCGCCATTGGTCCTGGTACCGATGGTGGTCCGTCTTGCGGAGCGGTCCGGCGGCGGGCCGCTGGAACGTCGCCTTGCCCGACTGGCGGACTGGTTGCAGTTGCCTGCGGCGGTGGCACTGGTTGTGGCGATCGAGGTTCTGCCTCAGGGCGACGTTGTCACCGCCGCGATCGCGTTTCCCTGGTTGGTGGTGACGGGGCTGCTGGGAGGGGTCGGCCTGTTGCGGGTGTGGCGGCGCGGAAGAACACCGTGGCCGGAATTGGCTGTCGACGCGGGGTTGGTCTTTCTGCCGATCGGCGGTGGCTGGACGCTGCTGCACGTGCTGGGCGAGCAGCCGCTGGACTTCAAGCCGGTCATCGTCCTGTTGACGGCCATCCACTTCCATTATGCGGGACTGGTGCTGCCGGTGATCACCGGGCTTTCCGCACGTCGACTGCCGGGGAGATTCTCGAGCCTGGTCGCTGGTGGTGTGACCATCGGTGTCCCGCTGGTCGCGGTGGGCATTACCACCACCCAACTGGGAGGCCACCCCGCCGTTGAGGCTTTGTCAGCCTGGATGACTGCTGCCGCTGCCATCGGCACGTCGGTCTTGCTGTTCCGGCTGGTGCGAACCGACGGTGTGCCCTGGGCCGCGAGGGTGCTCTGGTCCATTTCCGCTTTCTCACTTTTCGGTGCGATGGTCCTGGCGGCACTCTATGGGGCAAGAGCGTGGGGGAACCTGTTGCCGGTCTCGTCGGGACAGGACGGCAATGTTGATGCGGTCATCAACTGGATGCGTGCCTGGCACGGTACGGCAAACGCCATCGGCTTCGCCTTGTGTGGCTGTCTGGCCTGGACGATTGCCGGGAGGCGGATGGCGCGGCAGGGCACGTCGACCGGACCGGGGTGATGTTCTGTTGTTGGCTCGCGGAAGTGGGAGTGCAGATGATTCCTGTTACTTGCTTTGTACTTCCGAATCAAAGAAATTCTTTCGGTACAGGGTTGTCAGGTGTTTTGGTCCTTGGGGAGAAGAAGATGAAGTTTCTGTTGTCGTTGCTCTTGATCGTTGGATTGGTTGGATGTGGTGATGGAGCCTCTTCGCCGAATGGCGATGCAGCCCAGACGAACCCTCAACCTCAGTCCGACGCCAAGTCCGATGACCAGCCGAACACCGAGACCGATGCCAAGCTCGACACCGAGATCGATGGCACACCCGATGACAAGAAAAGTGATCCGGCAACCAGCTCTGTGGCTGGAACGGACATTCTGATCGGAGCGTGGACGCAAGTGACAACAGATCCGAATCAGTTGGAAACGACGTGGACGTTTCAGGAAGGCGGTGAGGGCAGCATGGGCGCATTGGGGGTGCCTGGCCTGAAGTTCAGCTGGAAGGCCGGTGGGGCGGACAAACTGGAAGTGACCATGGGCGAGAGGCAGATGTCCCTGACCTATGCGGTGACTGGCGACACCCTGACGCTGTCACCTCCGAATGATGGACCGCAGATCGAGTTGAAACGAGGCGGCGGTGGGGCGGCATCGAAGCACCCTGCAGAACTGGTCCACACCTGGAAGTCGGATCCGATTTTCTCCAAGGGGGTGACTCAGACGATGGTGCTTGGCAAATCCGGCGACCTGGTGTTGACACCGAAAGACGGGAAAGCGACCAAGGGGAAATGGGAGGTTGACGGCAACCGGATCAAGTTGATGTTCCGTGACCCCGTCTCGGGAGATGACCGTCAGCAGGAATTTTCGCTTGTCATCGGAGGGTCGGAGGTCGAGAGCGATGACGGGAAAACAACCGAGAAAAGAGCGAGCCTCTTCCTGAAGGGGGTCGGAGACAACAAGACATCCATCATGTACGAACGCCCGCTTCCGGCCGCAACGGAGACGGACAAGGAAGAGGCGACAGCGGCGACGCCGGAAGAGTCCCTGGCCGCCCTGAAGAAGCTTCGAGCCAGGATCCAGCGGAACAAGCAGGGCGAGATTGTCCAAGTCGACCTCGGCAACACGTCGATCAAAGACTCGGGACTGAAACATCTCAAGGGGTTGGCCAAGCTTCAGCGGCTGATGCTGGACAATGACGAGATCAGCGACGACGGACTGGTGCATCTCAAGGGCCTGGTGAGTCTGCAGGATCTCAGTCTCGCCGGGACGCCTGTCAGCGACGAGGGGCTGGTTTATCTCAAGGGGCTGAAGAAATTGACGGCGCTGCATCTTGCCGGCAGCCTGGTCACTCCGGAAGGCATCGCCGACTTCAAAAAGGCCGTGCCCGGGTGCAAGGTCAACAAGCCATTCTAGACGTACATTCTGGCCCGGAGCGTTTTCGGCAGCGTGGGTCAGACGTCCTCGGCCACGTGTGCCCAGTGAATGCTCATGCGTTCGGGCGTGCCCGCATACCAGGCCAGCAGCCAGCCGTTTTCGAGTGGGCGGATGGCCGGATGACCGAAGCTCCATTTGCCCATGTCTTCCCAGAACTCGGCGTAGTCGATCTCTTCACGACCCTGGCTGATCGCCGCCTTTTCATCGTGAACATGGACGACCAGCCGTTCGTCCTCGGGCCAGGTCTGGCCGTCGTCGGCTGACTGCCAGAGCGTGATTGTGCCGGGCCGTCCCCGGTCGACGACGCAGGAGAGGATGCGGCCGTCCCCGGTGAGGGCGCAGGCGGCAATCTGTCCCGGGATGCTTGTTTCAAACGGTTCAGCCGCGGCCCTCTCTCCGTCGTGGATGGAAGCCTGTAGCAGGTGAACGTTGGTGTCTCGCTGTTCAGGCCGATTGTGGGTCCAGAACATTGCGACGAACTCACCGGGATTCTGGGTTGGGCAGAGCCGCTGGTCCCAATAGTACTTGGTTTGCCGGGGATGACGGGCGACCTGCCAGGGGGCTTCGAAGGATCGTCCACCGTCGCGAGAGATCATCAGCCAGGCGGCAGGCTCGACGGGTGTCGGGTCGTCGAACTCCTTGAAACTCTCGAAAGTGCAGGCGATGGTCCCGTCGGTCCACCGGAGAATTGGACCCGTGACGGCACAGCCAGTGAGTTCGGCCGTCTCGAGTTCTGACCAGGGGCTCCACGTGTCGCCGTCGTCTGTCGAACTGCAGGTCAGGATCCGGGTTGGGAGGATTCCCTCGGTTTCCGGGTTGAACAGCGGTCGGTCGGGGATGCGGCGATCAATCCACGTGGTGAACAGCAACAATCGTCCCGGTTCGGATTCGACCATTTCTGCGGCGAGGAATGAGCCGGGAATGCCCTCGAATGAGGTCTCAAACTCGAACGGCAATCGATCCCAGTTTTGGGCACCATCGGTTGAACGGGCCAGGCGGATCGTGTTAGTGGGGGTGTGCTTCCCCGGCCCGGACTGCCAGCCGCACAAAAATGTGCCGGACGCGAGTGGCACCAGGCTGGTGACATACGCGACGGCCTCGTTCTCTGCAGCAGCAGTCGCGTCGAAGATCAATCCGCGTGCTGCAATGTGCATCGAGAGAGGCCGGTTGGTTCGTCGGGGGACAGAGTGCTTCAGTTGCCGTCCGGTTACGAGAACAACGAGGTGATCGGGTGTCCGGTGGACAACTGGTGCTGTTGGTTTCGTGAGGGCACTGACTGGTGCGGGTCGATTCCCAGTGCGTCGAAGATCGTTGCGGTGACGTCTTCGGGGGACACCGGGTCGTCGGTGACGTATTCCGCGTAGCGGTCGGTAGCACCGTGAACCAGTCCGCCACGAGTACCGGCACCGGCCATCAGGATCGTGAACGCGTGGGGCCAGTGCTCACGGCCCGGTGTGGCGAAGATCTTGCTGATTCGAGGGCTGCGGCCGAATTCACCCATCCAGATGACCAGCGTGTCGTCGAGCAGACCCCGATCGGACATGTCGGCCAGCAGGGCCGCCAACGTACGGTCGGCCCGAGGGATCAGGCTGTCCTTAATCAACGGGAAATGGTTGCGGTGCGTGTCCCACGGATTGTTGACCAGCATCGGTTTGAACGGCCCGGCCCAATCCTGGATTTCCTTGCCCCAGTAGACGGTGACAAATCGGGCTCCCGCCTCGATCAGTCGCCGGGCCAGCAATGTGGACTGGCCATGTCGATCACGTCCGTAGGCATCTCGCAATGCCGCGGGCTCGTGATCCAGGTTGAAGGCGTCGTGGATCGTCGGCTTCTGCAGGATCCGGAGCGCCTGCTCCTGCAACGCCGCGAATTCGGTCGTGGCAACCACGTTGTCCAACTGCCGGGTGTCCCGAAGCCTGCCAAGTAACTCCCGCCGTTGTCCCAGACGAGCCTCAGTGACCGATTCGACACGAGCGAGATTGGGAGGAACAACGTCGCCGTCCCGTGTAACGTGAACGGGGAACGGGTTCCATCGTGCGCCCAGGACTCCCGCATTCTGGCCCGGAAGAATTCTTGCATCGATCCGCATCGGGCCGGGGATCTGGATGGTCTTGGGCATGGCGACGGCCGAATCACCCGCCCGGTTGAACGCGCAGCTCATGTGCGGCAAGTCGCTGTCCTGGACCTTCAGCCCTCCGGCCTGGATGTCGTGCCGGTACCCGGTCAGCACCCGGTAGACGGCCTGATCGTGTGGCAGGTCCTGGTGCCGTACCGAACGGACCTGGGCCACGTGGTGCATCTGCCGGGCGACTTTTGGCAGGTGTTCACCGACGAGCGTGCCCGGGACGGACGACGCGATGGATGAAACCGGGCCACGGATCTCGGCGGGTGCAGACGGCTTTGGGTCGAACATGTCCAGGTGGCTAGGACCACCATCCATGTAGAGCAGCAGCACGGACTTCGCACGTGGCGACTTCAGTTGAGGAGCGGCAGCACGCAGCACACCCGTCAGGCCCAGCGATGCCAGGCCCAGGCAGCCGAGCGAAAGGACACCTCGGCGTTCGAATTGCCGGGGGCTTGTGGTGGAACGCGTTCCGGACATTACCGAGAGTGTTTCCTCGTGGCCGGACGGTCCGACGAGTTGTGAGTCTTGCCCTGGACGTGGCTGACAGGAAGTGTTCTCCGGAACCACGACCACATACATTCTAGGTGCGGGTGGTGGAGACCGGCAGAGATCAACGTTCTGCGGGCTGTTTTTCTTTCACGTCTTTCAGCGTCAGTTTCAGGGCCAGGATGTAGCTGGTGAGGATCCGTCGTCGGACCTCGGTCGCGGTGCGAGGGTTTTCACCAAGGCCACCCGGACCCAGGGGGGGGCAGAATCGTGTCCATAGCGGCGCTTGGTACGAGAGGGATATTCGGGAACTCATCGCATCGTAGGGAATGGCGCCGATGACGAACTCGATGGCGTGGCGGGCGCGTTGGAGAGCACGATCGAGTTGACGGGATTCCAGGAAGCTCTGCTCACCCCTCGCCTGTTCGGGATTCGCCGGTTTCCATGTGATGGGTGGCTTCTTGGGATCGATTTGAGCGAGCTTCTGGCGCTCTCGGGCTTCGATGGTCTCGCGATCCTTTTTGCTCAACAGCGTCTCGGCTTCGGTTTTGAGCAACTTCAGCCGGGTTTCACCATGGGCTGTCAGTTGCTGGAGCAACTGGGTGTACCGGTAATCATCGATTCCCTCACGGGTGGCTTCCCAGGAAATCGTCGGGATAGGTCCGTCCGGCGAGGGACAGATTCGCGAAAGTCGGGTCTTGGGGTTGCCGCCAACCTCGCCCTGGCGATTGGCCGTCCAGTGCGGGTTGTCGTAATAGGCCCACTGCGCCACGCCTCGCACCTTGGTGCGAAACGCCCAGAAGCCGAAGAACGCGCGGCTGAAAGGCATGTTCAGGTGGGGGCAAGTGCAGTTGTAGGTCCAGAGGTCCGCATTCAGTTCCTTGGACTGGTTCAGGGTGTCGATGTTGACTCCAGCGTCGCCGGCGATCCAGACGTTGTAGTACTGGCCGAGTTTCTTGGGGTCGAGCCCGGCCGTGGTGGTACGGACGGGGAGGTTCCATGATCGGATTTGTTTCAACCGCTTGACCGCGGCGTCAAATCGTGGGCCTTCTCCTCCTGGTTCGTCGTTGACATACAACAACGGCTTTGGCCACTTGCGGCTCTTCCAGTTTGTGAGGCTGGCCTTCAATGCCGGCTCGGGCAGTCCGCCCCAGCCGTAGCCATGGGCTGCGGGGAGCCACAGAACGGGTTGACCCGTTGCACACAGGCCGCTTTCGAGAATCCATTTCATCTGGGTCTCGAGCCCGTACTGGAATCGCGGGTTGTCGGACTTGTAGTTGTAGTTCTTGGCGAAATTGATATTGCTCGAGCCATCGACGTCGCCGTTGTTGTAGACGGTCACGGTGTTCATGCCGTGCTCCCGCATGTCGCGGTAGTAGGCCTGTTGCAGTTCGGGCGTCAGCATGTTGTCGGGGAAGTAGTGCTCGTGGTGATACATCAGGAAGGCGATGTCGGGTTCGGGCAACACAACATCCATCACCTCGACTTCCAGCGGCAGCTTGCGGAGAACGTTGCCCGCCGAAGTGACCTCCAGGGTGCCGCGGTAGAGTCCGGGACGAGTGTCGGGTCGTGTTCGAGGAGTGACCCACCAACCCGCAACGTCTCCAGCCGGGATGGTCCTGGGACGCGCCAGCGGCAGCAGTCCCCCATCGAGGCGGCGAACGGTGACATCGCCAACGGGAATCACGGCGCCGTCGGGGCCGACCAACTCGGAGGCGAGTCTCAGGTTGCCCTTTTCGATCGTGTCCGGGGTGTGCAGCCCGACCAGTCCGGGCTCAAATTCTCCACGGGCCAACCGAATTCTCAGGGAATCGATCAACTCCAAGCCTGATGGCGGACGTCGCGGGAGTTCCAGCGACTCCATCACCGACCGGGTGAACAGGGGCAGTTGGTCGGGGGAATCCGGGTCGGCGGCGATCGGGCCGCTGGTGCCCACCGGTTCGATCGTGATGTCATCGATCCATACTGGCGAGCCGAAAATCGACTGGGCCGAGATACTCACCGTGAACTGGCGACTGTCCCGAGTGCGGAATGTCTCGGTCAGTTGCAGCCACGGGTGGGACTTGCACCAGCCCGAGCGGTAGGAGACCACTTCGCCGTCGTCGGCCCCAGCGACCTCGAATCGCATGTCACCGACAGTATCGGGCATCGAGGCCCAGACGCTCAGCCGGTACTCGGTGTTGGGCTTGAGGACGAAGGGGGCGGAGGAGATCCGGCTAAAGGGCCAGGGATGGGTTTCCTTCCGATCGACCAGCAGGGCCAAAGAACGACGCCCGTTCATCTTCATCGTCAATTCGGGGCGAACCTCGCCTCGATCGAGTGTCCAGCCGACCGGCCGGCCGTCGGACCATTTTTCGAACCCCGCGTTGTTCAGGAAGGCATGGCCCAGTGGTCGCGGCTTGATTGGCTCGGCAGCCGGGTTCCGGGCGTTGTTGGCCGCAGCGGCGATCGCCAAGGATCTCAACGGCTTGGTCGGCGGTGTGAAGTCCTTGGTGCGACGGATGTCATTGAAGATCGCGAAGTCGTCCAGAAGTCCGTTCGATGAGTTGCGTCCACCGACGTAGAGACTCTCGAGGCCCCAGCGATAAGGGCTCACCTTGTCGGTGTGCAACCGGCGGGTGCCATCGACGAAGACCGAGAACGTGCCACGTTTGGCACCCTTGGTCAGGTCCCATGTTACGGCAAAATGCTGCCATTGGCCGGGAGCGACGAACCTCTCGGAATAGTAATCCCAGCCGGTCTGTCCGTTGATGTTGAAGCCGAGGACCAGTCCCTGCCCGTTGGGGCGTCGGCCCACTGCGAGGCTGAACGCGCCGGCTCCGACGAACCGGAAATACGTGTGATTGGCCGCCTTCGGTGTGAACGGATTCACTTTCGCGAAGAACTCGATTGTCCCGCGTCGCAGGTCGACGTTGCCCGGTGTGTCAAAACGAACACTGCGGGAGCGGTCGGAGTGGGCCGCATTGAGTGCCCGGCCCCAGTCGCC
>DLVV01000364.1:0-4851 GCA_003445035.1 Planctomycetaceae bacterium | reverse complement strand
GGCAAAGTCGGCGTGCTGCGATTTGTCGAACGAGGCGTAAAAGAGCATCTCGCTGCGAGCCGAAGATCCCAGTGTCAACAGGAACGCGACGCTGAATGCCAACTGCCTGGTCGTGAACATCAACTCGTTCTCCTGACGCTCCACAACGGAGCCACGGCCATGTTTCCGGTCCACGTCGAGAATACCGCCGAAAAACTCCTCGGACAATCGCCTCTCTGCGATAGCCTTGTGACTCGGCCCTGCTCGTGGAGAAACTGGACGACGATCGGTGATCTGGTAGAGATCGCCGTGGGGAGCGGACAGCGTGGATGAGACTTTCGGGGGAGTACGAGGCGTTGGCTGTGGATGATCGCGACGGAGATCGACCGAACACGAGTCGGGGATTTGAGCTTCCCCATGACATTCCGGGACGTATTGCCTGCATCCTGGCGGGACTGTTCTTCAGCATTTGTGGGGTCACGGCACTGGTCGGACTTCTGGAGAACGGTTTTCGGATGGCTGTCTTCGGGTTTTACGAATTGTCGGTGGCTTCTGCCGTGTTCGGGATCGCACTTGTGTTGTGGGGACTGGCGAAACCCGGGTGGATTGAGGCCCTGTTGAATCGCGTGGTGATTCACGCCACACTCGTTTTCGGAGTGCTGTTTCTTCCGTTTGCCATCGAATTTCTGATGATCCTGGCGAGAGGCAACTGATGTCGTGTTCTGGTGGTTCTCTGCTGGTGCGACTGCTGGTGGGCTGTCTGCTGGTGGTGTCCCTGGTCTCGCACGTTGACGGGGCCGACGGCGAACCGGCACCGGTCGGCGAACCGGATCACGGCGGTGAGGTCGTTCACCGGGATGACGAGGGGGATCACCGAGACGACGAAGGTGAGGAGAAACCGGAGAAGAACTGGATCGAGGACAATCTCGTTCTGTTCCTGGTGCTGGTCCACGGCGGGTGGATCACGTTGGTCGTCGGCGGCCTGCTTATTGCCAAAGCTGTTGTTCGCCGCCGGGAGGAGAAACGAACCAACGGTCTTCGGGCGGTTGCCGGCGAACTCGAGTTGACGTTTCTGGAGGACGGTGATGAGGCTCTTGCGGAACGACTCTCGGGCCTACCGTTGTTCGACATCGGCAGAGGCCGAACGCTGAAGAACCTGATCGTGGCAGATACGCCCGACGTGCAAGTGGCCTTGTTCGACTACGTGTACATTACCGGTCGCGGCAAGCAGAAACGCGTTCGGCGGCAAACCGTGGCCGCGGTCCAGTCAGCAGATCTGAGGTTGCCCGAATTCCACTTGAGGCCAGAAAGAACACTGGATGCTGTCGGCAGTCTGCTGGGCCGCCAGGACATTGACTTTGACGACCATCCGGGCTTCTCGAAGGCATTCGTGCTGAAATCGTTGAGCGAACAGGAGACGCGGGATTTCTTCGACCAGGGGTTGCTGGACTTCTTTGTGTCCCGGCCGGACATTTCGTTCGAGGCGGCTCGAGGCGTGTTCGTCTACTTCCGTCGTTGGAAACGGGTCGAACCGCAGGTCGCGGAAATGAAGGGGTTTCTCGCAGAAGGCTATTCGGTGCTGCAGGCTCTCCGGGAGCGGTTGACTCGGAATCAGTGATCCGATGTCGGCTGGCTAGACAGTGAACTGCAGGCTGCTGGGTTCACCCGCTTCCAGGGCGGCACAGTGCGCATCGAAGTTCATCATCTCCAGCAGGCTCGTTCCTGAAGCCATCCTGCCGAGCAAGATTTCCTCCTTCCGCTGGATCTCTTCGGCAATCGGCAACGCGGCGGCCAGTTCCTCGGCCGTGGCGATGACCAGGCCGTCGTCGTCACCGAAGAGGATGTCTCCGGGGTTGACTGTCACCCCGCCGCAGGTGACCGGGACCTGGGTTTCGCCGAGATTCGAGGTGGTTCCGGAGTAGGGGGTGAACGAGCGGGCGTAGTAGGGAAGTTCGAGGGTCCGGATGGCTCGCGTGTCACGGCAGGGGCCGTCGACGACAATTCCGGCAAGCCCTTTCCGTATCGCCTCGGTCGGGAACAGGCTTCCCGATACGGCCCGGTCACTGCCCTGCGAGTCGATCACGAGCACTTCGCCCGGCTGGGCATCCCCGAGCCCCTTGATCACCGTCAAGAAGTCATTGTGGCAACGGATGGTGTGGGCGCGACCGACCAGTTTCAGGCCGGTACGGACCGGGCGGATGGCCGAGTCGGCGATTCGCAACTGGCTGACCGCCGGATCGGCCGCACGCAGTGTCTTGTTGGCGTCACAGACACACGCGGTGTCCAGGGGCATCAACCGCGTCCGCAGTTCATCGAATTCCATGTTTTCAGGACCTCTCTCTGGCTGGTGGTTTGTTGTTGTATCGATCGAAACGGTCGGTTACCGGTCGTCGAGGATCAGCCTCGCCCGGTCCTCTTCAGGAATCGTCTCCCGCTGGGGGCGGCCCACCGACCAGAAGATGATCCCGCACACGCACAGTCCGGCGAGGATCGCCCATTCGATGGGCCGGAGCACGGCGGGGCTGGCCGGTACCACCATTGCCAATACGACCAGCGACGAACCCACCGCCGCGCAGGCAGCCACCAGTTTCCCGGCCGGCAGGCGATAGGGCCGTTCCATTTCCGGTGCGATCACCCGTAGCCGAAGCAGGGACAGGGCCACGCCGACGAACGCGACCGAGATACAGAATGAGCCGACGTTGATGAAAGCCAGCAGGGCACCGCGGCCCAGGCAGGCAGCCAGTGCCGTGATCAGTCCGCTGAAGAGCGTGGCTTGAACCGGGGTCCCGTAACGGGGGTGAACGTCTCCGAAACGGGAATCAATGATCCGGGCTCGTCCCAGGGAGAACAACACGCGGGTTCCGGCCAGGAAAAACCCGTTCCAGCTTGTCAGCAATCCGATCACGCCGGCACACAACACCAGGTTGGCCAGTGCGGGTGAGGAGAAGGCGGAGCGGAAGGCGGTGGCCGTCGGCAGTTTCTCTTCGATCAGCGACTGCCACGGCGTCACCATCCCGGCAGCCAGGACCACCAGGACATAGAACACCGTGGAACCGATGATTGCCAGGATGATGTAGAGCCCGAGTCGCGCCGCCGGCTGTCCCGGGGCTCGTTCCTCTGCCGCCTGTGGGATCGTGTCGAAACCGACAAACATGAATGGTGCCATCACGAAGACGACCAGGATGCCCTTCCAGGTTCCCGCCAATGAGCCATCGGCGAAGTGAGGCACGAGGTTCTGTGGGCTGCCCTGCCCGATCCCGGCGGCCACGAACAGCAACGCGCAGACCACCAGGAGTCCGGTCAGGATCACCTGGAGTCGCATGGCGAGGCCGACACCCAGGAAGTTGACCGTTGTGATCAGCCCGGTGAACAGAAACGCCAACGCCAGGTGCGGCCCATAGACAGTCCAGTCGCCGATCTCATACAGCGGCCACACGTCCAGTTGTGGAAACAGGTGCGCCAGGACCATGCCGATCGACACGGCCTCGAAGGCCGAGACCGCCAGGTAACCAAATGCCAGGAACCAACCGACCAGGAATGCTTTACCCGTGCCGAAGGCCCGGTAGGCGTAGGCCACCTCGCCGCCGGTGACCGGCAGCATCGGGGTCAGTTCCGCGTAGCAGGAACCGATCAGGATCATCAACAGGCCGCCGGCGGCAAACGCCAGCATGGTGCCCCCTGGTCCCGCGTGCTGGAACCAGTCGCCCAGGGCGGTGATCCAGCCGACCCCGATCATCGATCCGAACGCCAGCGACAGGAATCCCAGTCCTCCGATGGTCTTCTTCAGTCGGGGACGCGGCAGAGGATCGTTGCTCATGCCCGGTTCGCTTGTCGACAGGAAGTTGAGGTTTTCAGGTGGCCAGGCGGTGAGGGGATACCGTCGATGGGACAACGGCGGGTCGGCAGCATGGCTCGTCCGGCGACCCGGTCTCCGCCGTCGATCACTCTCCCCCCTTCGGGAGGCGGATCTGGTCGAGTGACGCCGGACGCACCGTGAGGATGGTACTGCGGCTCACGCTCAGAACAGATCGGCGATCGGCTCACCGTGGTAGATCTGGTGCGGCCGATCGAGATCGTCTCGCCAGGAGGCGTCCTCGGGGATCCCCAGCGAATGGTAGATGGTCGCCGCCATGTTTTCGGGTTTCTGGGGGTTGGCCGCCGGGTAGCCGGCAATCTTGTCGGATGATCCGACCACCGTTCCACCCCGGGTTCCTCCACCGGCGAAGAAGACCGTCTGGACCGCGCCCCAGTGGTCGCGGCCGGGCAGCTTGTAGTGGCGGTTGGTTTCCAGCTTGGGCGTTCGGCCGAACTCGCCGGCCATCACGATCAGCGTCGACTCCAGCAGGCCGCGTTCGTGCAGGTCGTCCAGCAGTGCCGACAGGCCGCGGTCGGTCGGCGGGAACAGCTTCTCCTTGAACCGCGGAAATGCGTCACCGTGGGTGTCCCAGGTCTCGTTGTTGCCCAGGTTGACCTGGACCAGCGGGACACCGGCTTCGATCAATCGACGGGCCATCAGCAGCGACCAGCCGTAGCTGTTGCGGCCGTAGCGGATCTGTTCGGTGTCCTTCTCGTTGGTGACGTCGAAGGCGTGCCGCACCTTGGGGTCGTTGAGCAGCGAGATGGCTCCGTCACGGAGGCGACCGAAACTGCGGGCCGATGCGGCCTCGTCGAGATGTCGTTGTTGACGCTCGATGCTGCGGAGCACGTCGAGTCGACGAGTGAATCGCGCCGAGGTCAGGCTGTGGGGCAGAGTCAGGTTGGGGGCTCGGAAGACCCGGTCCTCTTCTCGGAATGGCAGGCCGAGGTTGGGGAAGTTGTATTCGGGATAGGCCCCGCGTTGGATGTTGTGGTAGGGAGACGCCTCGATGAACC
>DLVV01000279.1:768-9612 GCA_003445035.1 Planctomycetaceae bacterium | reverse complement strand
AACGGCAAGGGACTGCCATGTACAAGCTCCAGCTCTGCCTCCGCTACCTGCGGACCCGCTGGATCGCGATGGCCAGCATCGTCAGCGTGATGCTCGGTGTGGCCACCATGATCGTGGTCAACAGCGTGATGGCCGGGTTCGCCACCGAGATGCGGGAACGGATCCACGGAATCCTGGCCGACATCGTCGTCGAAACCCACACGCTCGACGGCGACCCCGATGCCGCCGCCCGGATGCAGGAAATCCAGGAGGTCGCCGGAAACTACGTCGAGGCGATGACGGCGACGGTCGAAGTCTACGGGATGATCAGCTTCAAGTACCGCGGCCAGGTGATCACTCGACCGATCACCCTGATCGGGATCGACCCCGAGACCAAGGGGGCCGTCAGCCCCCTGGTCACCAATCTCACTTCCTTCACCTCCGGGCGACGCATGGGATTGGCTCTCGAGGATGATGCCGACACCGGTTGCCGTGTCGCTGGAGTCCTCTCCGGAAGCCCCGCCGACACCGGAGGCATCCACGCCGGAGATCGGATCACCGGCTGCAACGGAACCGCTGTCCAGGACACCCAGGAACTCGCCTCGCGTCTGAAGAACGCCGTCGATCGAAAGGCCATCGACCTGGACATCATCCGGGATGGTCAACTGCTGGCCCTGCAACTGCCCGTGCCACGACCGTCGTGGAACCTGACCGCCGATGCACGTGAACACCGCCGTGTGATCGTCGAACTCGAGCGACGACGCCTCGAATGGAACCAGCCCCAGGACATCGTCCCCGCCGGCGGCACACAATTCACACCGCAACCCACACCGCCCGATCTCAACACCCCACCCGACTCACAACCCAGCCCGCTGACGCCTCCTCCCAGCTTCGAGACGATCCCGCCACCGGCCAGAGATTTCTCCAGCCCCGACAGCGATATCATCGATCCGTCCGATCCCCTGCCGGCTCGGGTCTACCTGGGGGCAGGACTGATCGAGTTCCCGATCGAGGACAAGAAGACGGGTGAGATCCGGATCGAGCGGATGGTGCTCTCCGGCGAGGATGTCCGCATCACCACCGTGTCAGCCGGACGCCCCCCCGAACCCCGGCACTTCACCGCCACGGTGGTCGACGTGTTCAAAAGCGGCATGAGCGAATACGACTCGAACCTCGTCTTCTGCAATCTCGAGGAACTCCAGCAGACCCGCGGCATGATCGATCCCTCCACCGGAGACCGTGCGGTCACGTCAATCCAGGTCAAGCTGACGGACTTCGAGGACGCCGAGACGGTCGTCGAACGTCTGCGGGCCGCTTTCCCCGCCCACATCTATTCGGTCCGCACCTGGCAGCAGAAACAGGGGCCGCTGCTGGCCGCCGTCGAACTCGAAACCGGTATCCTCAATATCCTCCTGTTCCTGATCATCGCCGTTGCCGGATTCGGCATCCTGGCCATCTTCTACATGATCGTCGTCGAGAAGACTCGCGATATCGGCATTCTCAAGGCCCTGGGCGCCAGCCGCCGCGGCATCATGTCCATCTTTCTCGGCTACGGCCTGGCCCTGGGCGTCGTCGGCAGCGGGGTCGGCGTGCTGCTGGGCCTGGTCTTTGTCCACTACATCAACCAGATCGAAAACGGGATCACGTGGATGCTGGGAAGAAAGGTCTTTGACGAGACCATCTACTACTTCCCCGAGATTCCCACTGCGGTCAATCCGCTGACCGTCAGTTGGGTCGCCCTGGGAGCCATCGCCATCGCCGTGCTGGCGAGCATTCTGCCCGCACGCCGTGCCGCCAAACTCCACCCTGTCCAGGCCCTGCGCTACGAGTGAACTCGAAGGAAACCACACCGTGAGAACACCGCGGCCACCACAGCATATCCCCCAGGACGCGAGCCAGCAGGCCCGAGACGCCTGGGCCACGGCAACCTCCGCCCCGATCACACCCGAACCCTCCTCCGCTCCACAACAACCGGCCCGTTCCGGAGAAGCCACCCGCCTTGGCTGTGTTGCCCTGGAGAAGTCCTACCGCAAGGGCGACCTGACCATCCCGGTCCTGCGTGGCGTCGACCTGAAAGTCGCTTCCGGAGAATTTCTTTCAGTCAGCGGCCAGTCCGGATCGGGCAAGAGCACCCTGCTGCACGTGCTGGGGCTGCTGGATGCGCCCAGCGTCGGGGAGGTCCACTGCGACGGGCGACGGATCGACAATCTCACCGAATCTCAGCGAGACGAACTCAGGAACCGGAACTTCGGGTTCATCTTCCAGTCCTACCACTTGCTGCCGGAACTGACCCTGCTCGAAAATGTCGTCGCCCCGCTGGCCATCCGTTTTTCGACGTTGCGGTGGTGGAGCCAACGCAGGGCGATCCACGAACGGGCCATTGAGATCATCGAGAAGGTCGGGCTGGGCCACCGGATCAAGCATCGCCCCAGCGAACTCTCGGGAGGAGAAATGCAACGGGCGGCGATCGCCCGGGCGTTGATCGGACAACCGAGGGTGCTGCTGGCCGACGAACCCACCGGCAACCTCGACTCGGGCACCGGGCAGGAAATCATGGCGCTTTTGGCCAGCTTGAACGAGGTTCAGCAGCTGACTATCATCATGGTCACCCACGACGAACGGATCGCCTGCCAGGCTCATCGCATCGTCCGACTCGCCGAAGGCCGGGTCGAAACGGTGAACCAGGCCGCCTAGGACGGGTGGCCGAGTCCTCGTGACTCACCCTGACAAGGGACTGCTCCCGGGTGCTGTCGTGCTCGGCTTGTTTCCCTCATCCTCTCACGCCCGTCCGAACACATGGCCAAGAACGTCTACATCGACGGAACACTGGTCCCCGCCGACCAGGCCACCGTCAGCGTCTTCGACCACGGCTTGCTTTACGGGGACGGTGTCTTCGAGGGGATCCGGGTCTACGGCGGCAACGTCTTCCTGCTGGCCGATCACGTCGATCGGCTCTACGAAAGTGCCCGGTCCATCCGGCTCGAAATCCCGATCTCCAACCCGCAGATGGTCTCTGCGGTCAACGAGACCGTCCAGGCCAACGGAATCGACGACGGCTACGTCCGGCTGGTCGTCACCCGCGGATCGGGCACGCTGGGCCTGGACATCCGCAAGACCTCGAACCCGGTCGTGATCATCATCGCCGACACGATCACGCTGTATCCGCCCGAGATCTACGAGCGGGGAATGGAACTGGTCACCGCCGACACGATCCGCAACCATCCGGGTGCACTCAATCCCCGCATCAAGTCGCTCAACTACCTCAACAACATCCTGGCCAAGATCGAGGGGACCGATGCGGGCTGCGTCGAGGCCCTGATGCTCAACCACAAGGGTGAGGTGGCCGAGTGTACCGGGGACAACGTCTTCATCATCAAGGACGGCCTGATCCGAACCCCTCCCACCGAAGCCGGGATCCTCGAAGGGATCACCCGCAACACGGTGATCGACCTGGCGAGGGAGGCCGGACACGAGGTCCACGAGACGACACTGATGCAAGAGGACATCTACACCGCCGACGAGTGTTTCCTGACGGGGACGGCCGCCGAGGTCATCGCCGTGGTCAGTCTCGACGGACGAACCATCGGTGACGGCACACCCGGCCCGATCACCCGAGACCTGCTGGCCCGTTTCGCGACTCTGACTCGCGGCAAGTGACCCGCCCGGCAGGTCGCGTTCCCGCGACCTCAATGGCGTGTTATCCTGAAGTCCGGGTCACTTCGTCCTGGAGAATCGTCGTCATGCCACGCCCGCATCCTTCGATCATCCTGTCCGTCACCCTCGGGCTGGCCGCCACGTTCGCCTCCCCGTCGGTGTGGTCCCAGAACGACAAGGCGGCTCCATCATCGGCCAAGACGGCCCGGCCCCGGACCGCCAAGGAAGCCCTCAAGCGGTTCAACCCCCTGATCGGTGGCTGGCGGGGCGTCGGACAGCCCCGCCGCGGATCGGCCTCGGGAGCCTGGAGCGAAAAGTCCAACTGGACCTGGCAGTTCACCAACGGCAAGCCGGCGTCCCCGGACAAGCCCGCCCCGGTCACCATTCGCTACAAGTCATCCGGCAGCAAGTTGATCGTCGACGGGCTGTTCGGGTTCGACACCAAGACCGGGCTGTTCACCCTGCAGGCCACGATGGCCGACAAGACGAAACGAACCTACAACGGCCGGCCTGGAACCAAGGGAGCACTGGTGCTCGAATCCCAACCCGACAAGAAGGGGCTGGTGCACCGACTGACTATTCGTACGATCAACGAGAAACGGACCCTGTTGCTGCACGAACGCCGCCGCGCAAACAGCAAGTTCTACACCCGGGTGGCCGGCATCGGTTACACGCGGGCCGGAACCCGGCTGGCCGTGGCCAACACCGGGCCCCTGTGCATCGTCACCGAAGGCAAGGGCACCTCGAAGGTCAGCTACAAGGGCAAGACCTACTGGGTCTGCTGCAGTGGGTGCCGGGATGCCTTTCTCGACGACCCCGAAGGAGTGCTGGCCGACGCGCGTCAGCGTGCCGCCGATCGGAAGAAGCAGGCGAAAAAGAAGTCGGGCAAGTAGAGCAACGGCTCATCTTGACCCGACCGGGGGCTGGTCCTACATTACCGCCCCTCCCAGGGGATCCTGCCTCTCCCACCCGGAATCACGCGAATGGATTCGCCCGAAACCGCGGCCACCCCACCCGTTCCCTTCATCGATCTCTCGGCCCAGCACAAACCGATTGCCGACGAACTTCTCGAAGCTGTCACGCGGGTACTCGACAGCGGCCAGTTCGTCCTTGGTGAAGAAGTCGCGACCCTCGAGACCGAAATCGCCTCCTTCTGCGATTCCCGCCACGCTGTCTCCTGTGCCTCGGGCACCGACGCGCTGGTGCTCTCGCTGATGGCCCTCGGCATCGGGCCCGGCGACGAGGTGATCACCAGCCCGTTCACATTCTTCGCCACCGCCGGAGCCATTCACCGGGTGGGGGCCACGCCGGTTTTCGTCGACATCGAATCCGACGGGTTCAATATCTGCCCCGAGGGCGCCGCCGGCGCAATCAACGAAAAGACCCGGGCCATCATCCCTGTCCACCTGTTCGGACACATCGCCGACATGGAACCGTTGTGGCGGCTGGCGGTCCAGAACGATCTTCCGCTCATCGAGGACGCCTGCCAGGCGATCGGAGCCGAGTACCAGGGCCGCAAGGCTGGAGTGCTCGGCAGGATGGGTTGCTTCAGCTTCTTCCCCACCAAGAACCTCGGAGGGGCCGGCGACGGCGGTGTCGTCACCGTGGACGACGGCGATCTCGCCGCCCGCATCGCTCAACTCCGTGTCCATGGGGACGCCGGTGGGTACCAGCACCTCGCCGTCGGCTTCAACAGTCGACTCGACGCTCTCCAGGCCGCGATCCTCAGGGTCAAGCTCACCCAGCTCGAGACATGGACGGAACAACGGATCGAATCCGCCCGCCACTACGATCAGCTGCTCGATGCCGCCGGGCTCGACGACTGGGTCGTTCGTCCTCGAACTGCCGATTCCTGCCGGCACGTATACAACCAGTACACGATCCGGGTCCCCGCCTCCCACCGCGACCTCATTCTCGGGTCGCTCCGCGAAGACGGTGTCGGCTGCGCCGTCTACTATCCGACACCGCTGCACCTGCAGCCCTGCTTCGAATCGCTGGGTTACTCCAGCGGCAGCCTGCCGTGCGCCGAAAGGGCCGCGACCGAGGTGATCTCGCTGCCGATCGCTCCCGGACTCAACGCCATCGCCCGTCAACGGGTGATCCAACGGCTGGAAGCCGCCTGCCAGGCCCGCGGAGCCGGGGCCGGTGCCCGGCGGAGAGCAGCCTGAGGGTCTGTAACGGTCGCAACGACGTCCGGGTTTAGCCATCTTGCCCAACCGGACGCGACTCGCGGTTTCCACTCCGCCGCTTCGGTCAGCTCCGACATAGCGGCTGATGACACGCGGTAGACTTTCTACGGACAAACTCTCATGCCGAAGGTCTATCCCGATGGCTCTGACTCATTTCAAGCCCCTCCGCACCACGACCGCTACCGGTCTGCTTGTCGCGTTCTTGGTCTATGTCCCGACACTGGCTCATTCCGCCGACCCGGCTCCCGATCCGGCCTCGTCCAAGACGATGCCGATCGCCAAGACCGAGGCCCAGAAGCAGGCTGAGAAGCAGGCCGAGATCGATCGTGATCGCCAGGCAACCGCCGTGGCATTGAACTACTGCCGGGCGTCGTTCCACCGGATCCGCAAACAACCAACCAAGCGGGTGATGCTCCAGGAACAGACGCAGATCCTCAACAACCTCAACCTCAGCGGGATCGCCGACCGCGAAGTGATCCAGCTCTACACCGCAGTTCTCGACGAGATCCACCTGGTGCAGATCGCCGAGAAGGAGCGTCTGGCGTTCGACGCACGTCACCGCCGCGAATTTCACCGTCGACTGTTCGCCAACGCGTTGTTGTTCGGCTCGGAAGTTGCCACCGCGCAGCTCGTCGGAGCCGTCCGCACCGGAGCCAACAGCTGGTGGGACTACCGGGCGATGGAGGACCAGAAGGAGAGTGACATCTGGAAGGTCGAGAAGATCCGGATGAAGACGGTCGTCAGCAAGTCATCGACCTTCCTCGACACGCTCTGGCAAATGGCTCGAAAGAAGCAGATTCCCGACGCGTGGTTGGTCCGCGGCAGCGATCTCGATCGACTCGAGGTCGCTCTCAAAATACGGGGTCCCCGGCAACGCCTCCGCGTGCTGAAGCGGATGGAGCGATTCATGACGCACTACCCGCCGTACTGGTATTACCTCGGACGCACCCAGCAGCAACTCGGCCAGCTCTTCGCTGCGATGAAGACCTACGACCGGATGACCGGGATCGCCGCCGGACACTTTCGCAACGATGAACTCCTTGCGGCGGGCATTGCCAACCAGGCGATGATCCAGGCCCATCTCGGCCAACCGGCCGCGCCGCTGACCGCGATGAAGGCACTCCGAATGTCCTCGACCTGCTGGGAGGCCAACCTGATCTGCGCCCGGGTGCTTGCCGACACCGGCCGGACAACCCAGGCCGAAGAAGCCATCTTGACCAACCTCGACACCAACGTCGAACGCACACGCAGCCTGGTCCATCTGCTCTCGCTCTACTACCGCACCGGTGACCTCGACAAGATCGCCAAGCGGCTGGCCGACCCAAAGGTCTGCCGGGACCTGCCGGTGCCGGTGCTGCTGAGATGCGTGGCTCGTCTCGCCCCCGGGAAGGTCCCCGCCACGGTCAACCGGCAACTGGCCGGGTCACTGAAGGTCATGCCGCGGCGACAATTCGGCGCCGATGACATCGTCGTGGTGGCCGGCAGCGGGTGGCAATTGAACGAAGCGAGGATAGGACTCTCGCTCAACGGGCGAAAGATGACGATCCGACCCAAGCTCACCAACCGGGACCAACAGGTCGTGGCCACGTTCGTCCGTGTTGCCGAATTCGGCAACCCGCTGGCGCTGGCCTCCAAGCCGCCCAGGACCATGCTGACCCTGGAATACCCCGACACCCCACGGGTCAGGCTGTCGCTCGGTGACAACCGGCCGAAGGTGTCCGGCGTCGGCCCGGACAACGAACCGGGACTGAAGATCACGTCGATCGAGTTCGACACCCTGCACCTGTCGCTGGTCGCCGACGCCGGGCGTTGATTCGTCGAGGGCAGTCCGCGACAGTGGACGATCCGATCCCGTCGTACACTTTGCCGCAATGACCACCTCCGACCCGCTCGCCGACGCCCCTCTCCCGATCCTCCCGGGACGCGAGTCCCTGTGCGGACTCTCCGCCGGTCAAGTCACCGATTGGCTCACCCGGCATGACCAGCCGTCCTACCGCGGCCAACAGCTCAGGCAGTGGATCTACTCCCGTGGTGCCGAGTCGATCTCGGACATGACCGACCTGCCCTCCGAGCTTCGAGAACAACTCGACAACGAATTCGACCTGTTCACCGGGCAGGTCGTCCAGCACCAGGTCGCCGGAGACCGGACCGAGAAACTGCTGGTGGAACTGGTCGACGGCAAGCAGGTCGAGTGCGTGTTGATGCGAGAACCACGGCGGTGGACCGCCTGCATCAGCACGCAGGTCGGCTGTGCCATGGGATGTGTCTTCTGTGCCAGCGGACTCCTGGGACTGGACCGCAACCTCTCGCGAACCGAGATCCTCGAACAGGTCCTGCGGCTCACTCGACGGCTCGAACCCGGTGAACGCCTGACCAACATCGTCGTGATGGGCATCGGCGAGCCTCTGGCCAACCTGACACAACTGCTGGAAGCACTCGAGGACGTCCATGCCGAGGATGGACTGGGACTCAGCCCCCGACGCATCACCATCTCGACCGTCGGCCTGCCCAAGGGGATCCGACAACTGGCCGAAATCGGAAGACCCTACAATCTGGCCGTTTCGCTGCACGCCCCCAACGACGAACTCCGCAACCGACTGGTCCCCGTCAATGAACAGATCGGGATCGATGCGATTCTCGAGGCGGCTGACGAGTTCTTCGAACGAACCGGCCGGCGAGTGACCTACGAATACGTGCTGCTGTCCGAAACCAACGACCAACCCCGGCACGCCAGGCAGTTGGCCGCGCTGCTGGCCAACCGGAAGGCACACGTCAACCTGATACCGATGAACAACGTCGACGTGCTGAGGTGGACCTGCCCCGGTGAACCTCAAACCCAACGCTTCGCGACGATTCTCGAAGAAGCTGGCGTGGCCACCACCGTCAGGAAGAGGAAGGGAGCCGATATCGATGCCGCCTGTGGACAATTGAGGCTCACGAACCTCGAAAATGGAGCTTCCAAGGGGACCCAGGTAGAGGTCGGGTGAGTTGACTCCTGCCAAAATGACAGCCACAATGGTCG
>DLVV01000279.1:0-385 GCA_003445035.1 Planctomycetaceae bacterium | reverse complement strand
AAGAAAACGACTTAGAGTTTCCTGACTGTTTGGGCACGGAGTTCGCATTATCTACCAAGTGTTCTGGATCGTATCCAGGACGTTACGGCGTAACCGCTGTGGCGGTCGTCGCGAGCGAGCCACACGAATAGACACCGCGATAGCGACTGAAGAGGAGGCGGCTGATGGCCAAGAAACAGGGCATCAACATTGTTCCCCTGGGCGACCGGGTGGTGGTGAGACGTGAGTCGGCTGAAGAGACAACCGCGGGCGGCATCGTGCTTCCCGATTCGGCCCAGGACAAGCCGCAGCGTGGTGAAGTCGTCGCCGTGGGTGACGGTTACGTCAAGTCCGACGGCGACAAGATCGCGTTGACCGTTCAGGACGGCGACAAGGTGATCTTCAG
>DLVV01000040.1:3404-3556 GCA_003445035.1 Planctomycetaceae bacterium | reverse complement strand
TGTGGGCTGAAGAAGTTGCGCATCGAGTAATAGGGGAGATAGATGAGTGTCGAGAAGATGTCATCATCCTTCATGCGGACGGCGATGGGAGTGTCGCTGAGGATGCGCCCCTGCCGGCCCTTTTCTCGGAACGCCAATGCCGTGGCACGGGT
>DLVV01000040.1:0-3171 GCA_003445035.1 Planctomycetaceae bacterium | reverse complement strand
TCGTCGTTCTTCATGCGAACGGTGATAGGCGTGTCGCTGAGGATCCGTCCCTGTCTCGCCGTTTCCCGAAATGCCAGTGCCGTGGCACGGGTGCCATCCCGGTATTGGAACCGGTAGGCGTAGGATCCGGGCGCCATCCGTTTCAGGTCGGCGATCTTGGGAAGTACGACGCCGTAATTTTCACGGACCACCTGGATGGTGTTACTGCGGGTGAACCCGGTTTCCATCAACTGGCGGTCCCAGCCGCCTTTCTCCCACGATCCGGCGTCCATAGCTTTCCAGAAACGGTCTCCCTCAAGCGCTTCGACCCATGCGATTCCCGTTTCTCCATGGTTTCGGCGTTCGATGATGGCCTGGAGTGCTTCGATGGTGTGGATGTCGCCTCCATCGAGCCATCCGGGACGCATGACCAGTGATTCGCGAATTTTCGATTTCCACGGAAGGTCGACCGACGGCATTCGTCTCGCGACCGGCAGTGACGACCCGGCCATGAAACCGAAGTCCATCTTGCGGGACGTGTCGTACATCTCTCGGGCCCACTTCCAGTTCCACGACAGATGTTTGTCGTTGAAGACCGGGGCGGTTTGTCCGGTCTTGCGATAAACGTCAACGATCTTCTGGAAGTACTCGTATCGCGGATACTGCGTCTGGCCCTTTTCGTTGACCGGGTAATTGCCGTGTTCGCCGATCAAGAGAACCCCATCGACGGCCAGTTTGCCGGTGCCCAGCGTAAGGGCCTGTTCTATGGTCTCGGCATGTTTCATGCCCGGGTACCGTTTCAGGCGTTCTCGGCTCAGGTCGTTCTCACCGACTTGTTCGACGTACAGGGATACGACATCCATGTCGGGACGATGGTGTTTCCCTTCCCAGCCGTACCCTTCCAGGAAGCGATCGACGATGTGCTGTGCGTGGGAGTATTTGAAATAGACCGTCGTGACGGCGGCGATCTTGAGTCGGCGCCGTCTGCTGGCTGCGTGTACGGTCGGCAGCACAGGAATCACTCCTGTGGCTCCTGCGATTCCTGCGAGGCTTCCCTTTAGGAATCGCCGTCGAGTGAAGCTCATGAAGTCCCTTTTCGGTTCGAGTCAGTACGGCAGGAAGATGGGCCATGTCGGTTCTGTTGAACTCGTTGATTGTTCAGCAGGGGCCGTGTCGGTTGCACTCGGTGGCATTCTGCCGGAGGGCGGGAGTGTTGCGAGTAGATTCTACAGAGGTGTCAACCAAGGCTGTAACAAGCCCTTCAAGACAAATGCCTCTCGGGGAGGCCGGAACACATCGGCTGTCTCAGACGGCCGGTTTTTCCTCCGGGATCCTCTTTTAGACTCCAGGATCAAGAGGTGTTGGGCTGGTTTCACACCAGCATCGAAGTTTTCCTATTGCTACACACCGATTGCGCCGGCAGGCGGGAACGTTCCGTACGGCTCGCCTCCACGTCGCGACGTCAGTGATCAGCGACGATTGTCAGGCAACGACCAACGGATCGCCTCGATGTGTGTCTTGCCTGCCTTGTCGCGATAGCTGTAAACCGACACGAGCCTTCCGTCGGCGGTTTGGATTGTATTTCCGAATCCACCTCCGCTGGACCCGAAGTTGACATCACTGATGACCATGCGATCGTTGCGGAATTCCCAGCTCTTGCCGTCGTTGCTGTTGAGGATCGCCCGGAGGCCGAGCCGGTGGCCATCGGTCGAGTTGCTGCGAACGGTGAACGTCAGCAGGATGCGGCCGTCCTGCAGTTGCAGGAACCGAGGGTACATCTCTCCGTAGGTGCCGAAGTTGCCAATCTTGTTGTGGCGTCGGAAATGTCGGCCGTTGTCAGTGGATTCCCACAGCATCATGCGGTCGCCCTGGTCACCACTCTCCTTCTTCAGGCTTTCCGGTGTTCCCGGAATGTGCCAGTGCGGTCCGGTGCGGTCGACGCGCACCGGGTGCAGGAGTTTTCCGGTCTTGGTGCGAAACGTGACCGTCTGAGAAAAGAATCCGTCCACATCTATCCAGCCTTGTGTATCGGGACGAAGTGAGCGGTCCCACGTTTTTCCGCTGTCGGCGGATCTCCAGATGCGAACTACCTTCGGAGCATTTTTGTGACCATCCTGCATGCTCACGCCAACGCAGGCCAGCAGCTTGCCGGGGTGCTTCGGGTCGGGCATTTCGAAAGCCATCCAATCGGCGACGGTGGCTGCCCGGTCGGGAAAGGCGTTCGGACCGATCCGGATTTCTGACCACGTTTTGCCCTCGTCCGTTGACCGGAAGATCTTGCTGTGCGTGTGCTTCGACGGATTGAAGACATCCCTGGCAAGCCAGTGGCAGGTCATCAACAGCGTTCCGTCGGACAGAGTGGTCAGGCCGAATTCGCGGCCCTGGATGTCAATCCGTTCCTCCCGTGGCCCCCATGTCTTCCCGTTGTCCCTGGATCGCCAGAAGAGAGCCCGCTCAGCGTAGCCCTTCACCCCCGGGATCGGCCCAAAGCAGAACGCGACAGTCAGTAGGTCGCCGCTCTTCAGGCGAGCGATGAAGGGCTTGTAGTCATTGGGAATTCCCAGCGGTGTGCGTACCGCGGAGATCGCTTTGCCGGACAGCTTGTTCGCCTTGAGGATCATGACTCCTTTGGGACTGCTGGGTTCGGCAGCGTGAATCGAGAACGCAGGGATGGCCAACATTGCGATCAGCAGGCTGGCAGAAAAATGTTCCAGGCGGACTGCGGGGCGAGTCATGGAAGCGGATCCTCGTAGTGATGTGTCGACATCCAACGTGGCTGTCCGGACAGTTGAGTAGATTGTCCTGTGTGAAAAACTCGATACGTGGTCCGGCATCATACACAGACGGCGGTTGAAACACGCCGGAGGCGGAAGTGGCATCGAGGCTGAGCCAGGGAGAGGTGGTCCACCCGGTCGACTCATAATTGTCCCAAGCAAATTTCGGCATGTGTGAAGCGCGTCTCGATGGCGTCGTCGGATCCACTGATTGACCGGGAATACCGAACCGCGAGGGTGGCGATGCCTGGGACTCAGGCAAGCAGGCCCGTGATCACCTCGCCTTTGACGTCGGTCAAACGAAAATCGCGACCGTTGAACCGGTAAGTCAATCCCTCGTGGTCGAATCCCGCCAGGGGCAGGATCGTGGCGTGCAGATCCTGAATATGGTGGCGATTCTCGATCGCCTTGTACCCAA
>DLVV01000074.1:9679-16789 GCA_003445035.1 Planctomycetaceae bacterium | reverse complement strand
TCGAAGGTGGCCGCCAAGAACGGGCGTGTCGGCAAGTTGCTGACGGCCAAGTCGACCCACGAGAAAATCGTCGAGGAACTGTACCTGGCCACCCTGGCCCGGCGGCCGTCGGCCGAGGAACAGGCGGCGTGCCGCGAGTTCCTGTCCGCCAGCCCCAGTCCCAAGGAATGCTACGAGGACCTGCTCTGGGCGCTGCTCAACTCGAAGCAGTTCCTGTTTGTCCATTGACACCGAAAGCTCTTCCAACATGTTCCACCACCGCCCACTCCAGGTGATCTTCGGATTCGCCACCATCCTGCTGACGGTCGCCGCGTTGCCGCCGGCCGCGGTGGCCCAGTATCCGATGCTGATGGGGCTCAAGCCGGTTGCCGCCCAGGTCGGGCAAACCTCCGAGCACACCATCAGTTCCCGTTACAACCTCTACGGGGCTCACAAGGTGCTGGTCACCGGCCGCGGCGTCACTGCCGAGATCGTACCGGTCGCCAAGCCCAAGGACGGCAAGACGCCCAACCTGACGACCCTGAAGCTGAAGTTCACCATCGCTCCCGATGCCCAGCCGGGTGTCCGTGATTTCCGACTGGCGACTCCTCGAGGGGCCAGCACCGTCGGCCAGATCGTGATCGTCCGGGACAAGGTCGTTTCCGAGACCGGCAACAACGACTCGGCCGCCAAGGCCCAGGCGATCACGCTGCCAGCGACCATCTGCGGGGCGATCGAGAAGGCCGAGGACGTTGACGTCTTCAAGTTCACCGCCAGGAAAGGCCAGCCGCTTTCCTTTCACGTTCGTTCGCAACGACTGCAGGACCGTATCCACGATCTCCAGAAACACGTCGACCCGATTCTCACCCTGCGGTCCGCCACCGGCAGCACACTGGCTTCTTCGGACAATTACCACTTCGCCGACCCGTTCCTGGCCACCACCGCGCCGGCCGATGGCGAATACACCCTGGAAATCCGTGATGTCCGGTACCAGGGCAACAGCCACTGGCAGTACTCGATCGAATCGCACAGCCGGCCGGTCGTGGAGACCATCCATCCGCTGGCAGTCGCCCTGGGCCGCGACGTCACGCTGGCCCCCGTGGGACATCACCTGGCCACGGTCGGCACGCTGAAGATCAACCTGCCGGCCGACATCCCGACCGGACAGTCCTGGCAGCGGCTGGCCCTGGCGTCAGGACCCAGCAACCCCGTGCGGGTGGTCGCCAGTTCTCTGCCAACGGCCGTCGAGGGCGGCGCCGGAAACAACGACGTGAAGTCCGCCCAGGCAGTCGCCGTCCCCTCGACGATCAGCGGACGGATCGAGTCCGAATCGGACATCGACTGCTATGTCTTCGAGGCCAAAAAGGGCGAGAAGTACACCTTCGAGGTGGTGGCACGGAGGGCCGGCAGTGCCCTGGACCCGCACCTGAGAATTCTCGATGCCACCGGCAAACAACTCTCGCTCAACGACGACTTCCGCCGCCTGAAGCGACTGACCCAGGACTCGCAGGTCGAAAATTTCACTGTCCCGGCCGACGGCAAGTACGTGATCGAGATCCGTGACGTGCACCTGCGGGGCGGCCCCCGCCATGTCTACGCCGTCCGCACCACCAAGGCGGTGCCGTACTTCGAACTGTTCCTCGACTCGGACAAGACCCAACTCACCCCGGCCACGCACGGAGTGATCTTCGTCCGTTCCGAGCGTCACAACGGGTTCGCCGGTGCGATCGACCTGGCCGTTGACCACCTTCCGCCGGGAGTCATCGCCCGCTGCGGCCGAATCCTCGCCAACGGCACCGACGGGTGCATCATCCTCAGCGCCAACGCCGACGCCAAGCCGGCGATCTCCAACATCTCCGTCACCGGCACCGAGATCCAGACGGCCAAGTCACCGCCCGGACCACCCCTGACCGACATCGCCCGACCGATGCAGGAAACCTACATGCCCGGCGGCGGACGCAACCACTGGCCGGTCAACACCCATGCCGTCAACGTCGGCGAACGCTCTGACATCCGATCGATCCAGTTGAGCACCCTGGCCGTGACCCTCAAGCCGGGCGGTTCGACCACGATCAAGGTCAACTTCGAACGCGCTCCCGGGTTCACCAAGAACGTCACCCTCGACGTGCTGTTCCAGCACCTGGGCACCGTCTATGGCAACGCGTTACCCAAGGGGGTCACAATCGACGCGGGGGCCAGCAAGACACTGATCACCGGCAAGGCCAGCCAGGGCCAGATCGTACTCAAGGCAGCCAAGGACGCCCCGCCGGTCAAGATGCAGCAGGTCTCGGTCATGGCCAACATCTCGATCAACTTCGTGATGAAAGCCACTTTCAGCAGCCCACCACTGATGGTGACGGTTGCCAAGCCCTGAGGCGTCCCCCGACCTGGTGTTGTCCGCGACGAGCCCCGGAAACCCTCCCCCGTGCAGCAGTCTCTCCACGCCGCCATCCAGGACAAGTCGGCCCGGATCGGCATCATCGGTCTTGGCTACGTCGGGCTTCCGCTGGCCAACGCGTTCATCAACGCCGGATTCACCGTCCTGGGCTTCGACGTCGACCAGGACAAGGTCGATCGGCTAGCCGCCGGCGAGAGCTACATCAAGCACATCAGCTCCGAGACGGTCTCGGGCTGGCTGAATGCCGGGCAATTCGAGGCGACCTGTGACCAGGCACGGATGAGCGAAGCCGACGCGCTGCTGATCTGCGTCCCCACACCGCTCTCGGAAAACCGTGACCCGGACCTGCAGTACGTCGAGGGCACGGCCCGGACGATCGCTGCCACGCTGCGGCCCGGCCAACTGGTGGTCCTGGAAAGCACCACCTACCCGACGACCACCCGCAATGTCGTGCTGCCCTTGCTGGCCGAAAGCGGCCTGACGGTCGGCAGCGACTACTTCCTGGCCTACAGCCCAGAACGCGAGGATCCGGGCAACCCGGACTATTCGGCCGCCGGCATCCCCAAGGTCGTCGGCGGAATTGACGAGCCCAGCGGCCAGGTGGCCGCAGCGCTTTACGAACAAGCGATCGTGCAGGTGGTTCCGGTGGGCAGCCCCGAGGTGGCTGAGGCCTGCAAGATCCTCGAGAACACCTACCGGGCCGTCAACATCGCCCTGGTCAACGAACTCAAGACACTGCTGGACCGGATGGACATCGACATCTGGGACGTCGTCAATGCGGCCAAGACCAAGCCCTTCGGCTTCCAGGCGTTCTACCCCGGCCCCGGACTGGGCGGACACTGCATCCCGATTGACCCCTTCTACCTCAGTTGGCTGGCTCGACAGCAGGGGATGACCACTCGGTTCATCGAGCTCGCCGGGGAAGTCAACTCGGCGATGCCCACCTACGTCGTCAGCCGCCTGACGGAGTTTCTGGGCGAAGAGGGCAAGTCGCTGCAGGGCAGCCGGATCTGCCTGCTGGGTATGGCCTACAAGAAGGACGTGGACGATCCGCGAGAAAGTCCCTCGTTCGTGCTGATGGACCTGCTGCGAGACCAGGGGGTCGAACTGACCTACAACGACCCGCACATCCCCGTGTTGCCGTCGATGAGACACCACGACGTGCCCGATCTCTCGAGCAGCGAACTGACACCCGAGTTTCTTGCGTCGCAGGACTGCGTGCTGATCGCCACCGATCACACCGCCTACGACTACGACTTCGTCGTCCGCCACGCGCGGCTGATCGTCGACACCCGAAACGCCACTGGCAACGTGACCGAGGGTCGCGAGAAGATCCGCAAGGCCTAGCACTCGATACGGATCCTCGCGCGATGACCGACACCGATCAGCAGACCGCCTGGGACCGGGACGGGTTCTTCATCACCCGGGAACTGTTGACGGCCGAGGAAGTCGAACTGCTGGGGCAGATCGCCCGCGCCGATATCCGGTTGCGAGCCGACGCCTCGGTCCGCGACGACGGCGAGGGCCGGGCCGTGTCATTGCGGGTCCGCAATGAACTCGAAGACGACATCTACAGCACGATCTCCCGCAGCCGGCGAATCGTCTCGGTGATGGAGCAACTGCTCGGTGGCGAGGTCTACCATTATCACCACAAGCTGATCTTCAAGGACCGCCAGACCGCCGGCGCCTGGGCCTGGCACCAGGACTACGGCTACTGGTACGACTACGCCTGCCTCTACCCCCTGCTGGCCAGTTGCCTGATCGCCGTCGATCCGGCCACTCGGGACAACGGCTGCCTGCAGGTACTGGCCGGTTCACACCGCATGGGACGGATCGAACACGGGATCAAGGGCGACCAGACCGGAGCCGATCCCGAACGTGTCGCCGCCATCGAGCAGCAACTCGAGACGGTCCACGTGACCCTGGATCCCGGCGACGCCATTTTCTTCCACTGCAATCTGCTGCACCGCTCCGACGCCAACACCACGCCCGACCCGCGGTGGGCGTTGATCTGCTGTTACAACGCCGCTCGCAACAACCCCTATCGACAGGTCCGTCACCCGCAGTACACGCCACTGAAAACCGTCGCCGACGACCAGGTGCTCGCCGACGGGCGAGCCCATTTGTCCCGGTTGGCCCCGTCGTGAACTCCTCTCTCCCCTCTCCCGGCGAGCCCGTCGACCGGAGTGCCGTTTCCGAGGCGATTCGCGCCGAGGCCCGGCGAATCGGATTCGAACTGGTCGGCATCGCCCCGGCCGGTCGGCCCGAGAGCCTCGATCACTTCAGCAACTGGCTCGACGCGGGCTTCGACGGGCAAATGGGCTACCTGTCACGTCGACGCGACGCGTACGACCACCCGGACAACGTCCTGCCCGGCTCGACCAGCCTCATCATGCTGGGAATGCTCTACCGTTCGGCCAACGAAGCGAGCATGGGAGAGACATCCGTCGAGCAGGACTCCCCATCCCCGGCCATCCCGGCCCGGGTGGCCCGCTACGCCACCGGAACCCGCGATTACCACGACGTGCTGAGAGAACGACTGTCGGAACTGGCCGATTTCGTACACGGACAACTGCCCGGCTGCCGCACCCGGGGTATCGTCGACACCGCACCTCTGCTGGAACGGGACTTCGCACGACGGGCGGGGATCGGCTGGTTCGGCAAAAACACCATGCTGCTGGACCGTCACTTCGGCAGCTGGTTCTTCCTGGCCGCGCTGCTGATCGACCAGCCACTCGATCCGGATGCCGGAGACCAAACCGACCATTGCGGCACCTGCACGGCCTGCCTGGACGCCTGCCCGACCAACGCCTTCCCCGAACCCTACGTGCTCGACGCCCGTCGCTGCATCAGCTACCTGACCATCGAACTGAGAGACGAACCGATCCCGACCGAACTCCGCGAAGGCCTCGGCGACTGGGTGTTCGGCTGCGACATCTGCCAGGAGGTCTGCCCGTGGAACCGGGACGCCCCGGCAACATCCGAACCGGAATTCGAGCCTGTCGCTGGGTTGGGCGATGCCGATGTCCTGGACCTGTTGAAACTCGACGAAACCGGTTTCCGTCAACGCCTGGGTCCCACGCCACTCGAGCGACCGAAGCGGTCCGGGGTGGTCCGCAACGCCGCGATCGTCGCGGGGAACTCGAGGCGAACCGATGCGGTCGAACCACTGGCCGCATTGCTCGACGACGATGAACCCATCGTCCGTGGCAGTGCCGCCTGGGCACTGGGTCGGATCGGCGATGCGACAGCGCTGGCCGCATTGCGACAACGACGCCCGGTCGAGAACATGGAAGACGTTCAACACGAAATCGACGCGGCGATCGAAGCCGCATCAGCGGGGAGTCCCTAGCGATGAGTGACGCGATACGAGTCGGGGTCAACGGTGCCGGAGGTCGGATGGGACGGCGGATCGTCGCCCTGACGCACGCCGACCCGGCACTGGAAGTCGCCGCGGCCGTCGACGCCGAAGCCAGTGGACTGGTGGGACAGGATATCGGTGAACTGGCCGGCATCGGAACGATCGGCATCGCCGTTGAAGCAACCTTGCCTGAAAACGTCGATGTGGTAATCGACTTCTCGACCCCCGAAGGACTGGCGGCCATCGCCAGCATCTGCCACGAACGGTCGATCGCCCTGGTGGCCGCGACCACCGGACTCGAACCCGACCAGCGAACCACCGTCGATTCGGTGGCCGAGGTGGCCGGGCTGATCGTGGCCCCCAACATGAGCCTGGCGGTCAACCTGGTGATGAAACTGGCCGCCGACGCCGCCCGGGCCCTGTCGTCGTCGCCGGGAGGAGTCGACGTCGAGATCGTCGAGCGTCACCACCGGTTCAAGGAGGACAGCCCGAGTGGGACAGCGCTGAAGTTCGGAGAATTGATCGCCGCGGAGATGGGCCAGACCAGTCATGTTCACGGTCGCGAAGGCCGAATCGGCCAGCGGCCGCAGGACGAGATCGGTTACCACGCCCTGAGAACCGGTGACAACGTTGGCGAACACACCATCGTCTTCGGCATGATCGGCGAGACAATCGACCTGACCGTCCGCGGCCAGACCCGCGACAGCTACGCCTACGGTGCCGTTGCCGCCGCCGCGTTCCTGGCCGGACAGGCTCCTGGAACCTACACGATGAACGACGTGCTGGGTCTCTAAGACCACGTTGCCAATCGGCAAAGTTCCCCCACTCCTCCAAAATCGCCCAAGCCGAAAAACCCTCAAGACCCCACCCTCTCCCGGTCGATCTCGATACCGGTGGGGCAGGTCAACGAGGAGTCGGCGGGAATGTACCGGAGCTACTGGGGCTTGTCCCGGCCGCCGTTTCCCGCGGGGCCGGACACCGAGGGATTTGTTTCCTGCCATCCGCACCAGGCGGCGTTGCTGAAACTGCGGCACACGGTCGAAGCGGGCCTGGGGGCTGCAGCACTGATCGGCGAGATCGGCACGGGCAAGACCACCGTGGCGACCCGGCTGAGCGAAGAGTTGTCCGAGTCCTTCGAACCGTTTGTGCACGTGGTCTTTCCACGACTGAGCACGGCCGAGTTGATCGCCTGGATGGCCGTCGAACTGGGTGCCGACGAACACCTGCTGGAAACCGCTGATGAGGGTGCCGACGTCGCGCTGCGGGTTATGCGGCACCAGTTGACGGAGTGGTCCAGACGGGACCGGCAACCGATACTGGTGATCGACGAGGCCCACGTGCTGAAAAACTCGTCGACACTCGAGGTGCTGAC
>DLVV01000074.1:4207-9264 GCA_003445035.1 Planctomycetaceae bacterium | reverse complement strand
CAACTGGCCGACCGCCTGTCGCTGGTCGCCCAGTTGCCTCCGTTGACTCAAAGCGAAACCGCGGAATACGTGAATGGACGCCTGGCGGCTGCCGGCTGCACCCGGACTCCGTTCGCTCCCGACGCGGTGGCTGCTCTTCACGCTCTCTCGGGAGGGACCCCGCGGGCGATCGGCCGGTTGTGCGACCTGGCCCTGCTGGTCGGTTACGCCGACGGGCTGGAAACGATCCGCGGAGACCACATCCACGACGTGGCACTCGAGTTGCCTCGGGCGGTGTTGCGGCAGGCGTCCTGATTCAACCGCAGGCAGGCAGTTGATAGAGGATCGCGTTCCCCTGCTTGCCCACGACCTGGGCGAGCCCGCAACGGCGCAGGCAATAGGCCACCTTGCGGGCCAGCGGACGGCTGATGCCGGCGGCAGCGGCCAGGTCGGCGGTGCCGAAGGGCTCGGTCCGTTCGGGCGGCTTGATCGCATCGGGCAGCATCGCCAGCAGGTCGTCGACGGTCCGCAACATCGCGCGGTCGGTCACCTCCGACAACAGCCGGTCCTCGACGATGTACCCGCGACTGACCCGCCGCTTTTTCTCGGCCGGCAACCGGTACTCGTCCTGCAACGTCATCAGCACTTCGAGTTCGAGCCGTGGGTGCGGGAAGACGCCGACGAAGTGAACCAGGTCGTCAAAGAGGTTCCACAGCGTCTGCTTCTTGGGACTCTTTCGGGTCGAGACCACCGGTCCCTCGGGGACATCCCGCTTGAGCAACTGCTTCCGCTGGGCCAGGGGTTTGACCACCAGCACGTCGTGCGAGCGAAGCAGACGTCGGATCTTGTCGCGAATCGCCCCCAGCGATCCGTACTGGATCTCGATCAGCCGCTCCTCGTCCACCGCGTCGATCCGGAACCCGTCAACGGTCACCTCGTGCCGATCGGTGTCGGTCACGTACAACGACTTCAACTGGCGGTGGATGCTGTGTTCCATGACGGCCCACTCTGAACGGAATCGCCGAGGATGGTAAGAACGGTGGGACGGGGCTGTCCAGAGGAATGGGCAGAAGAACCGATCATTCGCTCGAGGCTTGTGACCCACCGTCGATCTCGGCATCATCGACACCTGCTACAACAGACCACGACGTGCCCCCCCTGACGGGACTGACCCATGAGTTCGACTCCACGCCAGTTGTCCCCCGTTCTGTTCGTCCAACTCTCGACCATGATGTTTCTCCAGTTCTTCATCTGGGGAGCCTGGTACGTCACTGCGCCGAACTACCTCAGCACCATTGGCTTCACGGCCGACGATTTCGGATGGACCTACTCGGTCGGCCCGATCGCGGCCATGATCTCGCCGTTCTTCGTCGGCATGGTCGCCGACCGGTTCTTCTCGGCCCAGAAAGTCCTGGGCGTGCTGCACCTGGCCGGTGGAGTGGCGATGTTCGGTGCCACGATGCTGATGAAAAAAGCCGAGCCATCGGCGGACATGATCAACATCTACTTCTTCGGCTACATGTTGACCTACTTCCCGACACTGGCACTGACCAACACGCTGGCGATGAAGAACATGGAGGATCCCGAAAAGCAGTTCCCCTTCATTCGTGTCGCGGGCACGATCGGGTGGATCATTGCCGGGTTCGCCCTGACACTGGCCGGCCTGGAAACGACGATCGGGATGTTTTACCTGACGGCCGGATCGTCGATCGCACTCGGGCTCTTCAGCTTCACGCTGCCCGACACGCCTCCGACCCAGACCGGCCCGGTCTCCTTCAGCCAGATCCTGGGAGTCGACGCGCTGGTCATGCTGGCCAATCCCGCCTACCTGGTGTTCCTGATCGCCTCGACCCTGATCTGCATCCCGCTGGCCTTCTACTACCAGATCGCCAGCCGGGTGGTCGAAATGACCGGGATGCCGATCGCGTTCACGATGTCCTTCGGGCAGATCTCCGAGATCTTCTTCATGCTGGTCATGCCACTGTTCTTCAAGCGGCTGGGCGTGAAATGGATGCTGGCCGTCGGCATGCTGGCCTGGGTCATCCGCTACGCCCTGTTCTCGCTGGGTGCTGCCGATGAAATCGGCTGGATGATCATCGGGGGAATCGTGCTGCACGGCATCTGCTACGACTTCTTCTTCGTCACCGGACAGATCTACACCGACAAGGCAGCACCCGAGCCGATCCGGGCCCAGGCCCAGGGCCTGCTGGTCCTGTTCACGCTCGGCCTGGGCATGTTCATTGGTGCCAAGATCGCCGCCGAGGTCGAGACGCGGTACACAACCGACGAATCGATCGCCCAGGCCGAGGAAGTGAAGGCACTGGGTGAGAAGATCACCACGGCCACCGAAGCCGGAGACGATGCCCTGGTGACCAAGCTGACTGCCGAGAAGACCACGGCACGCCACGACGAGTTGGCCGCGATCAACTGGCGAAACCTGTGGGGCATCCCGGCCATCCTGGCCGCCGTGATCCTGGTCGGATTCTGCGTGGTCTTCCGCGAACGAACCAACTCACCCACTTCGGCAGAACCGGCCGATACGCTCGCCGCTGCCGTCGAAGACCCGTCCAATGACAACCAGGAGTCACCTCCCGACGACGGCTTCGCCATTTGACCGGGACGGCACACTGCCCACGACCTGCAACCCAACCGCACAAGGACCATCACCGATGCGCCTGGCCCTGCTCGCAACCCTCGCCCTGTTCATCACGACCGCCACCTCGACTGCCGACGCGGCCAACTGGCCCAACTGGCGAGGACCCACCCAGAACGGTGTCTCGACCGACAAGGGGATCCCGGCCGAATTCGGTCCCGGCAAGAACGTGGCCTGGAAGGTCGAGCTGCCTGGTCCCGGTGGTGCCTCACCGGTGGTCTGGGACGACCAGGTCTACGTGACCAGTGTCGAGGAGCAGAAACTGCTGCTGCAGGCCTGGAGCACGGCCGGCAAGCTGAAGTGGCAGCAACAGGTCGGAACGGGCAACAAGGTGGTCCGCCGCGACGAAGGCAACTCGGCCTCCCCCTCGCCGGTCACCGACGGCAAGCACGTCTGGGCCATGATGGCCAACGGCGAGATCGCCTGCTACACGGTCACCGGCAAGCTGGCCTGGAAACGCGACCTGCGGCCCGCTTACGGCCCGTTCAAGATCGCTTTCGGCCTGACCGCCTCGCTGATTCTCGAGGACGGCAAGATCATCCTCCAGCTGATCCACGGCAGCCGGAAGGCGAAGCCCGAGGAGGACCAGGGGCTGCTGGTGGCCCTGGACGCCGCAACCGGCAAGCAGGCCTGGAAACAGGTTCGCAAGAGCGACGCCTACGACGAGAACAAGCACTCCTACACCTCGCCGTTCATCTACAGCGACGGCAAAACCAAGCTGCTGGTCAGCCACGGGGCCGACTACACGATTGCCTACAATCCCGCCGACGGAAGTGAGATCTGGCGCAAGGGCGGATTGAACCCGCAGAACGATCCCAAGAAGAAATACCACCGCACGCTGCGGTTCGTCGCCTCGCCGACGGCCATCCCGGGGCTGATCGTCATCCCCACGGCCAAGAACGGCCCGGTGGTCGCCATCCGGCCCGACGGCAAGGGAGACATCTCCAACGCCAAGAGCCAGCACATCTGGACCCGGCCCAACAACACCCCCGACGTCTCCTGCCCCCTGATTCATGGTGGGCTGGTCTACCTGTGCCGCGAAAACGGCAACCTGGTCTGCATGGACGCCAAGACCGGTCAGGAGTACTACCACGAGCGGACTCACCGGCAGCGTCACCGCGCCAGCCCGGTGTTCGTCGACGGCAAGGTGATCTGCGTCGCCCGAGACGGGATGATCACCGTCGTCCAGGCCGGCAAGACCTTCAAGGTGCTTGCCCAGAACAACCTCGGTGACGCGATCGCCGCCTCGCCGGCGATTGCCGGAGGCACCATGTACCTCCGCTCGTTCGGTTCCCTGTGGGCGATCCGCAAGTAGACGGCACGGGGACAAAGAGACCGGGCGAGAGGTTCCGCGACTGATCTTGTCGTGGTGCCCCGAATGCGGTATCCCAACCGCCTCTCACTCGAATCTCTCCCCCCTCAACCGTCTCCGGAGCGTCCTGATGCGCCTGGTCTTTGCTGCCCTGTCGGCCCTGCTGCTGGCACCCGCCGCTCACGCATTCAACAACGCGACCGATTTCCCCTACGAAGCCACCGTCGGCAGCGACAACGTCATCGTTCGCAGTGGCCCGGGTGGTCGATACTACCCCACCGGGCGGCTGTCCTCCGGCGACCGGGTCATCGTCCATCGGCACGACCCCGGTGGCTGGTTCATGGTCTCCCCTCCCCAGGGCAGCTTCAGCTGGATCCCCGCCGAAGGCGTCCAGGTTGCCGGGACCACCGGCACCATCACCGCCACCAGCGTGGCCGTGCGGGTCGGCAGCCGCTTCGACGAAACCGACCAGGATGTCGTGTCGCGGCAGCTCAGCAAGGACGAAACCGTCGAAGTGATCGGCCGCGGCCAGGACAAGACCGGAAAACCACTGCTGAAGATCGCACCACCCCGGCTCGAATATCGCTGGGTCTCTGGTGGAGTGCTTACACCAGTCAGTCGCCAGAAACCGAACCAGCCGATCACGAAATCCCGCTCCACGACAGGGAATCGCCAGGTCCGCCGGACCACAACCCAAACTCCCCGCAACGCCGGAAAAACATCCGGGTCGGAAATCACCTACGAATCGACCCCGATCAACAAGCCGGCCTACCAGGCCCTCGAAGATCTCGATAAGACCTTCGGACAAATCGCCGGCGGCCCGCCAGCCGGGTGGTCATTCAAAAAGCTGGAGACCGACTACCGGCAGTTGATGGAATCCACGCGAATCCCTGGATTTCGGACGCTGATCCGACGACGCCTGGCCGCCATCAACCGCTACCGCCAGCGGCAACTGACGCTCAAGGAAATCCAGGCCCTGGCCGAATCCACCGATCGCCGGGACGCTGCCATCCGCCAGGCCGGCCTCCAGGTCACCAGGAAAGCCAATCCCCAACCGACGATCCCAAACCGGTCCAAGTCGACAACACAACCTCAGCCCACACCTCAGCCCAC
>DLVV01000074.1:0-3863 GCA_003445035.1 Planctomycetaceae bacterium | reverse complement strand
TCAGCCCACACCTCAGCCCACACCGCAGGTGTCACCTCAATTCACCGGTGCGGGAATTGTCAGGCCGATCGCAACCAACCACCCGAAGCTGCCGTCCTTCGTCCTGGTCGCCCCTGACGGGCGGCTGCTGGCGTTCCTGCGTCCAGCGGCCGGCATCAGCCTGGCCGGCTGGGTCAATCGCTCGGTCGGCGTGACCGGCCCGCGGGGTTTCAACCGGGACCTGCAGGCCGATCTGCTGCAGATCAGGTCGATCCACCCCGTCCGGCTCAGACGGTGAACCGGCGGCCTAGTACTCGCGTGGCGACACCGCCCCCTGCACGCGGCTGGGCAGGCCCATGATCCGCAGGAAGCCCTCGGCATCGTCCTGGTTGTAGGACCCGCCGCCCTCCATGCTGGCCACCTCGGCGTCGTAGAGGCTGTTGGGACTACGGCGGCCATCGACACTGATGTTGCCCTTGTAGAGCTTCAGGGTCACCGAGCCGGTGACCGGCTGCTGGGCCTGGCGGATGAATGACAACAGCGCGTCGAACTTCGGGCAGAACCAGAAGCCGTAATAGACCATCTCGGCCACCTCCGGCGCCAGCCGGTCCCTGAGATGCACCAGGTCACGGTCAAGCGTCAGTTGCTCCACCAGCCGGTGAGCCTCGTACAGCACCGTCATGCCCGGTGCCTCGTAGACCCCGCGGCTCTTCATCCCCACGAACCGGTTCTCGACCATGTCGATCCGCCCCACGCCGTTGCGGCCGGCCCGGGTGTTCAGTTCCTTGACCATCTCCAGCGGGCTGTAGGCCTGTCCGTCGATCGAAACCGGCACACCCGACTCGAAAGCGATCTCCAACGTCTCCACTTCGTCGGGGGCATCCTGCGGCGAGACGGTCATGCCGAAGTCGACCAGTTCGACCCCGTTGGCCTCCAGGTCTTCCAGTTGACCCGCCTCGTAGCTGATGTGCAGGCAGTTCTCATCCGAACTGTACGGCTTCTCGACCGACGCCTTCACCGGGATGCCCTTCTCCTGGCAGAAGGCGATCATCTCGGTCCGGCCCGGAAACAGTTCGCGGAACCGTTCGATCCGCCACGGTGCGATCACCTGGACACCCGGATCGAGCGATTCGGCGGCCAGTTGGAACCGGCACTGGTCGTTGCCCTTGCCGGTGGCTCCGTGGGCATATGCATCGGCCCCGACCTCCCGGGCCACCTGCAGGCAGACCTTGGAAATCAGCGGGCGTGCGATCGAAGTGCCCAGCAGGTACGGACCCTCGTAGCGGGCCTGCCACTGCAGAACCGGGAAGGCGAAGTCGCGGCAGAGCTCTTCCTGGGCGTCGATGATCTGCGCCGAGACGACCCCCTGGCTGTGGGCCTTCTCGAGAATCTCCTCGCGGTCCTCGCAAGGCTGGCCCAGGTCGACGTACACCGCGTGCACGTCATACCCCTCGTCCTTCAGCCATCCGAGAATCACCGACGTGTCCAGGCCACCCGAATACGCCAACACGCAACTGGGCATTGTCCGACTCCTCTCCAGCGGTCCACCGCAAATGGCGACCGTGGAACTGCAACCAACCCGGACGCCCAGCGGCGATTATAGGGGCTCGTCGGGAACCCCCATAGCCAGCGACACTCGGCAAAGCCGTCACTTGAAAAGCCGCGACGATTGTGAGAAGACTCAACCCGCGGATGGCCCGGCGCCACCGCAACCCCGCTCTCACACCGGGCTCTGCACGGAGACTGCCCCATGACGGCCGACAAGGACGCGCTGCTGGCCAGCGACCACGCTCACCTGATTCACCCGCTGCACAGCAAGGCCGGACACCAGGACGCTCATGTCTGGGTCAGGGGTTACGGCTCGACGCTGGTCGACGCCGACGGCAGCGAATACATCGACGGGCTTTCCGGCCTCTGGAACGTCGTCGCCGGACACGGCCGCACGGAACTGGCCGAAGCGGCCAGTCGCCAGATGACCACCCTGCCCTACTGCTCGGGCTACACCGGCAGTTCCAACCCCCACGCGATCGCCCTGGCCGAGCGTCTGGCCAGGTTGACCTACCCCTCGATCAACCGCTTCTTCTTCACCTCCGGCGGCGGCGAATCCAGCGACACGAACTTCAAGACCGCCCGCTACTACTTCCGCCAACTGGGCAAGCCCGAGAAGACCAAGGTGATCTCGCGGCAGTGGGCCTACCACGGCGTGACGCTGGCGGCGATGAGCGCCACGGGAATCAGCGGCTACTGGCCGATGTTCGAACCCCGGGTGCCCGGCTTCTCGCACATTTCCTCGCCCTACCCCTACCGGTACGAGGCTCCCGAGGGAGTCAGCCCGGGAATCGCCGCGGCCAACGAACTCGAACAGAAGATCCTCGAGGAAGGTCCCGAGACGGTGGCGATGTTCATGGCCGAACCGGTCCAGGGAGCCGGCGGGATCCTGATCCCGCCCGACGATTACTTCCCCCGGATCCGCGAGATCTGTGACCAGTACGACGTGCTGCTGGCCGCCGACGAGGTGATCACCGGTTTCGGCCGCACGGGCACGATGTTCGGCCTGGAACACTGGGGCGTCGAGCCCGACATCATCCAGTACGCCAAGGCGATCACGTCGGGCTATTTCCCCCTGGGCGGAACCGGGGTCAACGACAAGATCGCCGATGTGCTCGATTCCGGTGAAGACGTCTGGATGCACGCCTACACCTACAGCGCCCACCCGGTCGGCTGTGCCGTGGCGATGGCCAACCTGGACATCATCGAGGGCGAGGACTTTCCGGGACAGGCCGCCGAAAAGGGTCGCTACCTGCTCGACGGACTGCAGGCCGCTCTCGGTGACCACCCCCACGTCGGCGAAATCCGCGGGCTGGGGCTGATGCTGGGCGTCGAGATCGTCGAGGACCGGGGCACCAAGCAGGAGTTCGCGGCCGACGAGAAGGTCGGGGCCCGGGTGCAACAGGCCATGCAGCAGCACGGCCTGTTCAGCCGCATGCGCGGTGACGTGGTGTGCGTGGCACCACCGGTGGTGATCACCCACGAGGAAATGGACCGGATCATCGCCGCGGTCGCCGGTGGCATCGGCGACGTCCTGGGAAGCTCCTAGAGATGGCAGACTCGCCCCACACCGCCCCGCCCCCGGGTGACGTCACCTTCGCCAGTTCCTACCTCGATGACCTCCGTTCGGTCATCTCGGGACTGGACCCCGAAGCGATCGCCACCGCGATCGACTGGATGAGACAGACCCGCGACGGCGATGGCACCATCTTCATCTGCGGCAACGGCGGCAGTGCCTCGATCGCCTCGCAGATGGTCGTCGACATCGTCAAGGGTGCGTCGCTGCGCAAGGCGGCCCGGTTCAAGATGATCGGGCTGACCGATTCGATCGCCACCATCACTGCCTACGCCAACGACGAGGGGTACGAGACGGTCTTCGAGGAACCGCTCCGCAATTTCGCCCGACCCGGTGACCTGGTGATGGGCATCAGTGGCAGCGGCAACAGCGAGAACGTGCTGAGAGCCATGCGACTGGCCGGCGAAACCGGTTGCCGGACCGTCGGGTTGACCACCGGCGAGGGGGGTGGGCTGAAGGACCTGGTCGACCTGGCCCTCGCCGTCCCCAGCTCTCACATGGGCCGCCTGGAAGACTGCTTCTTCATCATGACCCACGTGCTCTGCTACGCGTTCATGGAAGCCGACTGACCTGTGGTCCCCCGCCAGGCCTCGCGGACGTAACCGGCGATTTCGGTCACTCCCTCGCCGTTGCGGACCTGCGCGAACACGAACGGGCCGTCTCCCCGCATCCGCCGGCTGTCACGATCCATCACCTCCAGGTCGGCACCGACCGCCTCGGCCAGGTCGGTCTTGTTGATCACCAGCAGGTCCGACTGGGT
>DLVV01000407.1:2682-4088 GCA_003445035.1 Planctomycetaceae bacterium | reverse complement strand
CTTGTCGCCTGCGCCACGGAATTCGGCCGGAAGCCGGACTTCAAGGGATGCGGTCGCAGTCATCACCCCGTGTGTTTCTCAACGGCACTTGCCGGCGGCGGTGTGAAACGTGGCTTCGTTTACGGCAGGAGCGATAACCTTGGTTACCGCGTCGATGAGAACGCGGTCTCGGTCGGAGCCTTTCACGCCAGTGTCACCTTCGCCGCGGGCATGAACATCAAGAAGCCGGCGATCTCACCTTCCGGACGCCCAATGACGATTGGCGACGGTGCCACGCCGATCATGGAACTGTTCGCATGACGGTCGTTCAAGTCCCCCGCCTCTCAATTCTGACCGTCATTGGTATCAGCCTCGCCACGACAACGACGTGTGCCCGGAGCAACAGCAAAGGGCGCAACCGCCTCACCATCGATTCTCGCTGTTCTCCAGCAGGCAAGTAGCCGTCATCCCGCTTCGCCCGCCCACGCGATAACCAGAGTCACGCCGCGAGCGAGGGGTGGGGCACGATGACCCGTGCGATGTCACCACTGAGTGCCCACCGACATTGGGCCGCTGGACGCCTGCCCGGGCACAAGGACGCGTCTCCCAATCTCTTGACCGGTGAGTGATGAGCCAGCAGGAATGGTCAACGACACGGTGGCGTTCTTTCCAGTCGCGTAGACAGACTCACCCTCCACTGTCTCATATCCAATCGACGGCGAAGAGACCAGTTGCGCGCCCAGGGCATCGCAAGTCACCGACAGCGACACTTCTCGGTCGGCGTGGAGCCGAAGGCCGTTGTAAGCCAATTCTGTACCGCGGATCAGCACGAGGCTGCGCAGCCGACCTCGGTTGTCGAGTTCGACCACGCCGAAGCGACCGGCCAGCCGCCAGCCATCCGACCCCGAGCCGGACTCGTAGATCGCCAGGCGTCGCCCTCCGTCCGCGTGCGTGATCTCCACGGTCACGATCGAGTTGCCCGGCAGCAGACGCATGCCGGTAGCCGTGGGAGTGTCGTTATAGGCCTCGTGCACCGCCACGAAGGGAGCTGTCGTTTTTTGGTGTCGCACCATCAGGCTGTGTTCGCCCGGGTTGGGAAAGGTGCGGAGCACGAAGGCTGTTTGATTCGGCACGCCGGCCACGGTCACCCGCGAGAACACGTCTTGTCGTCGGCCGGCGTATCTGGAACTGGGGGCGGCTGGGATCCGCCAGGTTGCCGTGAAGGTGTTTTCTGCCCTGCCCTCCTGGTAGCCAGATTTGCCTCGCACGACATACACCGCCGGCTCGAATCCGGTTTTGCTTTTCATGGGTATTGAGAGTACCGGCGATTGGCCGACACCGTGGTAGAACCAGTCGTGCACCCTTCCTCCCTCTACGCGGAACACGTCCAACACGTACTCGTCGAACTGGCAGAGGAGGCGGCGATA
>DLVV01000407.1:452-2291 GCA_003445035.1 Planctomycetaceae bacterium | reverse complement strand
TCAATGTGAGGGACACGTTTGCCCTGCAGGTGGTTGCCATGCACCTGTGAGGTCTCGTCCACCGTGACCGTGTTGTGGGCGTAGGAGGCACCGCTGTAGAGGTGCTGGTCTTGGTCGTAGTACTGTGTCCGCTTTTCACCAGTGAGCATCCGGTCTCGCGAGTAGGTGATCAGGTTCAACCTATCTCCGTGCTGATGGCCGCTACCGGGTTGCAGGGCGTTCAGCCCGGCATACAGGCGGTTTCCATTCGTCTTCCGTTTCAGTGCCACGTAGCCGCTGGAGAGGTGCGTGCTCTGGTAGGGCACCGGCTTTTCCACGATGGTGTCGGCGCCGTATATCAGCCCGGTCATCCCCCGGTTGCCATCACGCAGGTTCCGGTGCGAGCCCACTTCATCGATACCCAAATAACGGTAGCCGATCTCCGCCGTCAGCGGGTATGCCTTCAGGCTGATCCGTCCGCCCATGTCGCCGAAGGGGGCCATGGTGAAGTCCGGGAACGTCTGGGCGGTGAACCACTTGAGGGTTCGACGCATCACGCGGGCGCGGGGGTTCCGGAGATCCAGTTCGTCGTAGATCTCCGGTGGGAACAGGTCCGGCATCTGCTGCGCGAGTCGATGGGCCAGGACCAGGGCCTGGCAATTGGGGCCCACGGCGTACAGATGGTAAGCGGTGCAGACCTCATGGGTACCCCCATCGGGCCGGTAGTAGTTGTCGGTGAGCCAGGCGAGGCTGTGATGGTCGGGGCGCTTCTTTGGAGAATACTTTCGGCGGCCGAAGGCCCAGTCCACGTAGTCCGAGTCCTCGAGTGCAAAACCCACGAATGCCGCAGCGGTCAGGTAATGGAACATCTGGTTCCAGCGAGGGGTGCTGTCTTCTTCGACCCGGAAAACCGAGTCAACCCAGTGCTTGAGCAGGTCAACTTGTATCGTTCGGTGTTCCTCTGGACTGAAGAGACCCTCCACGTTCCTCAGGAGCTCGTAGGCTTCTGTGAGGTGCAGGACAATCCCGCAGTCGCCTTCCTTGTTGTAGGTCCAGATGACCGTCTGGGTCCCACGGCCCAGCACGGGGAGCGGCTTGATGTGCATCGCGAACAACTTCAGGATTCCGGCAGCGTGCTCGGCGTAGGGCCGCTTTGCGCCCAGGGCATGCAGGAGAGCCAACTGCTGGGCCGTGCCTGCCAGCCTTTGTAGGTAAGAGCATCCCCAGCCTTCATAGAGGGTGCCACGGTAGTCCGTCGCTGGGGAGGGGCGAGCGAGGCTGAAGGTCTTCTTGCACCGGGGGCAGTCGGCCTTCTGGTCGTCGAACGGATTGAATTGCAGCCCGGTTCGACACTCCGGGCAGATCAACATTGAGTAGACTTGCATCTTCCGCTTCGGCAACAAATTGCCGAGTCGCTCAAGGGGCTGCGCCAGCCACGGCTGGACCTTCGCGTCCAGATCCTCCACCACCTTCCTCGCCCAGTCGAATGACTCGGACTTGCGTTTGATATCCTTCAACGTCGCCACGTCCAGGAATCCGGCAGGGTGAACCCAGCCTTGCGCCCGGGCTGGAGTCGCGATGGCCACGGTGGCGCCAACAACCAAGATCGAGAGGCAGAAGATGTTGCCCTGTTTACTCATGGTCGGACTCGAACCGATCGATATTTGTTTGGGGCTCGCCGTTGGCATAGTGTGACAGACCATGCCCATCTTTGGGACCTTTGCTTCGGGTGCGTTATGGATCGTGGAAAGTTTCACTGGCCATGAGATGACACTCGGATCCGTGTTTCGGACCCAGCGGGTTGAACGCCGGTTCTGGGGTGGGGAGACCGGGGACTGTCCGAGCCTGGGGAGATGTGAT
>DLVV01000407.1:0-136 GCA_003445035.1 Planctomycetaceae bacterium | reverse complement strand
GATGCGAGTTCTGCTGGCGGTGTTACTGATCGGGATCGTTGGGTGTGGTGGTTCCTCGCAGCCTGGTGGAGGTTCTGTTCCGACGCCGGAGGGCTCGCAGGGGAAGACCGACAAGCCGCCTGCTCAAACTGCTAAC
>DLVV01000427.1:12773-13463 GCA_003445035.1 Planctomycetaceae bacterium | reverse complement strand
TCGGCCGACTCCATCATTCGAAAGAACGTCGTGAAGTGAATCAATCCCGCCATGTCGGTGTCGGCGAATTCGACACGCCGGGTCGTGGTGAATGCAGCGGGCATATCTGACCCCTCTCAACCCGGCAGTCCAGGAATATCCGAATCGGCTTCGTCGTGGCCGGATTTCGGAGTGAAGAACTTCGCCAGAATGTCGTCCGATGGCGGACGTGTCACCAGCGAAACAAAGACCAGGGCAATCGTCGACACGGCCAGGACTGTCGCAACCGGTAACATTCCAAGGAACTTGTACTTGGGATCCGGTGGATACCCTCCCATGTCCCACACGAACAAGGTCAACCACGTCACGACCATAGCCAGCACACTCGCCACCGCCCCTGGCAGGGTCAGTCGCGGCCAGTACAGGGCGGCCAGAACCAGCGGCACCAGCCCGGTGAATCCAGCAAAACACCATAGCCCGAGATCAAAGATCCCGGCCGGCTCTCCGAGGCTCAACAGGTAGGTCACCCCAACGATGGCAACGATGAACAGGCGGGCCATCCGTACCACGCGACGATCATCGACCGCCGCGCCGTCTCCACGACGTCCCAATACGATGTCGTTGGTGAACATGGTTCCCAAACACAGGAACTGGCTGTCGAGCGATGACATCACTGCGGCAAGGATCCCGGCCGAGAGCAATCCGGAAAGC
>DLVV01000427.1:8152-12388 GCA_003445035.1 Planctomycetaceae bacterium | reverse complement strand
TGGGGGACTCGGCAAAGACCTGCTGACCATCGACCATCGCCGAAGTCGCCCAGACCCCGACCATGACGCATGGCACCCACACGATCAGTATGAACAACGGATGCACGATCACCGGCAACTTGAAGGTTGAAGCACTTCTGGCTGTCAGCCAGTGCTGGAACAGGTGAGGAAACATTCCGGCAGAAAGCGGAATCAGTAAGAAGCTGAAAAAAAACAACTTCGGCGGCTTCATTACCAGTTTCTCGGGATGAGCCTCCAGCACCCGTGCCGTCGCCCCTCTCAAGCTCTCGAGAAAACTCTCGCCGCCGCCGATTTCCCGTGCGATCACCACGAAAGTGACAACACCCAGGACCATGAACACGGCCGTCTGAAACGTATTGGCCCAGGCGGTCCCTCTCATACCACCGGCAAACACGTACGCCAGCACTACCAGGCAGATAACCAGCGATCCCAGCCACGGCGGCACGCCATGCCCGGAACTCGCAAACGCCTCGTCGAACGTCCCCCGTGTCACACCGTTGACGACAGCACCAGCCCCCAGGACGCCAATCAACAGATACGGAATCACGAGTCCCACCAGCACCGGAAACAGCAGGTAGCCAAATCGATGTGACCCCAGCCGATCGCGAAAGAACTGCACCTGCGTGGTGTATCCGTGTCGTTGGCCAAGTTTCCAGAGCTTGACCCCGATCAGGAAGAAGCACAGAGAATGGACGATGCCGCTTGAGGAGGCCATCAGGCCATAGACACCGACGCCCAGTTGGAACGACTTGCCGGTCGACCCCACCAGGGCAAACGCCGTCATTGTGGTCCCAAACAACGACATCAGCAGAAGCACGGGTCCGATCGAATGACTGGCCAGCAGGTAATCGCGACTTGTGCCACGCGAAAACCTTGACGCAGCCGCCCCCAGCCCCAGGAGCAGAAGCAGATACCCGATGATGATCGCCAACTGCGTCACGACGGCTCCTCCGTCGCGGACGTCTCATTGGCCAGTGGACCGGCGCCCGGGCCACTCCCGCTGCATTTCGCGTCCAACGCGTCATCGGGCCAGGCAACCACTGCTCCGACCCACCACACCACCACGGCCGCCAGTGACACCATGACGTGATAGAACAACGGCGACGGCAGAAACCCGAACACCAGTGTTTCCGAGGACCAGTATCCCGACCACTGCTGCGCGACGACCAGCAGCAACACGACCGCCCAGAACACGTTTCTGGCTCCTCGAGGCCTTGACCGGGTTTCCGACATAACTCAGTTCTCCTCCTCTTCGGCCATCGGCACCATCGACGGCTCGTCTTCCGACGGTGGCGTCACGTCGCCGATTGCCTCGAACAGGGCACCGACACCGGGTTCGAAGACATTGCCCATCAGGATGTTGGCCAGGTGCTCCGTGCACTCCGGATGATCACGCAGTAAGGCGCCGAAACTGAATCCCGGCGTGTAGAACGCGTAGACGAGCTTGTGGAAGTGCATCACCCCTTCGTCGTAACTCTCCTTCCACGCCCCAAGCCGTTCGCCCGACACATCACCGGTGGCCAGTCCATTCACCACCGCGTCGGCCGCCATTTCGCCCGACTTCAAGGCCAGGTACACGCCAGAGGAATATACCGGGTCGATGAACCCCACGGCGTCACCGACAAGAACCCAGCCGTCGCCTGCCGCCGTTGTCGCCTTGTAACTGAAGTCGCGGGTGGTCCGCAGCGGCCCCTCACGCTTCGCATCGGCGAGTCGCCGTTGCATCGCTGGACAACGAGCCATTTCCCGGCTCCAGAGGGCCTCAAGATCGACGCCTCCTCCCGGAAACATGTACCGCAGGTTTCCCGTGCAACCCACACTCACCATGTCATCCGGAAGCGGAATGTACCAGAACCATGACCGCTTCCCCTCTGTCTGCAAGATGATCGTGGCCCCTTCATCACGACCTGCGTCGCGTGCAGCACCCCGGAAATATCCCCACACGGTGGCCTTCCGCAACAGCGGGTCGGCCTCCTTCAGGTCCATCCGACTGGCCAGGAACGCCGACAGGCCGCTCGCGTCCACCACAACTTGTGCGGACACGAACCGTGAGTCACCCTCCTGGTCCCCGGCCGGTCTCACTTGAACACCCGTGACCTGGTCCGCGTCGAACACCACTTCGGTCACCTGGGCTTCACACACAACCTCCGCACCCCGTTGCTCAGCACATTCGATCAGCATTCGATCGAAATCGTCTCGCCAGACCTGCCAGGTCTGCGAGCTTTCATGAGGCTTGAATTCGTCAAAATAGAACGGAGAGGTCTCCTTTCCGGACTCGGTGACAAATTGGACACTGAACTTTTTCGGAAAACCGCTCGCCTTGAGTTTCTCAACCAGTCCCAGTCGATCGAGCGTCCAATAGGTGGCCGGTATCAACGACTCGCCCACGTGAAAACGCGGGATGGACTCTCGTTCAAACACCACCACGCTGTAGCCCGCCTCCGCAATCAGTGCGGCGGTGGTGGCACCGGCAGGCCCGCCACCGATCACAACCACATCGGCAGCACTGGTATCCAATGAATCAAGCTTGATCATCAGTGCTCTCGCCCGCTTCCAACGGTGCCGAAATCTCAAGCAGATCGACCGCGGGATGCTGGTTGCAGAAAATTGTTGCCAACCGGCCGTACGTCACTCCGCCAGACGGCATCTTCAACAGCCCGGCCAGTTCGTCGCCAGCGGTCACTCTCAGGATCGCACCCAGATCGATGTGGCGAAGGACGTTGTGATTGATCAGGACTCGCCCCAACGGAGTCTCGCCGGCGACGATCTCGTCACGGACTGCCTCAGTGACATAATGAAAATTGAAGCGGACGATCCCGAATTGCACCACCGCCGCGGTATCGAGCGTCAACAGAACGATCTTTCGGCAGTACAGGCCGTCGCGATCGACCTGGTCGACGATTCTCACCTCCACAGCACTACCGTGGTACTCCTCCATCGTCACCGTCATGTGGTGATTGTGGACGAGCATCTCGTTGTAGGGTGACGGTGTCAGCGCCGTGGACACGTGCTCTGCCGATTGCACCAATCGGTCACCGCCATCAAACAGCCCGGTCAGGGCATGGAGTTCGTCACGAGGATTCACGGAGTTATCGGTCGCATCCGCCTCTAGGTGTAGCGCACCCGACGATACTCGGGTTCGAAGTACTCCGGCAACAGGCTATCTGCCTGCAGCAATCCCTTGCGGGTCAATCTCACCGTTTCATCATCCACTTCCAGATAGCCCGCTTTTTGCTGATTGCCCAGAGCCTCGCTGAACTGGTCATTGACTCGTACGTCAAACTTCTTGTCCAACGCGGGGATGTCGACCACTCCCTCCTTCAGTTGCAAGACGAATTCCCGAATCAACCGCTGCGTCTTACTTGGACGCAGCGCACGGTTTATTGGCAGCCCCCCAGCATCGACAGCGGCCTGGTACTCTTCGATCGCATCGAGGTTCTGGTAATGCACGCCCTGGAAGTGCCCAAAACTGGACACACCCAGTGCCAGGATATCCGATCCGCGAAACAGGTTGTCGCGATAGACAAATCGATCCGTTTCAGGATTGCTGACCATCTCGTTGCCACTGGACACGTGATAACCAACCGACTGCAGTCGATCCATGGCCTCGCTGACCCAACGCCGTTTCGTAGGCCAGTCGGCTACCGGCGAGGCAACCCCCTCGTCCTTGATCTGTTGAGAATAGACCGTGTTGAAAGGCAACTCCATCTGGTAGATGGTGATGTTGTCAGGCTGCATCTCGATTGCTTTCTCGACACACGCCGCCCAGTTCTCCTCGGTTTCGCCGACCATTCCGGCAATCAGATCGATGTTGACCTGGGGAAATCCGACCTGCTGGATCCAGTCGTAGGCGCGGAATATTTCCGGTGAGAGATGAGCCCGGCCATTCTCTTCGAGGATCCCGTCATGGAAGTTCTCGACGCCCAGCGAAACCCGTGTGATGCCGATCTCGGATAACGTCTGCACCTTTTCGAGATTCAACGTGCCCGGCTCGCACTCGAAAGTCACCTCCTTCGCGGTCTCCCAGGAGAACGACTCGGCCACCGAGTCCCTGAGAAATCGGAGCTGCCTGGAACTAAGGTAAGAAGGCGTCCCTCCACCGAAATAGACGAACTCCAGTTCCCGGCCGGCAACCCCCGAACGGGCGCTGACCATCTTCGCCTCGGCAGCAATCGCCTCCACGTAGTTGGCGATCGCCTGGGCGTTTTGGTTCGT
>DLVV01000427.1:0-7759 GCA_003445035.1 Planctomycetaceae bacterium | reverse complement strand
GGCTCAACGACATCCAGAGCCCCTTCGATCTCGGACACCGCCTCGCCGGTCCATTGCGAGAACGGAGGGTAATTCGAGATGAAGTAACTGCCAACTTCTGTTGTGCTGCTGGTGTCGGTTGCCATTATTTCGCGCCGAAGCAAAGCAGGCGGGCCTGGGTACCTTCCGATCCGATCAGCAGCCGTCCTCCGGCGACCGACGGTGCGGCATTGAAGTCCGATTTCCCGCGAAACTTCCACACGGGTTTTCCGCTCTTCAGTTCCACGGCATATATGTTGCGATCGGCTGATCCGAAATACACCCGGTTGCCGGCAATCACCGGTGAACTGTTCACCTGTGCCCGGGTGGCAAACACCCACAATCGCTTTCCGGTCTTTCGGTCGATGCAGTGCACTCGCTTGTCCTGGCATCCGACCACGATGCGATCGCCGAGTATGGCCGCCGAGGCGTGGTAGGGCTGCATCTTCTGTGGGTCGCTGTACCGCCAGGTCACTTCCTGTTTCTTCCAGTTCACGGCCAGGAATTCTCCGTCGTGAGTCCCCACGTACAGCATGTCTCCGACGATGGCCGGCGAGGCAATCATAAAGCTCCCCAGCGCCATGTCCTTCTCCTGCTTGCCGGTCTTGATGTTGATCATCCTCAGATGCTGATCACATCCGGTCACGAACGTGTAATTTCCCGCAATCGCCGGAGACCCATTGATCCGATCGGCTGTCTGAAATGTCCAGACTTTCTTTCCCGTCTTGGCGTCCAGGCAATACAGGTTGGCGTCATACGACCCGAAGATCACACGATTACCGACAACCGCTGCCGAGCTGTTCACTTCAGCCTGCGTCTTCCACACCCATCGCTTCTTTCCGGTCTTGCGGTCAATAGCGTGAAACACACCGTCCTCGTCTCCAACGTAGACCGTCTCTTCGGAAACGGTCGGGGCGGCTGGAAATCCGGGGATGAAGGTGTCTGGCTCGGGCTTGGGTGCCGAGAGATATCGCCAGAGTTTCTTGCCGGTTTTCAGATCCAGGCACAGCAGTTCCCCGCCGAGAGTGGAGGCATAAACGCGCCCCCCGATGACGGCAGCTGCCGAGGTGTAAACCATTCCGTCGGGGATCGGTTGCGACCACAGTAACTGAAGATTCTCGGGCAATGCCGCTCCGGCTACGCCGCGCAATTCATGGCCGTTACGAAAATTGGGCCACGAGGACGCGTCAGTCGCAACGGTCACCTTGGCCGGAGGCGCCGCATGGGCCACCGACAGGCACGTCGCAACAATCAGGAGGAGGCGATTTGTGGTGAGGCGCATTCGTAGAGTCCCTTGAGGGTTTCGGTCGAAACCGGCCTGGGATTAAATTGACCTGTCCATTGTTCATAGGCTTCGTCAGCCAACTGATCCAACAGATTATCGCGAATATCGCATTCCGCCAACGTCCGCGGCAATCCCGCGTCACTAGCCATGTGTTCGACCAGTGATGCGAGTTGTTCACCGGCCGGCAATCCAGGAACCTTTTCGGCACCGGCCACTGCCAGCAGATCCGCATAGATCTCTGCCACGACGTCCTGGTTGAAGCGAATCACGTGAGGCAGCATGATTCCGATTGCGACACCGTGTGTCATGTCGTAGTGAGCAGAAAGGGGGTTGGCCAGGGCGTGGGCCGCACCCAACATGGAATTCTCGATAGCCGCTCCAGCCAGATGGGCCCCATAGAGCATCTGCTGCCGCGCGTCGATTGACCCCGAGCCGGTCACCACTCGAGGAAATCCCTCCGAGAGCATCGCCCAGGCGTCACGGCTGAACCGACTGGAAATGCCGTTGCGCTGAGTCGTGACGGCCGTTTCCAGCGCGTGACTGATGGCGTCGATCCCGGTGGCTGCCGTCACGGCGGCGGGCATCGTCAGGGTCAATTCCGGGTCCAGGATCGCCACCCGGCACGCGGCCTTTTTGTCTCCGCAGGCCATCTTCATGTGTGTCTTTGGGTTGGCAATCAACGCAAACGACTGGGCCTCGCTACCGGTCCCGGCGGTGGTGGGCACTGCGATCATCGGCAACATCGGCTGATCAGCCTTTCCCACCCCCCAGTAATCCTCAATCCGACCACCGTTGGTCAAAAGAAAATTGACACCCTTGGCACAGTCCAGGCTGCTACCACCGCCCAGCCCGATGATCAGATCACTACCGTGCTCCCGAGCGACCGACAGGGCTCGCTCGACATCCTCGGTCGTAGGATTCGGTCGGACGTCGCCAAAAACAGCGACGCACTCCGAATCGTATCCCGACTCTTCGAGACACCCCAGCACACGTTCCTCGTGGCCCGCCTCCCGAAGTCCCCGGTCGGTCACCAGGAACAGCCTCTGGCCCCCAAGATCCCGAGCCCAGTGACCCAGTGTTGACAGCGCGCCGGGCCCTGACTCCACCCGAGTCGGAGAACCGGCCTGCAGCAACTCGTCGATACCGAGTGCAGCCAGTTCGTCTTCGGAAAATGCGTCTGTGGTTTCCGGGGGAACCTGCATCGGATCGCCGAGTGCGAACGGTGGAAGCGTGCGTTTGCACGAATTAGGAGCAGGACGTCAGCGAGGCGGGCGAGTTGTGGCGGGATGGCCGTCGATGAACCTTGCACCGGTGGCCGGAATGGAGCCAGTCAGTAGAGAAGATCCATTCTAGTCCGCAACTGACGCTTCGGCAATTCGCGCTCACGGGGCAACAAAAGACACCGCAGCGGAACTGTGCAGATCCGCTGCGGTGCTGAGATTCAATGCCGAAATTGCCGCGTCATTTGGCCGGAGCTTTGATTGCGAACAATGTCGACTTGTTGGCGATATACAACACGTTGTTGGCGACAATCGGAGTCGAATAGACCGAGTTGCCCATGTTGATCACGCCGAGTGCCGGCTCCAACTCTCCGTTAACATCCTTGAGCGCTTTCTTGGGGTCGGCCGTCAGTGGAAAGATGGCCACATCGCCGTCTTCGTCGCCGATGTAGACCTTGTCCTCGACAATCAACGGCGACGCCCACGACGCGGCAAACATGTCGTAGGTCCAATGAGGCTTACCCGTCCTGGCGTCCAGGCAATGGAACAGCCCACTGAAGTCCGCGATATAGAGCAGGTCATTCTTGATCGCCACGGTCCCACACGACCGATGCATCTGCTGCTCGAAGTCCGTCGCGTTGTACTTCTCCTCGGTCATCTGTCCGTAGTGCCAGATGTCAGCGTGATTGGGATTCGGCTTGATGGTTTCCATCTCCTTGGCAATCACGTTCTGCAACCGTCGACGTTTTTCGAATGGAATTTCCTTCCCGGCCTTGTCATACGCCTTTGTCGGACTGGTGTCGCCGCGCTTGGTGGGATCGATGGCCCACAGGTGGCCCATCCCCTCGCCATGCTCGGGATCCTGTCCAACCGCCACGTAGACCATCCCATCGTAGACAACCGGGGTCGCGATGATGTTGTTCCTGGTGCCACGCCCGCCAAGAATCCACTTGGCCTCCTTGGGGTTTGCATCAAAACGCCACAGCAGTTTTGCACCGCCTTTGCCATCACCCTTCGGATCGAAACTGTACACCCAGCCATCACCACCGGCGAAGACCACCTGTGGTTGTCCGCCAAATACGCCGTAGGTCGGACTGGACCACTGACCGTGCAGGATGGCAGTGGCCGGAGACCTGTCGGTCCAAAGGACCTTGCCGGTGTTACGATCCATGGCAACAAAGCTGGCCGCCTTGGGGGCGGGGATCCCGAGATGTTCAAAACTGACGCCGTTTGACGTGTTGACGAACAGCACCTCGCCAGCACACGTCACCGAACAACTGCACATGTTGTGCTGAGAGACGCCCAGTTCCTTCATCATGTCGAAGGACCAGATCACGTCGGCCTCGTCCTTGTTCTCGTTTGGCTCGGCCGTGTACGGCCCGTTGTTCTTTCCGTCGTAAAACCCTTCGGTGTCCAGGCAGGCGACCGTACCACGACTCGTCACGTACCACACCCGTTTTCCATCGACGTAGGGTGAGTCGCAGATTCCCTGCAAAGGCCAGTCGTGCACACGGCCGGTGGTCAGCTTCGGGTTGGAGTGTTGCCACAGCAACTTGCCATTGGTGGCGTCGAAACAGAGCATGCATCCGAGATCGACAGTGGCGGGGTACCGCTTGATGTGGCCGCCCCCGTTGTTGGTTCCGACATAAATCTTGCCGTTGGCTGCAACCGGGTTCCCGTAGGTCTGCGAGCCAAGATTTGACTGCCACTTGACATTCTTGCCGGACTCAATGTCCCACGTGACGGGAATGTTGACACCCTGCGGAGTGTTGTTGCGGCCACTGGAACCACCCCACTGGGGCCAGTCGAGCTTGCCGACCTTCAGAGTGGCGATCTCGGCCATGGCCACAGCGGTCGGGTCATACGCCCCGGGCTTCTTCGCCTTGTCCTGGGCCACGGTCAGCGGCACGACCATCAATGCGGCAAGGCCAAGCCATGCCGACATGCTGAGGGTTCGATTCATCATCTCGGTCCTTTGTGCGAAGAGTCTCTGGAGGTCGGTTCCCGCTTGGGAAGAGGTGACTACTTACCTTTGGTCACCGTGATATTGTCGTAAAAGATCTCGGCGTCGATCGCGTTGCCAAACAAACCCGGACTGCCTTTGACATTGGGCACGTCATCGATCGCCTCGACTTGCCATTTGTCCGGCTCCTTTTCGCCCCGCACCCAGACCTTGCCCTTGAGTATCGCCCTGGACGACTTGCCATCGGCTCCGGGCAACACGCGGGCTTCAAGCTTCATCGTGTACCACTTGTCGGGAACCCACTTGAAGGGAATCGTCTTGGCCATCCTCAACTGCGTTGGCCAACTCCGGATCTGCAGTTGCTGGCCGGCACCGAGCATGGTCAACGTATACCGCTGTGCACTCAAGCCAATATCCGGCTGTTTCTTGGCCTTGGTGGCTCCCAGCACGTCCGACTGGATCGTGTAGTTGGAACCATCAATGAATCCCATCCAGCCCTGGCTGCGGGCCCCCTTGGGGATCGTCTTGATCTTCACCATCACTCCATTGCCGTCCACTTTCCGAGCACCCCGTGTGACTGCCAGTTGTATGCCGCCTTTCGGGGCCGACCAGGTGTGTTTGGCAACGAATTTCTCTCGTGTCAATATTGCCAGCGACGAATCAAGCTTCCCCTTGGCGTCATCCACCGTCTTGACCTGGCCCAGCAGGCCAAGGAAACGGAGCATCGCCGACCACGTTCGCCGAGGAGTCCCGTCATTGTAGACCTGGGGAGCCTTCCCCGTGGTGACAGCCGGATTGTTCGAATTGGTGAAACTGGTCATCAGGTAGAGGTAAAGCTGTCCGGCGAGTGGGTTCTCCTTCTCCACCTTCTTGAACAGGTCATAATCCAGCGAAATGTGGCGATAACGGCACCCGACCCAGGTCACCGGCACCTGCCCGTTACTGAAATCGAATTTCCAGTTGTAGTCCGGCACCAAACGAATCCTCGCCGAACCGACGAGCTTCCCGAATTTGGCCGTAACCGCCACCGACGTGTGAGCCAGGGACTTGGGAGTCGCATACTCCCACCCCTTGCCTCCCGACGGGAGATCTCGCTTGGTGATCTTTCCTGGCCCCTGGACCGCAAACTCCACCTCGTCGGCCTTGGCCATCCTGAGGTACTGGCCCTTGGCGTTGAAAAGTCTGACCTGGAACTCCTGGGCCTGGCCCCCATCGGCCGTGGGTTTCAAGAGGCTCTCGACGGGGACAACCTGGGCATGGGCAACCTCGGCATCCTCTTCTCTGGGTGTCTCCTTTGTAGCTTCCGGCCGCTTGTCGGCCGACGGTTTCGCGCCCTTGGTCCCCACGCAGTACAGAGCTCCGGTGGTCGGAACGTAGAGTCGTCCGTGCGAGACGATTGGTGATCCGTAGACTTCGATCCCTCTCATTCGCTTTGGTTTCCCCGTGACCCCGGTCTTGCTTGGCTTCAGTGTCCACCAGATCCCATTGGACGTGCAGATGAAAATCTTTCCATCCACGTACAGCGGGCTCGCGCGAACCGGACCTCGCAATTTCAACTTCTGCACCAGCCTGCCATCCGCGGCCTCGACCACCAGCAGGGTGCCCTTGTCTTCGGCGGCATAAATCCGGCCATTCACATGGACCGGCGAACTCTTGCCGACAAACCATTCCGAAACGCGCCATTTCTCACCACTCTTGGTGATGTCACCGGTCTTGGAGCCATCGATGGCAAACAACGCCCCCATCTTGTTCGAACCGATATTCTCTTCGCTGTGGCCACCATAAATCGTGTTGCCGACGATCAGCGGGGTCGTGTTCACGCCACGACGCGACACGTTGTACGTCCAGATTTTCCGACCCGTCAGAGGCTGGAAGGCATGGATGCCACCATCGCCGGACCCAAACACCATCAATCGTTGCCCGTTGATCACAGTCAGTACAGGCGAACTGTAGGTCGTGTCGTAGGGCAGCGGCCGCGTTCCCTCAAACCAGACTGGCTGTCCGTTTCTTTTGTCAAAAGCGATGAACCGATGTGCCGGCTTGGCCATCTTGCCCCACCCGATCACCACGGCACTGATCACGACCACCTGCCCGTGTATCACCGGGACATTCGTCCGACCGCCATACGTACTCAACAGTCCGTATTCTTCGCTGAGAGAATGCTCCCACACGACTTGAAACTCATTGTTGACAACCTTCAGGCACTGAAACTGGCCGCAAACACCCAGCGCGAAAACGTTTTCGGTTTCGGGATCTCCGGTGACGCAGGACCACCCAACGCGTGTGTCAGGTACGTCAGAGAGAAACACGTTGAAGGGGTACTCACAAATCTTCTTACCCGTCTCCGCATTCAGGCAAAGGACTTTTTCACCCTCGTTTTTTGTTCCAGGATTATTGCGAACGATCGTGTAGAGCTTCCCCTTCATCACGATCGGAGTCGACCGGCCTCCGGCGTCCTCATTCTTCCAGAGGACATTCTGCCCCTTGCCGGCCGGGTTCCAGGTGTCAACGATCCCTTTCTCTCGCGAGATCCCGTTCATTTCCGGGCCGCGCCAATGCGACCAATCCATGGCGTCGTCAGCCTGTGAATGGTTTGTCGGCACCAGAAGCACTGTGCTGATCAGGGCCACGAACATCCCGGTGCGCCACGAGCCGGCTGAGAACTTTTTCATCGGATACGTCACGTTTGGAGGAAACGAGGTGCAACTGCGGCCCCCTCTATCCGGTGCGGCCGCGAGAATTGCCCCAACCTTACCCAACCGCCCGAACGCGAGCAAGCACCCCCCCGTCGTGCGATGCAACCGGCTCCGGGAACAAGTCCGCACCTCAGTCAATGTGGTAGCATCGCTGCCATGTGGCCCAGAAAGCGACTCGATATCGGATGGTGGGACATCGCCGCGGTACGTGCGGCCTTCTTCTTCCGCTGGAACCGTCGACGGGCCACCAACAGCCTGCTGAACCAGTGGCCGGCAGACGGTCACACCGTACCCACCATGTCGGTCCGCAGTGGCCTGCACCTGGTCCTGGGCCAACTCGATTGGCCCAGGGGCTCGGAAATCCTGATGACGGCCATGACGATCCCCGACATGGCCCGTATCGTCCGCCACCACGGTTACATCCCTGTCCCGGTCGACCTGGAACTGGACACCGCAGCCCCGACACTCGAATCCCTCGAGCAGGCCACAACACCCCTCACCCGCGGCCTCATCTTTGCTCACCTGTTCGGGGCCCGTGCCGACCTGTCACAGGTCCTCGCTTTCGCTGCCGATCGTG
>DLVV01000163.1 GCA_003445035.1 Planctomycetaceae bacterium | reverse complement strand
TCGTCGCCGGCCCGCACACCGGATTGCAGTCCGACCCACAGGCCGAAAACGGTCAGCAACGACAGCCGCCGGACGAATCGTCGGTCAATCATGATGGGGATCCAATGTGAGGTGCCACGAGGGGTGTCGCGTGGACGAGAATCACTTGTTGTTGCCGAACACGAAACAGAAGACATGCTGCCGACGATGAAACGGGCTCTCATCAGGAGGTTCCGCCTCACCGACAATGAAACCACCCCAGTCGGCGGCCGCATCGCCCCAGTGGGCGGCCTTGACCTGTCGGAGTGCCATGTCGCGGGTGTCTCGCAACGTCGTCTTGTCGCACTTGAGCACCGGCGCGGTGACGGTCATGCCGTCACCGCGGATCGAGAAGCGAAACGACAGGGTGTTGGCCAGATGGAGACAACTCTGCGGCACCGGAAACGTGTAGGCCTTGCGGGCCCCCGGTGCGAGACTTCCCAGCGTCTTCCCATTGAGCAGCACATCCACCTTGCCCGACGGCCCCTTCGATTTGGTCCATCCGTTACTGGGAGCACCAACGGTGAACTCCAGTGTCCCACCGGCCCGGATCGGTGCCGCATCACGGCCGTTGGCCACCACCACCACCTGTGAGCGGATTTCCCCATCGTTGAGATTGCGGACCTTGAGATTGAGGAGTCCGTCGGGAACGGATGTCGAATCCACGGTGGCCGCAAACACGGCTCGATAAAACGGACGGCCTGTCTCTCGCATTTTCTGCCAATCCCGGCCGTTGATCGAGTATTCCAGGCATTCGCCCTTCCGCGGTTGAACCAGGTGGGCCTGGATCTTGACCTGTCCCTGCCAGGCGGAGCCAACCCGATGCGAGACAATCGCCACGCGTTGCCCCAGTCCCTTGTAGAACTGTTCGAGCTTTTCACCCCGCACCCGGTAAACGAGGTACCCCTGCGGCATGAGATCCGGGCACAACTGGTTCGTCCTGGGATTCCACCAGCAACCGGCCAACGCGCCCCCGGACCGGTAGGGCACCGAGCGTTTCTTGTGTGCCAGCACATGGATGTCACCGACCAGTTGCAACCGGACATCGTGTTGCCGGGCCATCGCCAGGAAGTCCGGGCAGTGGTTCTCCAGGTCAGCTTCGGCCGTTGTGACCACGAAGGTACCGCGGGAGCGGTGGCCCATGTCCTGCCCCAACCACTTCACGTGCATCGGCTGGATCCGGTTGGTCGGATAGTCCAGGTTCTTGCCGTTGACCAGGATCTTCCGTTGGCCGAGGTGATACCCAAAGTCCACCGAGACAAAGTGGATCTTGCCGTACTCGAACGAGAAGAAGTGCGGCCCGAGGTACTCCCAGTACAACGCCTTGCCACAACGGTGGTCACCCCGGGGAAACTGCTCCAGGCGATACGACGAATCGGTGTGGTCTCCGGCGACGTTGTAGTGGGGCATCTTGAGATGATTCATGATGCCGACGTAATTCCGGAAATCGGCGTGCCCGGATGCGGGTTTGCTCAACAGGGCCTTGTTCAGATCCAGCAGATCACCGCTGTTGACAACAAATCGCGGCGCCGGCGACAGGTCATTGGCTTCCCTGACGAATCGGCTCAGTCCGACCAGCGAGCGGCGGTTTCGTGAGACATGCGTGTCGGTGACATGGATGAACGTGAAATCGTTCTCGTCGGATTCGGCCGGCTGGACCGCAAAATCGACTTCCGCCGACAGCGGCTTGTACCAGTCGCCGACCACGTCGTGTCCGGATGGCCGGGTGAGGTAGAGGAACACGGCGCTGGGGTCGGGCACGATCGAGAACCGTCCCTGCCGGTCCGTCTTGACCACCGAGTAGCCGTCGGTGACCGAGACGCCCGCAGCCCCGGTGACCCCGCCGTCGGATTTCCGCTCGACGCGACCGGAAATCCGCTTCGGGACCGGAACACCATATCGGGGTTTCGGGGTCTCCCTGAGGAGCAGCTTGAGCACCTCCGGAACCGGCGGCCGTTCGGCCGACGTCTTCTCGCCGCAGGTCGTCATCACCAGGGCCAGGACGACCACACACGCCAGCTGGCCTGCTCGGATCGAAGAACACGGAAAAGTGAACATGTCGGAGGCCTGTAAATGGAGAAGGTTTCCGGTCGGAGCAGCCTGGAGAGACCCGTCACGGTTGTACCACTTCGCGCTGCGGGATGTGTAACATCGGGCCAGTCGAACACCCGTCCACGACAGCGACCCGACAGCATGCCGACCACTTCATCACCGTGCCGATACGTATGGATCCTGTTGATCGGCATCGTGGTGGCTGAGACCGGTCAAGCGGTGCCCGTGTCGGCCAGTGAGTACTGGGTGGCGCCTGATGGAGATGATCGTCTCGACGGCACGTCGAGGCGGACCGCGTGGGCCTCTCCCTCGCGTGGACAACCGACCCGGACCAGCGAAGCGGTCCCCCGCGGCGGACTGAAACTGCCGGTGTATTCGACAGAAGGATTCCTGGACAGCGGCCGGCTGCGGATCGGCAAGCACGTGGTGGCCTACGTGTCCCGGACCGAGCGTTCGTTTGTCCTGGCGGGGCCGTGGCCTGAGAACATCGCGGCCGCCGCCCGTGTTTATGACGCCGACCTGCTGGGCGGCAAGTCGTTTGCTCCCGGAGACGTGATCCTGCTGGCCGGCGGAGAGTGGATCGATCGTCCTCTGCACTTCTGCCAGTCGGGGGCAGCCGATCGACCCATCACCTACCGCCCCGCTCCCGGCCATCGCCCGAGGCTGGTGTCTACGCGTTTCGACCGGTCACCGGTTCGGCACCTGGGGTCCCGCCGGTCGCCGACAACGACCCACGTCGTGTTATCGGGGCTGGACATCCGCAACGCCGCGGATGGCAACCACGGCGCATCGGGACTGGACCTGATCGGGCTGAGCCGTGTCCTGGTCTCTGACTGCCGGATCCACATTTCCGGCCGTGACATCAATGGAGATAACAACGCGATCCGGCTGTTCCAGTGCGACCGGGTCACCATCACCGGCTGCCGACTGCACAGCCGGTTCGCCAACGCCGTGGCGGCCTGGAACACGACGGCCACCCGGGTCGACCACTGCGTGATCTACGAGTGTTTCCAGGGCATCTCGGCAAACGGCGGCACCTACGTGTCTCATCTCGACGTGGATCACTGCACCTTCTACGCCTCCCACCGTTACGGGGCCCTGGGTTCCGAATCGTCGGGCCGGGTCCGCCTGACCAATTCGATCGTGGCGCAGATGGGATCGTTACGCGTTCCGGCACTGACCGGCCATGCCGACGGCGACCACAACGCCCTGTGGCACGTCGCCGTGGCATACGGGAAGGGCTGGAATGGCGCCGTCGACGGCCGACCCGGGGAACACGACGTCGGTGCCGATCCCGGGTTCCTCTCACGAGACCCCTCGCACCCACTGTTCCTGAAGATCTCGACACGGTCTCCGTTGGCAAAAGCGGCAAAGGACGGCGGCTATCTCGGCGCGTTCAAGCCGGTGCCGACACCTCCGTCTCCCGCCCGGCCGGTCATCGATGTCCGCGAGTTCGGTGCCCGGGGCGACGGGAAACAGGACGACGCTCCGGCCATCCAGGCAGCCGTGCGGCTGGCCGAACAACTCGGCGGCGGTCGTGTCGTGGTGCCCGCCACCGAGGCGTTCTACCTGCTGGGCAGCACCATCCGGATTCGCGGGCACCACGTCACACTGACCGGAGCGGGCGCCCGGCTGAAGCTCAAGGACGCCGTCGGCCGGATTCACCTGCTGCACATCGGCGGCGACGGAGCAACCCGATCGGTGGCCGAGCACATCGAGGTGTCGGGGTTCCTGATGGACGGAAGCTACCGCAGCCAGCCCCAGCAACGTGCCGGCGGCCTGCCACGGTGCGTGTGGGTCGAACACGCCGGCCATGTCGTGATTCGTGATGTCGAGATCCGCGACGCCTGGTGCGGCGTGAGCCTGGCCACCAACACGCGGGATTGCCTGGTCGAAAATGTCACGGTCACCGACTGGGATCACGACGCCTTCGGGGCATCCGGATGGGGAATCAACGGCGGCTGCACCGACGTGAGATTCCTTCGCTGCCGGGCCGTCGACACCCCGAAATGCGTCAAGGCCTGGGAAATCGAAGAGGGGGCGCAGCGGATCCTGCTGGAGGACTGCGTGGTCGAAAACCTCGGCGGCACCGGAACCGGTTTCTACGTCCGCCACCACGGTTACCGCTGGTCGGTGCTCGTCGACGACGTCACCTTCCGACGCTGCCGCGCCGAGAAGGTCAACGGAGACGGATTCCGGATCGCCACGTCCCCCGGGTCGCAGATCCGACCGCTGATCCGTACGCGAAACATCCGGCTGCTGGACTGCCGGTGTGTGGGTCGGACAACGATCGCCTGGGGGGTCGAAAACGTCCTGCTCCAGGGTGGCCGTTTCGACGGCCCGGTCTGTCTCGGCTTTGCTGCCGGCACCGACCCCCTGGAAGGCAACGGATCCAAGGGACCGGTCCGATCCGTAACGCTGAAGCAAACCCGGGTCGGACAACTGCTGATCAACAGCCAGGTCGGCAACCCCACCGGAAAACTCGGTGACACCGCCTATCCCGATTACGTCCCGAACATCCGCCTGTTGCAGGTGCAGCAGGACCAACCGGCAAAAGTCATCGGTGAGGGCGCGAAGATCGAGATCCAGGCCGGCCGCTCGAGATGACCCCGCCGCGGATCAGATCAACTCGTCGATCGGGGCCCCTTCGGGCAGAATCGGCGTCGGGCGTCCGGCGTGGTTGTTGAACTGCGTGTCCAACGGAACCCCGAGATACTGGTACAGTGTCGCCAGGAGATCACCGGGGACCAGTGGGCGGTGAAGCGGAAGTGAGCCCCGGGCGTTGGTGGCACCGACTGGCTGCCCCATGGTCATGCCGCCGCCGGAGAGCACGACCGACATGGCCCGTGCCCAGTGTTCGCGTCCGGGGTTTCCCTTGACGTAGTGCACCCGGGGCGTGTGCGACATCTCGCCCATGACGACGAACAACACGTCATCCTGCATGCCCCGCTCGTGCAGGTCCTCGATCAGGGCCGAGGTGACCTGGTCAAGAACCGGCAGGCGAATCTTCATCTGTTCGAAGATGTTCCAGACGCTGGCGTGATCGTCCCAACTGAAGGCCTTCTGTCCGGGCACGCAGGGAAAATCGATCGTGACCAGTCGCACGCCCGCCTCGACCAGCCGACGGGCCAACAGGCACCGCTGGCCCACGGCGTGACGACCGAACCGGTCCCGCACCTCGGGCGTCTCGCGGCCCAGGTCAAACGCCTGGCGAACCTTGCCGCTGGTCAGCAATTCCGCCGCCTTGCGGTTGTAGGTGTCCAGCGATTCCATCACGCCCGACTGGTCGATGTCGCTCCGCAGTCCGTCGAAGCTTGCCAGCAGGTTCCGACGCTCCCGCAGCCGATCGGTCATCTGGCTGGGCAACTGCAGGTTCGGCACCTCGAAGTTCTTGGAATTGGGATCCGAGCGAATCCGGAACGCTTCCAGCCCGGCGCCCAGGTAGGCCGCCCCGGGGAAACGAACTCGCGGCAGGGCCACGTGCGGCGGGACACCCGACACACGCTCGCCACAGACCTTACTGGCTACCGCCCAGAAGTCGGGATAGTCGGGCCGGTAGGGCGGGGGTGCGTCCTTGCCGGGATATCCGGTCATCACCGTGTGGGTACTGTCCACATGCCCGGGGCTGTTGTGGTGCAGCGATCGGATGATCGCCAGCTTGTCACCCTGTGCGGCCATTTTCGGCAGGTATTCTGAGATATCCAGCCCCGGGGCCGAAGTCGGTATCGGCTGGAACTCGCCGCGAAAGCCCGAGGGTCCCTCGGGCTTGAGGTCGAACGTCTCCATGTGGCTGGCACCGCCCCACAGCCACAGCACGATGATCGACTTGCCGCCCGGTGATCGCCCGGTCCGCGAAGCGGCCTCGCTCTCCAGTCGCAACAGGTCCGGCAGGGCCAGGCTCCCCAGTCCCGAAAGCCCCATCTGCACCAGGGAACGACGGGGCAGGGTCCCGAAACAGCGCTGGTCATCAACCACTGCGGACATCACAAAATACCCTGCGGATCGCTGTCAGGACGGCGAAACAGAAACGACCGTCACATGCATTACGGTACCAGATCGTTCGATCGGAGTCGCCACGGATCGAAGACCGTGCGGCCCCTTCAGCAGACCCCCGTCCTGGGTGGTACATGAGTGGGGGCGGTTGCCTACACTGGAGTGGGTTCGCGTCCGGTCGGGCGGTTCCAGCAGCTCTCACAATTCAACGCCGAGTTGATTCCGGAGATCATGGCCCAGTGACCTGCTTTGTCGATTCCACCAGAGATGGCCGATCCCTGTTCCGCCTGCCACTGCCCATCCTGTTGGCGGCGACGCTGGCTGTCCTGTCCAATCAGGGAGCAGATGGGCTGGCTGCGCCACCGGCTGCCGAACGCGACAGGCCGGAGACCGCTCGGCTGGACGTGTCGAGGTACGTGGTGGACGTCGAGGCCAGGAAGATCCGCGGCGTTTTCGGAAACGCATCGGGGCTGACGTTTCGTCCCGAATCCCGCAGCCTGTTCCTGGTGATCAATTCGCCGACAAGGATGGTGGAGATCGACCTGCAGGGAAAAGTCAAACGGAGCATCCGGCTGGCCGGTTTCGAGGACACCGAGGGTGTGGCCTACCTGGGCCAGGACCGGTTCGGCATTCTCGACGAGCGTCGCCGTCACCTGTGTGTGGTCCACGTCGAAAAGACCGCCCGCTCGATCAAGTTCAGTGACCTGAAACGCGTCGAGAATACGGCACCGCCGGAGCAGGGGGGGTGGTACCTGTTGGTCGACCCCAAACCGACACCCAACGTCGGGCTGGAAGGCCTGTCGTTCGACAAGGAGAACCGACGATTTTTCATCGTCAAGGAAAAGAACCCGCGGAAGTTCTTCCATGTCACTCTGGGCCCCGACCCGGACTCGGTGCCGATGATCACCGAGCCATGGAAAAAGAGCCGCCTGAAATCCCTGCGCCAGAAGGACCTCTCGGGTGTTCATTTTCACTCGGCCACCAGACAGTTGCTGGTCATGAGCCACGAATCCCGCAACATCGTCCAGTGTTCGCTCGATGGACGTCCCGTGTCCCGACTTTCCCTGGACGTCGGTTCGGCAGGACTCAAGCGAGGGGTTCCCCAGGCCGAGGGGATCACGATGGACGACCGGCAGGTGCTCTACGTCCTCAGCGAACCGAATCTCTTTTACGTGTTCAAGCCGCCGCCCACGGAGACCAACAAATGAAAATCGTCACAAGACCGTGGTGGCACCTGGTGGCCGTTCTGGGAATCGCCTCCCAGACGTTATTGGCTCAATCACAACCTCCAACCGACACCAAGCCACTGACCGTCGGAAACGTGCCCGTCGCCGAGATCCTGACGAAACTGGGGGCCAGGCTCGAAAAAGGCGTTTCGCCCGGGGAACGGGGCGGGCACGCTCGTCAATTCGACCGGACCGATACGAACCGGGACGGGAAACATTCCAGAAAGGAATACGTCGACGGTGGACGTTACCTGACACCCCGGGCCCGCTCGGGCATCTTCCGGGCTGCCGACGGCAACGGGGACGGGGTTGTCACCAGGGCCGAGTACATCCTGAACCGGATCATCACCGACGAGGCCAAGAACATCGTTCAGCGGATGGATGACGACCGGGACGGGTCAGTCGAGCGACGAGAATTCGTCGGACATTCGAAGAAACCGCTGGGTGGCGAGAAACTGGCCGGCCAGGTGTTTTCCGCGCTGGACCCGAATGGCGATGGCGTGATCCTGGTTCCCGAGTACCTGCGAGTCTGGGGAAAATGGGCACGGTCCGGACGCCCGTCGGCAGAGAAACGGATTGCGGCACTGCCAGCCGAAACCGGCGACTCAAAAAATCAGCGTGCCGGCTCCCGTGGTGAACGCCCCGAGAGATTCGGCCCACCCGGCGGTCGTGGCAGCCGGTTTGGTGGCGGTCCGCCAAGTCCCGAGGAGTTCGTCAAGCGGGCGTTCCAGTTCGACGTCGACAAGGACGGGAAACTCGACCGCAAGGAACTGACGAAACTGGCCGAGAGCCTGGGCCGTCGTCGCGGCGGACGGAGCGGTTCGGGGCGACGCGGCCGGTTCGGCAGCCGCTGAACCGATTGCCCCCGACGTGGAATGTCGATCCCGCTAGGGGATCGACGTGAAGTGCTCCTCGTACACCGCGCGGCACGCGAGCGATTCCTCTTCGCTGAACCCCAGGTACGGCGGCAGCAGGCGATTGGAGAACGAGGGATCAAGCAGCCAGAGGAACGTCTTGTCGTAGGCGCCGTCGATCATCTCTCGCTGGCACACCGACACCATTTTCTCGCAGGCATGGTGGAACAGTCGGGTGATCCGGAACAGTTCCTCCAGGTCCTTGTTCTTGCCGGCCTCGAAGAACTGCCAGGTCGTTTTCGGGAACAGGGCATCGAAGCTGCACAGCAACGAGCACTCGGCCAACGTGCAGCCCATCGCAAAATTGCCTTCCAGCAGGAAGTGCTGCAGTTCCGGCGAGTGTGTCAACAGGTCATACGTGCGGGCGTAGTCGGTGGAACTGTTCTTGGTGGCCACCAGGTTGGGAACCGCTTCGGCGATCCGGTGGTACTCGTGGCCCCTGAATGATCCGGCCGGCCCGCGGCAGGTTGTAGTGCAGGAACCGGCAATCGGGAAACCCGCCACACACGGTTTCGAAGAACAACATCGTCTCGGCCTCGTCCAGTGTTCCCCAACTGGGCAATGAGATCTGGAACATGCGAATGCCCAGGTCGTAGGCAAACTGGATCCTCTGTATCGACTGTTCCATCGACGTGCCGATGACACCGATCTGTGGATCGATCCCGTCACGAACGGCCAGGCCGGCAAAGACATCGACGACGCGGCGAAACCGGTCTTCGGTCATCGCATATCCCTCGCCGGCCGTGCCCATCAGGTACAGGCACTTGTAACCATCATCGAGCGTCGACTGGATGTGGCGTTCGAAGACGGGAACATCCAGTTCAAAATCCTCGGTCCACGGCAACATGCACGCGGCCAGGTTGTTCTGAGGGTAACGTGGCATTGATGTTCTCTCGAATCAGGTGCCGGACAAATCGGCTGCTGGTGTTGTGAAGCCCNNCAGCGTCTCTTCCATCGAGGTGCCGATGACACCAATCTGTGGATCGATGCCGTCGCCGACCGCCAGGCCCGCAAAGATCTCGACCACCTGCTGGAACCGCTCACGAGTCAGAGCGTACCCCTCGCCGGCGGTGCCCATCAGGTACAGGCACTTGTATCCGTCGTCGAGTGTCGACTGGATGTGACGTTCGAAGACGGGCACATCCAGTTCGAAATCCTCGGTCCACGGCAACATGCACGCGGCCAGGTTGTTCTGAGGGTAACGTGGCATTGATGTTCTCTCGAATCAGGTGCCTGACAAAGTCGGCTGCTGGTGTTGTGAAGCCCCGGCCCGTATCCCGGACCGCCGCCAGTCTCACGTCGCCGGCCCTCAGCCGCAACCGATCCACGCCTGTCACCAGGTCAGCGACATCTCTCATTTCGCGTCGCCGGGACGCTTCAACTTCACCGGCAGCAGCGTGATCGAACGAACTCCCACCGTCCCGTAGTTCAGGAACTCGTCGTCGCGGAACTCGAACCGGATGTCCGAGAGCCTTGCCCCGGTCAACTCGACGGCACCGGTCGATCCACCCGGCGCGTGAGCCCCGAAGGCAATGAAATCGGTCAGCGCCACGGGACCGACTCCACCCGGATTGCAGTTGTCGGCGTCGGCCGGGTGGTACTTGAAGAAGCCGTCTCGCGAACCGGGTTCAAACGACAGGCGGCCCGACGACCCGGGTCGCAACGACATGCGGTAGGAAAACGACCCGTTGCGGTCGCCGGGAGGCGAGCCGGCGTTGTGCTTCTTGACGTTGGCGTGCATCACGTCCACCAGTACCTCGTAGACCCCGTCGGGCAACGGCCGGTCCGATCGAGGTCGGAATGTCACCGATCCCTTGCTGTTGAGCGGCCCACCCTTGGGGACGATCGACAGCGACACGTAATCGCCGGAAAAGAACCAGTTCTGTCGGCCGGCTCCGGGTGCACCGGCCGGTGACGAGTTGGAGATCTCCATCCTCTTGGCCGGAAAGGTCCACCGGGCCGACAACGACGCCTTCTGCCTGCGAAATTCCTCGATCGCCTGCAGGTATTCCGGCGGGAGTTTCAACCAGGGCAGGCTGTACAGCCAGACATAGCCGTCGCTGAATTCCGACGCATACCGCAGCGTGTTGTAGAGTTGCCCGGGGGTCTGGGTGTTCTTCTTGAAGTCGGCCTGTAGCGAGTTCTCACCGGCACCGCCATGAATGAACAAGCCGAAACCGACGCGGATCATCTTTCGGTACCTCGCCGGATCTGCCGACAGTTCGGAAGCCGTTTGCCTGATCAGGGTGCGGGCGCGGGCGAACTCGGCTCGTGCCCGGAACCCGTAGGCCCCTTCGAACACGTCGATGATCTCGTTCCTGGAAGTCGCCTTGTCCATCAACCCGTCCACGAAAGCGGGCATCAGGGCCATGATGTTGTGGGTCAGCGGAGATTTGGGATTCCGGGGATCGCGGCAGGCTGACGATGTGGCAAATGTGATCAACAGCTTCGCGTCGGGCATCTGAGAATTGACCGCGGCCATGAACTGGCGGCCTCTCCGACGCACGTGAGGCTTGTACTCCTCGAACGTCAACTCGGGATGTCCTCCAAAACGGAACGGCGAGATGCCGCTGCCGTAGTAGTGGTACATCTCCGAATCGAGCATCAGCCCCGTGGCCCCGCATTCCCTGGCGCCCCTGGCCGCCAACGCGACGTTCTCCAGGACCCTGTCCCATGTCGCGTCGTTCCCCAGGCAATCGGGCACCATGCCGATATCGACCCGGACAAAATTCTGTTTCAGGTTGCCGAGCTTCAACGACCGCCACGTGTCGATGTCCGGCTTGATCTTCGAGTAAACGAATCGCTTCGGCTTGGTGCTGAACCCGTCGTCAACAAAGTACCCACCGGTGTGAGTCAGGTTGAACACCATTCCGTCAACCGGCAGCGTCGACGCCCTGCGATGGTTCTTGACAAACTCGAAAGGGTTGGGCTGACCACCGGATCCGGGAATGCCCCCCCAGATGATGAGCTTGATGTCCTGTGACCGGCGCGGCGGTGCGGACGGTTCAGCGGAAAAGACTCCGGGAATTCCAACCAGCACCAACGCGGTCATCAGCAACACGGCAGATCGGAACGTCATGAGCAAACTCGACAGGCCAGGAAAACCGTTCGACGCCAAAAACACCTCTCAGCCAGGAACCTCCCACATGCAGGCTGAGGATTCCGAACTTATCACTTACCATGGACCAATCACACTCCGCCTCGAACCGTTGAATGCGAAAACCGGACATGACGCGAAACACCTCCAGCGGCCTGGGCCGTCGAGAATTCCTGGCGGCGTCGATGGCTGCCACCCTGTCCGGACCGGTCGTCGCCGCGGACAAGACTCCCCCCCGCAGGTCCTCGTATTCGATCAAGCCCGTTCAGGCCTGGGACCCCGTCAAGGACACCTTTTCGCCGTTCTTCCCCATCGGCTGGTACTCGTTCGGACCGTCGGCGCGGATCGAGGAGATCGCCGAGAACGGAGCCAACTCGGCCCTCTACGCCGGATTGGGAATCGAAGGCTGGCACAAGCCCGACACGCTGAAACGACTCGACGTCGCTCACAAGCTGGGCATCAAGGTGGTCCTGGGACTCAACGGATCGGTCGTCGGCAAGGTGGTGCTGGGCCAGCCGAAGACGTACGGGGTGATTCCCGAGTACGTGAAGACCTTCAACAGGCACCCGGCGACACTGGGCTGGCAACTGGGCGATGAGTTCTCCGAGGGCGCGGCTCCCCGGATCAACGATGCTGCAGAACTGTTGAAGAAGCTCGGTTCCAGGCATCCCACCTGGCAGGTGCATCCCCACACGTGGGGCCACAAAGCCGTGCGGAAACTGATGGCCCGGACCGACGTCTGCACCTTCGACGGCTACACCTATCTCGAGACTCTCGGCGAGTTTCACACGCACTCCTCGGCCCGGGTGCTGGCGTGGCAACAGGCCAAGGCCGACCTGATCCAGTCCGAGGGCTGGGCCGGCAACGTCAACGTCACCCAGGCCGTCGGTTGCCAGTGCGGCACGGCCAAGTTCCGCTTCCCCACCGCCAGGGAGTATCGCTGGAACGTCTTCTCGGCGATTGCCACCGCCGGGGCCCGTGGCACGATGAACTGGATCTACGCTTACTGGGGCGGCTTCTACGACAAGGATCCGAAGAGGTTCTTCAAGTTCCGTGACGAGGTGGTCAAGCCGGTCAACCTCGAGCAACGGATGATCGCCCGCGCCATGGAAACCGGCTACAACGTGGGCGAGGTCCGGTCCAACCATGATACGCTGACCAGGACCGCCATCCCGCCGGCCGGAGGCGGGCACCGGCCCTACAACAGCCTGGGACACATCCTGCTGCACGATGCGAAGGCCGGGAAGTACTTCCTGCTGGCCACCAACAACGAAGCCGCTTCGCTGGAGATCACGCTCTCGCTGAGCAAGCTGCCCACAGACCTGAAGTCACTGGATGCCCGGGACGGACAC
>DLVV01000032.1:16547-20072 GCA_003445035.1 Planctomycetaceae bacterium | reverse complement strand
GGCCGTTTAGCTCCGCAACATGCCCACCAGCCCCGGCATCAACCGGGCGAAGGCCCGGGCCCGGTGACTGAGATGCTGCTTGACCACCGGCGACAATTCGCCAAACGTGCAGTGGTATTCGCGTAACAGGAAATGCGGGTCGTAACCGAACCCGTTTTCGCCTCGGGCCTCCTCGACGATACGGCCCCGGCAGATCGCTTCGACACTCAATCGCACCTCGCCTTGCGGATCCGAAATCGCAACGTGGCAAACGTAGTGAGCTCCTCTCCGCTGGTCGGGAATGCCCGCAAGCCTTTCGATCAACAGGCGGTTGTTGGACTCGTCGGTCGCGTTCTCGCCACTGAAACGGGCCGAGAAGATCCCGGGGCCACCGTCCAGGGCATCGACACACAGCCCGCTGTCCTCGCCAAGGGTCCATTGCCCCAGGAATTCGGCCGTCTGGGTCGCCTTCAGAGCCGCGTTTTCCCCGAACGTCTCACCGTCTTCGACCACTTCCGGCACACCGTCGAATTCGCTGACGCTCTGGACAGTCACTCCGTGGGGTGCCAACAACCCCGCGATCTCGCCCACCTTCTTCACGTTGCGGCTGGCAATCACCAGCAGAGGGATCGTCACGACCGCGTCCCTCACTTCAACTTCACGACGGGCATCAGCCGCGGAGCCGGGTCGAACGGAAGAACCTGGTCAAGCGGATTCCGCCGAGACGAACCCGGAACCAGGATGTACTCGGGCGTCAACGTCTTGGCCCCGGTCCGTGGATCGGGTTTTTGCTTGGCCTGGAACAGTTCCAGCAACGGACGAATCTGCGGATCCTCAGGCGAACGGAACTCACCGACAGTCACGATCGATCGGTACCGTTCGTGCAACACGAAGGCGCGGAACTGATCACGGGACAGGATTTCGGCCAGTTGAGGATTGCTCCGGGCGAGCTTGGCCAGGTAACGATTGTCGTTGAGAATCCTCACCAGTCGACGAGCCTTCTCGGCCGCCTGGTCCAGGCTGTCGCCAACCCGAAACGACTGCATGGCCCGCTGCAGGCCGTTTTCCTGTACCGTCTGGGAACGCCCGGTCATGGTGGCAACGACCAGTGTGTAACGACCGCGGTTTCCGAACAGGGTGTGCGGTTCACCGCGATTGAGTTGTCGAACAAGATTGCTGACCGGCTTCTCCCCAGCCGGCAACAACGGGTTGCGGACCAGGAAGGCTCCACTGAACGGACTCGGACGGCCCGGCGTCTTCATGTAAGTCCCCCCGGTGATCGACACCGGACGGAACCGCTTGATGTACTTCAACGTTTTCTGAGCCCGCCAGTCGCTGATGCTGGGATAATTGCCGGCGATGACCGAGATCGCAGAACTCGGCGAGGTCAACGGACGGCGGCCCGGACGAACACCACCAGCCCCGGCAGTGCGTTCCGCCTGCGAGAAAGTGTAGGCCGGGATGCCGAGCTTACGGAGCTCGTAGACCAGCGAATCCGCCGCACCACGAGCCGTATTTCCGTGCAGGCTGGCAACGAAGATCATCCAGGGGCCATGACGATTGGTGATCCGGTACCGCCTGCCGCGGACCGCCTCGATGGACGCCGCCGAAACCGGTCGGGGCAATTCCGCCAGGCTCAGCAGCGAAATGACCAGGACAACAGCCAAGCCAACGGGGCGAGGCCGCGACTGAAAGAAAGATGCGGGGCGCACGAGCGAGTCCCTTCGTTCCGTGCGAAATGCGAGTGATCGAGAGACCGGGCCGTCGGATCGGACCCGGGAGGGCGGGATACTAGCAGGAGACCGATTATGCGTCCAGAGGCCATCGGTCTCCGAGAACGCCCTTCTGGATGTCCGTCAATTGCACGATTCCGCCGGTGGCAAGGTCCAATTGCCGGTCGAGCGCATCTCGGGCAAATGCCCGCGACTCGGCCGTCCCCTGCACTTCAACGAACTCGCCCGAACCGGTCATCACCACATTCAGATCGACTTCCGCAGTACTGTCCTCGGGGTAATCCAGGTCGAGCACCGGTTCGCCATCGACGACGCCCACGCTGACGGCCGCCACGGAGTCGACGAAGACCTCGCCCAGCCGACCCGACAATTCGGGAACGCTGGCCACCGCATCGACCAGCGCGATGAAACCGCCGGTGATCGAGAGCGTCCGCGTGCCACCATCGGCCTCGAGGACGTCGCAATCGACGGTGATGGTCCGCGGTCCCAGGGCAACAAAGTCGACGGCCGCCCGCAGGCTACGGCCGACCAGCCGCTGGATCTCGCTCGATCGCCCATCCACCTTCTGTCGCTCTCGACGCTTCCGCGGAGTCGTACTGCCCGGCAGCATGCTGTACTCGGCGGTGACCCATCCCGAGGGGTTCTCGGGATCATCCTTCCAGGGCGGCACGCCCTCCTCGATGCTCGCCGTGCACAGTACCGTCGTCTGTCCCGCGCGGATGTAAATGCTGCCCGGAGCCGACCCGGTGAACCCGCGTGTCACCTCGATCGACCGCAACTGATCCGCCGCCCGCCCGTCATGCCGTGCCATTCTCACCTCACTCACCCAGCAACCAGAGCAACAGCCCCTTGGCCAGGTGCATCCTGTTCTCGGCCTGCGTGAACACCACGCTCTGTGGCCCGTCGATCACTTCGTCGGTCACCTCCAACCCCCGTCGGGCCGGCAGGTCGTGCATGAACCGACACGTTTCGGGTGCCGCGGACATCAACCGGGCGTCCACCCGGTGCCCCGCAAACGCCGACTCCCGCTCGGACTTCTCCGACTCCTGGCCCATGCTGGCCCAGACATCGGTGTAGATCACGTCGGCCTCGGCGACCGCCGCAATCGGATCGGCCTCGACCACCAGGTCGCCATCGGGAACCGCCCCGGCGAGCAACTCCAGAAAATCGTTGTCGAACTCGTAACCGACCGGGGCCGAGAGCGTCATCGACAGCCCTGCCCGGCCACACGCGATCGCCAGCGACTTCGCGACATTGTTGCCGTCACCGACGAACACCAATCGACGTCCCGACAAATCGCCGAACGTCTCGCGGATCGTCAACAGGTCGGTCAGAGCCTGGCAGGGATGCCGATCATCAGAGAGCGCGTTGACGACCGGACACGATGACAACTCGGCAAACCGCTCGATCGTCGCTTGCGAGAACGTCCTCAAAACCAGGACGTCCGAGTATCCGCTGATCACCCGTGCCACGTCCTCGATCGATTCACGGCCGCCCAACCCGGCGTCGTCCGCCGAAAAGAACTGGCTGCTGCCACCCAGTTGTGCCATCGCTGCATCGAAACTCGCCCGGGTCCTCAACGACGGTTTCTCGAAGATCTGAGTCAACACCCGGCCACCCAGCCGTGGAGGACGGTCACCTACGACCGCCGCCGTCTTCAAAGACGACGCCAGCTCCAGGATCTCACCGATCTCCTCAACCGTCACGTCCAACAACGACGTCAAGTGCCTCATAGCTCATCCTCTCCATCCTCCACCGCATCCGTCACCTCTTCACCCGCTTTCCACCCGTCCGATTCACCGTCGGACGATTC
>DLVV01000032.1:0-16208 GCA_003445035.1 Planctomycetaceae bacterium | reverse complement strand
GTCGGACGATTCGCTGTCGGCCTCGTCGTTGATGATATCGATATCTTCCTCCAACGGCTCACCAAGCTCGCCCGGCACCGCCGCCGAAGCGTCACTGGCCTCCGACTCGGCCGCCATCTCACCGAGCACCTCGGCGATCACGTCACAGCCCCGATCGACATCCGCGTCGGTGACGTTCAAGGCCGGCAACAATCTCAACACCGTGTCGTGTGTCGCATTGACCAGCACGCCCCGCTCCATGCACTTGCCAACCGCCGGGGTGGCAGGAATCGACAGGTCCACACCAATCATCATCCCCTGGATTCTCAATTCCCGAATAATCGGCAGCTCGGCCCGCAATGCCTCAAACCGCTCGCGGAAGCGGTCGGACATGACCTGGCAGTTTTCCAGCAGTCCGTCTTCCTCAATCGTCTCGACGGTTGCCAGGCCGGCGGCCATCGCCAACGGGTTGCCTCCAAAGGTGCTGGCGTGCATCCCGGGCCGCAGACTGGGGGCCAACTCGTGCTTGGCGATCACCACACCGCAGGCCACTCCACCGGCCAGTCCCTTCGCCACGGTCATCACATCCGGCTGGACACCGTACTGCTGATAGCCGTACCAGGTCCCGGTACGAGCCATCCCCGTCTGCACCTCATCGAAGACCAGCAGCGCTCCGCAGGCATCAGCGATTTCCCGAAGACCCTCCAGGAACCCGTCTGCCGGCAAATTGACGCCCCCCTCGCCCTGGATCGGTTCAACCAGGATGGCACAGGTCTCCGAACCGGCCACGTCACGCACGGCGTCGAGGTCGTTGAAGGCAACGTAGTCGAAGCCGGCCATCAGCGGCCCCACGCCCTCGTGATACTTCGGCTGTGCCGTCGCGGTGGTGGCACCGAACGTCCGGCCGTGGAAACCGTCATAGAAGGAGATGACGCGGTGCCGTCCGGTTTCGGCACCGTGCAAACGCACCAGTTTCAATGCGCCCTCGATCGATTCGGCGCCGCTGTTACAGAAGAACGCCTGGCCGAATCCCCGGGTGCACAGCGCCTCGGCGAAGTCTCCCTGCGGCTCGGTGTACCAGGTGTTGGGAATGTGGACCAGTTTCGAGACCTGGTCCTGGACGGCGGCAACCACCCGAGGCGGACAGTGGCCCAGGATGTTGCACCCCCAACCGGGGAACAGGTCCAGGTACTCGTTCCCCTCGGCGTCCCAGACCAACGACCCCTCACCTCGAACCAGGCTGATCGGGTAGCGACCGTAATTGGGAATCACGTGTTGCTGGAACTGCGAGATCGTCTCTTCGCTCGAGCGTTTGGCTGAAATGTCCATCGCGTGCTTCTCCCTCTGAAACCGCCTGCCCCGAACCGGGACCGGCCGGTCTGTCACAAAACAATCTCGGTGCCGACACCGGTGTCCGAATAGATTTCCAACAAGACCGAATGCGCCATTCGGCCGTCAACGATATGCACCTTTTTGACCCCCGCCTGCAAGGCCTCCAGAGCCGCATCGACCTTGGGCACCATCCCGCTGTCGATCGCTCCATCAGCAATCAGGCCGCGGCACGCGGCCATGTCGAGGTGGCCCAGCAGGCTGTCGGGATTGTCGCGGTCGGCGTAGATGCCGGGCACATCGCTGAGAAACACCAGCTTCTCGGCACCCAGAATCCGGGCCACCGCCGCCGCCGCGGTGTCGGCGTTGACGTTGAACAGCCCCCCGTCACGGCCCCGTGCCACGCTGGGCAGTACCGGGATCTGGCCTCCGGCACAGGCCGACTCGATCATGCCCGTGTCCACCTCCACCACGTGTCCGACTCGCCCCATGTCCACCTCCTGGCCATCGTCGCCCTCGAGCCTCAAGGGCTCAGCCACCAGGCAATTCGAACCGGGTCCGGCCAGCCGCACGGCGTGTCCCCCCTGCCTGGAGATCTCCCCGATCAACGATTCCGGGATCTCCTCGCCCAGGACCCGGGAAACGATTTCCAGCGTCGGTTCGTCGGTGTATCGACGTCCCTGGACAAATCTCGGCTCGATCCCTCCCGCGGCCATCGCCTGACTGATCAACTTGCCGCCGCCGTGCACCAGTACCGGCTTCATGCCGACCGTCTCCATGAAGATCACGTCGGTCAGCAGGCTGTTGACACTCTCGGGGGCCTCCAGGGCACTCCCGCCGAGCTTGATCACGACGTACCGGTCGCGGAACTGGCGAATCCAGCCCATCGCCTCGATCAACACGCCGGCCTTGCGGATCGCGTCGTCCACGGGGGGCCTCGAGTGCTTCCGGAATAAACCCCAACCTGAAAGACGGGGGGTTCTGAAGGGGGAAACGTCCGATTGTAGAGGGTGCTGGAGACGAATCAAACCGTGACAGCTTGGCCCGATTTTCCGGCGCAATTGGCATCTTTGGATGCGGCCCGCCGCACGACATTCCCGCGGCTTGGGTCCAAGCTGCAAAAAACCGCAGCATCTCCAGCATCTCCGCCACTCTCCCGCTATTGCCCCACCACGTCTCCCTCCACAACCGACTGGCACTCTCGCTACGTTCCGACCCTCCCACACCCAGTCACAGGAACTCGTCCCTCCGGAACGTTTCGGGTACGTGCCACGGACCGGATTCCCCGATACACACACTTGCCCTGATTGATTGACTTCTTCGAGAGACGCCGCCTACGGGGTTTTCCGTGAGCCACTCGCACATGCCTATCAACCACCTGTTGCGGAATCTCGAAAATCGAGAACGTCGCACCGGTGACTCCCGTCCGACGTGGCTGGTCGATCTGATCGACCAGGCGGCCGATCTCTTCGAACCTCTGATGATGAGTGTTTCGCGGGTCGGCTTCGATTGCTGGCCGACCGAGACCGACTGGATGGTCTTCCTGTTCCTGGGCGACACCGAGATCGTCGGGGGCCGCGACGACGGGCGTCTCGATCCCCTCGACTTCCGCTTCGATCTGCTCGGATTGCTGGACCTGCTCGAGGACGTCCAACAGATCCAGTGGATGGTTCTGCCGGTCGGCAACGACGCGTCCGACAACGACCGTTCGTTCATCTCGATTATCGCCCATTACCAGGGGCACCCCGTCTCGCTGAGACTGCTCTCGATCGCTCCGGAAACCGCCGGGCCGGGACTGAGACTGTTCCCCAACGGCGACTCCCAGCCGACCTAGTCACGCCGCCGCCACCGTTTCGGCTGCTTGACCCTTTCTGGAGACCCTCGTAGGCTGCCAACCACCTCACTCAATCCGGTTGGACATTAGCCCGAGGATTTCCCGATGACCCGCTTCCTGCACCGACTGCCGACGATGGGGTTCGCCCACCTGGTCGCCGTGATCGCCGTCTCAGGTCTGGCCGCTTTGCTACTGGCTCCACTGACGGCCGGCCCTGCCGCCAAGGACACCCTGCCGGGGGCACGTCCCGAGATCAACGCCGGACGCTTCCCGACACTCCAGGCCGCTCTCGATGCGATCCCTCCCGAGGGCGGCATCGTCCGTTTACCGCCGGGACACTTCGAGATCACCAAACCCCTGGTCCTCTCTCGACCCGACGTCACACTCATCGGAGCCGGCACCGCCACTCACATCCACAACGCCAACGTCCAGGGTGAACCGGCCCTGATCGTTCAGCATCCCGACGGCGAAAAGGTCAAGAGTGCCGACCGGCTGTGGCGGGTGCGTCTGGCCGACTTCCGGTTGACCGGAACGGCCAAGAGCGGCCACGGCGTGGTGGCTGTCTGGATCAACGAGCTGTTTGTCCAGGGTCTGACCGTCAGCGAGCACGGTGGTGACGGGCTGAGGCTGGATCACTGTTACGAGGACCCCCGCATCAGCGACAGCCTGATCACCTACAACAAGCAGATAGGACTCAACCTGATCGGCTGCCACGACATCGTCGTTTCCAGCAACCAGTTCGAAGAGAACAACGATGCGTTGAGCTGCACCGACGGCTTCAATCTCTGCCTGACCGGCAACTGCCTGGACGATCACCTCCGACACGGAGTGATCATCGAGAACACCTACGGCTCAGTCGTCTCCGGAAACATGATCGAAGAGTGCCAGGGGTTCGCGGTGATCCTTGATCGGGACTGCTACGGCAACACGATCTCGGCCAACGTCATTGCCCACAACGGTGGCGGTGTCGATCTCCGCGACGCTCACGGGTGCACGGTCAGCGCCAACACGCTGACCATCATGAAGACGCACGCAGTGCGGATCGGGCCGGGCAGCGGACGGATCACCGTCACCGGCAACAACTTCTCCAACAGTTACATCGGCGAGGGCGGCATCAAGCGGAGGAAGAACGACGAGGCTGCCGCGGGGCTGACCCTGGAAGGCACCCGCGACGTCACCGTCAGCGGCAACCTCTTCTCGAGCGTTCGGCCCAAGGCGGTCGCACTCAACGGCCAGCCCAGCCATCATGTGCTCTTCGGAGACAACGTGCTGGTCGATGTCTCCAGCGATCACACGAAAATCAAGACCACCGGCACGCTGGTTGTGGCTCCCGCCGCCACTCCACCTCAACAGCCACCTCGCCCCTGATCTCCACTCACCCCGCATCCCGGCCACCAATTCCATGTCCACTGATTTTCACGGCAACATGCTGCAGCCACACGATTACTGGATGAGACTGGCTCTCGCCCAGGCCCGGGCCGCGTTCGAAAAAGACGAGGTGCCGGTGGGTGCGGTGGTGGTTCACCAGGACAAGGTGATCGCCGAGGCGTACAACCAGCGGGAGATGCTCAACGACCCAACGGCCCACGCCGAGATGATCGCGATCACACAGGCGGCCGAAGCCCTCGGCGATTGGCGACTGGCCGACTGCACGCTCTATGTCACGCTCGAACCCTGCCCGATGTGCGCGGGAGCCATCGTCCAGGCACGCCTGCCGACGGTGATCTTCGGAGCCACCGATCCCAAGGCCGGAGGATGCCAGTCGCTGTACCGCATTCCCAACGACGAGCGGCTCAATCACCGGTCGATCGTCATCGGCGGCGTGCTCGAACACGAATGCAGCACGATCCTCAGCGAGTTCTTCCAGATGCAGCGGGACCTGGGGAAGAAGTAGCGGCTTCCCGGCAAAGCGTCGCAAGTTCCCGCCGTCGCGGGGCGCTGTTAGAGTGGATCTCTCGCCATGATCTTCGTTCTCGACAACTACGATTCGTTCACCTACAACCTGGTCCAGCGCCTCGGGGAAATCGACCCGGGGCTCCAGATCCAGGTCGCGCGGAACGACCAGGTCGCTCTCGACGAAATCGAGGCCCTGGCCCCCGAACGGATCATCATCTCGCCCGGTCCCTGCACCCCGGCCGAGGCCGGGATCAGCAAGGAGGTCGTCCTGCGATTCGGCCCCCGGGTCCCGCTCCTGGGCGTCTGTCTCGGGCACCAGTCGATTGCCGAGGCACTGGGAGCGGAGGTGGTCCGGGCCGAGAGACTGATGCACGGCAAGGTTTCGAATGTCCGGCACACCCAGGACGGGCTCTTCGCCGGACTGCCCAGCCCCTTCGAAGCCACACGGTACCACAGCCTGATCGTCCCCGAGAACTCCCTCGGTGAAGATCTCCAGGCGTGTGCCTGGTCGGAGGACCCCGACCACCCGGCCGAGTTGATGGGATTTCGACACCGGCAGTGGCCCGTGTGGGGCGTGCAGTTTCATCCCGAGAGTTACCTGACCGGCCACGGCACGACGCTGCTGAAAAACTTCCTGGAACTCCGCCCTCCCGACGCCGACTAGACGTCCCATGCTCACCGTCGACCAGGCCCTGGCCGCCATCGAATCGCACGTGCAACCCGGACCGACCGAGTCGGTTCCGCTGGCCGAGGCTCTCGGTCGTGTCCTCGCCCAGACAATCGACAGCGACATCGACTCGCCCCCCTTCGACAAGGCCCTGATGGACGGCTTCGCCGTACGGGCCGACGATGTCGCCGACGGGACGGCACGACTGACGGTCATCGAAGAGGTGACCGCCGGACAGGTCGCCGGCAAAACGGTCGCCTCCGGGCAGGCGATCCAGATCATGACCGGGGCCCCGATGCCCGATGGTGCCGACGCGGTGGTGAGAGTCGAGGACACGCAGACCGAAAACGACGGACAGCAGGTGGTCGTCTCGATCGACACCCAACCGGTCACCGTCGGCCAGGACATGATCCGGCGAGCGACCGCAATGCGACGGGGTGATACCGTGATGCCGGCCGGACGCCAGCTCAGGCCCCAGGAACTTGGGTTGCTTGCCGAACTCGGACAACACTCTCTCACCGTTCATCGGCGGGTGCGGGTCGGAGTGCTCGCCACCGGAGACGAACTGGTCGCCATCGATCAACAGCCCGGTGCCGGGCAGATCCGCAACTCGAACGAGACCATGCTCGCCGCACAGGTCCGGGCCTGTGGCGGCGAGGCCGTCGAACTGGGCATCGCCCGCGACACCCCCGAAGACCTCTCGCAACACATCGCCGCGGGACTCGACTGCGACGTCCTGCTGCTCTCCGGAGGCGTCTCTGCCGGCCGACTCGATCTCGTACCGGCACAACTCGAAGCCGCCGGCGTCGCCGAAGTGTTCCACAAGGTGAAGGTCAAACCGGGCAAACCGGTGTGGTTCGGCACCTCCGAGCACGCCATCGTATTCGGCTTGCCGGGCAATCCGGTCAGTAGTATGGTCTGCTTCGAGTTGTTCGTTCGCACCGCGCTTCGAAGACTCGCCGGACTCGCCCCCGCACCACCCACCCCCTCGGCCGCTCGCCTGGCCGTTGATTTCGAGTTTCGCGGGGACCGGCCGACTTACTTTCCCAGCCAACTCGATGACCACCCCGACGGACCACGTGTCGCCCCCGTCGACTGGCACGGATCCTCGGACCTCCGCAGCACCGCCGATGCCAACGCCATGATCCACTTCCCCGCAGGGGACCGGGCCTACCAGGCCGACCAGTGGGTTGAAGTGTTCCCGTGGGCCGGACGCTGCTGAGTCCAACACGATCAGACCACATCCCCACCGCCCGGGCTCCATGGAAGGACCGGCTCGATGTCCACAACCGAGCCCACCACGACGCCCGGCCTGACCCCACGGGCCGCCTGGACGGCCGGAGCTGCCTCGGCGCTGCTCACCTGGGCCGCGTTCTTTCCCTTCGATTGGGGCGTCCTCGGATGGATCGCTCCCGTCCCGCTCGTCGTGCTCGTCCGGCTCCGTGTCCCCCCCCCTCGACTCTACCTCCCGCTTTACCTGACCACCCTGGTGGGCACCGCCGCATCGCTGCAATGGATGCGGCTCGGCGACACCTGGATGATCCCCGCCTGGCTCTCCCTGTCGGTCTATCTTTCCGTCTACGCGCCGCTGCTGGTCGCCGTCGCCCGAACCGCGGTCCACCGTTTCGGAGTCCCGATCGGAGTGGCTGTCCCGCTGGGCTGGGTCGCCACCGAGTACGCGCGGGCCCACGTCATGACCGGCCTGGCGTGGTACTTCCTGGGGCACACGCAATACCGTTTTGTCGAGCTGATCCAGGTCAGTGACCTGGTCGGTGCCTACGGCGTCAGTTTCCTGGTCGCACTCGCCGCGACCGCTCTCGCCGTGGCCCTTCCCGCAGGCTGGCTGTCCCGCTGCGGATGGTGGCCTGCCGACGAGGTGAACCCCACGACATCCGGATCGCGGCGGCAACCGGCAGCAACGATCGTCGCCGCCATCGTGTTGATCGGGCTGGCGCTGGGATACGGGACCCTGAGACGTGGCCAGGCCAGGTTCACCTCGGGACCGCGCGTCGCCCTGGTGCAGGGCAACTTCACCTCGTCGTTGAAGCACGACCCCGAAGCGTTCGCCAACATCTACCGGGTCCACCGCAGGCTGACGGGGCTGGCCGTGCAGGAACAGCCCGACGTGATCGTGTGGCCCGAGACGATGTTCCGCTATCCGCTGCTGGAGGCCGCCGAGGGGCTCGACGATGAACAACTCAGGGAGGTCGCGCCGAAGATTCCTCCCGGCGAGTGGAGCAAGACCGACGTCCGCGACCTGCTTGGAGACCTCGCCGCCGAATCGGGAGCCGGTCTCATCGTGGGGCTCGAACGGTTCCAGGCCGACCGCGAGCAACTCCGCGTTTTCAACTCGGCTGTCCTGGTCCAACCCGGCAACGGCCTGGCCGCCGACTACGACAAGCTCCACCGCGTTCCCTTCGGAGAATACATCCCGTTCGCCGACACGCTGCCCTGGCTCCACCACCTCACCCCCTTCCCTTCCGATTTCGGCATTTCTGCCGGCAACTCCGCGACCGTGTTCCAGCACGGCGATTGGCACTTCGCCCCATTGATCTGTTTCGAGGACACCGTGCCACACCTGGTCCGCGGAGTTGTTGCCGGAGCCAGGCAACAGAAACGGGCTCCGGATGTGCTGGTCAACCTGACCAACGACGGCTGGTTCCACGGATCCAGTGAACTCGATCAGCACCTGGTCACCGCCGTGTTCCGATCGGTCGAATGCCGCACGCCGATGGTCCGAGCGGTCAACACGGGAATCTCGGCGATCATCGATGGCGACGGAGTGATCCGGACACCGACGATCTTCATCGACGGTGATGCGGAAATCGCACTGGAAACGGCCGCGAGAGATCCGTCGCTGAGTGACGTGGAGCGGGAGGAGCGAAAAAAGAGCATCGAACAGTTGCGCCGCACCGGACACCGTAACCCGATGACCGGCCGCTGGCGGAGGCAACTCAACGCCGTGCTGGTCGACGTCGTCCCCCTCGACTCACGGCAGAGTCTCTACGTCCGCACCGGCGACTGGTTCGCCGCATTGTGCCTGCTGGCCTCGATGGTGATCATCGTTGCCGGACTCTCCGGAGCCTGGCGGCGGCGCCGTCGGGCGACCACCGGCGACCAGTGAACCAACCACACCCGGTGGCCCATGACGGTCCCCCGGGTTGGCTCGTGCTATCATGGGGGCTCCTCCTCTCGAGATCTCTCCGCATGTTCCTCGACCGCGTCACGATCCACTGCCTGGCCGGCGACGGCGGAAACGGCTCCATGAGCTTCCGGCGAGAGGCCCACATTCCACGGGGTGGGCCTAACGGAGGCGACGGTGGCCGCGGCGGTCACGTGATCATCCGGGCCGAGGAGAACATCGGCAGCCTGGCGGCTCTGTCCGGCCACCACCACTGGCGAGCCGAACGCGGTCAGCACGGGCAGGGACAACTCAAAACCGGACGCTCGGGAGAGGACGCCATCATCAACGTCCCGCCGGGGACCCTGGTTCGAGACGCCAGACGCGGACATCTGCTCAAGGATCTCGTCGAGCCGGGCGAACAGGTCATCGTGGCCAGGGGGGGCAAGGGGGGACAGGGGAACAAGAGATTCGCCACAGCCACCAATCGAGCGCCCCGGGAATTCGAGGACGGTGGCGTGGGCGAGGAACGCCGGGTCCTGCTCGAACTGAAACTGATCGCCGACGTCGGCCTGATCGGCAAGCCGAATGCGGGAAAGTCGACACTGCTGAGCCGTCTCTCACGGGCCAATCCCGAAATCGCCAACTACCCGTTCACGACCAAGTACCCCAATCTCGGACTCGTCCGCGTCGACATCGACAACCAGTTCGTCGTCGCCGACATCCCCGGGCTGATCGAAGGCGCCCACCAGGGCGTGGGACTGGGACACGAGTTCCTCAGGCACGTCGAACGGACACGGGTGCTGGTCCACCTGGTCGAACCCGAGCCAATGGATCAGACCGACCCGCTCGAGAATTACCTGTCGATTCGTGACGAGCTCAGGCTCTACAACCCCGAACTGGCCCTTCGGCCTGAACTGGTCGTCATCACCAAGTGCGAACTGCCAACCGCCGACACGGCCGCCTCGCGACTCGACGAGGCGCTCGAGGTCCCCGTCCGAAGAATTTCGGCCGTCACCGGCACCGGGCTCGGTGAACTGATCGGAGCCACGCTTGGGGCACTGACGGAGTCCGAACTGACATGACCAGCTTCGAATACTCCAAGTGGGACGGATCCCAGGAATTCACACCGCAGTCGGCCGACAGGATCTTCGACCAGATCGGTGAGCACCTGCTCGACTACGGAGAACACCTGCTGCCCAACCTCGAGGACTGGGAAGAGGAGCATCCGGAGGTGATCGAGATGCTCATCAAGCGGGGACTGGTCGAGAAGGACGAGGAGGGCCGGTTTCATATCACGCCGCGGGGAGTGCGACGGGTCGAGAACAAGGCGCTCGAGGAACTGTTTCTGCTGGGCGAAAAGGGACAACTGGGCAAACACGACACGGCGAACCGGGGACCCGGCGAAACCAAGCACGAAGAATCCCGTCCCTACGAGTACGGCGACCCCGTTTCGAACCTCGACCTCCACGGCACGCTTCGAAATGCCCTGGCCCGGCAGGGTGGTGGGACCCCCGTCGGGATCACCAACGACGACCTCGAAGTCTACGACACCGAGTACCAGGCCGCGTGTGCCACCGTGGTGCTGCTGGACATGTCCGGAAGCATGTCCCGCTTCGGCAAGTTCGGACAGGCCAAGAAAGTTGCCCTGGCGATGAACTCGCTGGTCCGAGATCGCTACCGCGGGGACTTCCTGCAGGTGGTGGGCTTCTACACCTACGCCACACCGCTTTCCGAACGTGAACTCCTCTACTCGGCTCCCAAGCCCGTCAGCATCTTCGACCCCCGGGTCCACCTCAGGATTCCACTCGACAATCCCCCATCCTTCGTGCCCGAGCACTTCACCAACATCCAGGCCGGACTCCAGTTCGCACGCCGCATACTCCGTCGGCAACCGGCTCAGAACAAGCAGATCATCACGATCACCGATGGCGAACCGACTGCCCATGTCGAGGGCCGCGAGGTGGTGCTGATCTATCCACCTGCGGAAAAAACTGCCCGGATCACGCTCCAGGAAGTCCGGCGGTGTTCCAACGAGGGCATCCACCTGGCCAGCTTCGCCCTGATCGAAGACTACTTCTACCTCGACCTGGTCAACTTCGTCGAACAAATGGCCCGCGTCTCGGGTGGCGTCGCCGCCTACTGCAACGCGGACGACCTGGGCAACATGATCATCGACAGCTTCGTCGCCGGTCGCCGACGACGACGAGCGATGTGACACACCCCTCTCATGGGCACCACCATGGCCGAACACTCAAGACGCTCGATGCTTCGCACAACCGCTGCCGGTCTCGCCGGAGGGCTCTCGACAAGTCTCCTGGCCGGTCAACCACGGACCCAGGCTCCGGAATTCCGGGTCCACGATACCAGCGTGATCAGCCACCTGGCTCATCGCTATCACGGCTGGCCCACGTTGGCCCGCCGCAGGAACGGCCAGCTGCTGCTGGTCTGCTCGGGTGGCCGTGAATCGCACGTCTGCCCGTTCGGGCGCGTCGAACTGATGCGCAGCGATGACGGCGGCGTTCACTGGACCTGGCCACAGACCCTGGTCGACACCGCCATCGACGACCGCGACGCCGGGGTTGTCGAAACCCCCAGGGGCTCGCTGCTGGTCACCACGTTCACGTCGCTGTCCTTCGAACAACCCAGGTACTTCGCCAGGGCCGACAAGCAACAGATCGCTCGCTGGAAGGCGGCCCGCGATCGCGTGCCCGAATCCACGCGGAAGAAGATGCTCGGCGAATGGATCATCCGCTCGGCCGACGGAGGCCAGACCTGGTCACCCCCCTCCCGCTGTGGAGTCAACAGTCCCCATGGACCCGTCGCACTCTCGGACGGACGACTGCTCTACGCCGGCAAGGAACTCTACAACGACAAGAACCGTATCGGAGCTTCGGTTTCCACCGACGACGGCGTCACCTGGAAGTGGCTGGGCACCATCCCCACCCGGCCGGGGGACGATCACCGCCAGTACCACGAATTGCATGCCGTCGAGGCCGCTCCCGGCCGCCTGATCGCTCATATCCGCAACCACAACCCCAAGAGTGCCGGCGAGACGCTGCAGAGCGAGTCAACCGACGGCGGTCGGACCTGGACCACGCCCCACGAGATCGGCGTCTGGGGTCTGCCCTCGCACCTGCTGAAGCTGGCCGACGGCCGACTGCTGATGAGTTACGGACACCGTCGCAAGCCGTTCGGCAACCAGGTGCGGCTCAGCGACGACGCCGGCAAGACCTGGTCGGAACCCATCGGGCTCTCGGTGGATGGCGCCGGCGGCGACCTGGGATACCCCTCGACGGTCCAGCTCGACAACGGCCACCTGGTCACCGCCTGGTACGAGAAGATGAAGGGCTCGTCGTTGGCCGTGCTCAGGCAGGCGAGGTGGCAATTGAAGGGTTAGCCCTTCGGGTACGGATTCGGACAACATCGCAAGACGACGCTACCAGGAGACCGACGGATGAATCGCGTGCGGATGGGTGTGATCGGGTTGGGCTGGTTCGGCGTCAAGCACTGCGAGGCCCTGGCAGCCATTCCGCAGGTCGAACTGGCCGCCGTCTGCACGCGGACCGAGTCGCGACTGGCCGAGGTCGCTGCCACGTTTGAGGTGCCATCCGCCCACACCGACTACAACCAGTTGCTGGCCGATCCCGACATCGACGCCGTCAGCATCGTCACCATGTGGGACCAGCACACCGAGCCCGCCCTGGCGGCGCTGGCGGCTGGGAAACACGTCTTCCTGGAAAAACCGATGGCCTCCACCACCGAGGACTGCCGGGCCATCGTTGCTGCTGCCGGTGCCAGCGATCGGGCCTTCATGGTCGGACACATCTGCCGCTTCAATCCCCGTTACGCTGCGGCGAAGCAGGAAATCGACGAGGGAAAGATCGGACGGATCATCTCGATGTACGCTCGCAGAAACATCCCCGCAGCGGTCACCACCGAGATTCTCGAAAAGATCGGGCCGATCATCGGCGACGGCGTCCACGACACCGACCTGATGCTGTGGTACTCCGGGGAGCAGGTCGTCTCGGCCTACGCCCAGTCGCTCTCGTGGCGGAACAAGCCCCACCCCGACCTCGGCTGGACCATGTTTCGATTCGCCTCGGGTGCCATCGGTGTACTCGAGAACGTCTGGTGCCTGCCCGACCACACGCCGTTCCAGATCGACGAACGGCTGGAGATCATCGGCACCGAGGGATCAATCCACGTCCAGGAAACTCACCCCAACTTCTCGATCGTTGACGCCGATGGCTGGCGATCGCCCGATACGACCTACTGGCCAACCCACTTCGGGAGACTGCGGGGAGCACTCGTCGACGAACTGGCCTACTTCGCCACCTGCGTCCAGGAGGGACGGAAACCCGACGTGATCACGCCCGAGGAATCGCTGGCCGCCGTCGAGGCCTGCCTGGCCGCCGAGCGGTCCGCAACCACCGGCGAGGTCGTGCGATTGTAGAGTGGGATACGCCGGCGACAGCACCAGCAACAACACCGTCAACATTCTCACCGAGCAACGCCCCGCCTCAATTCAGTTTCTGGAGTCTCCAGACAAGTCGACCTCCTTTGACTGCATGAAGTCCCCCGAAAGGGTCGCAAAATCGGCCCCAGGAGCCACCCAATGCTGCAGATCCTCGAACAGGACGTCATCTCAAGGGATCCCAACCGGGCAGCCTTCATGCCGGTGATCACGCCGCTGTCCAGCGGCGAGTGGCTGGCCTGCCAACACGTCGGGACCGCCCTGGCCAGCCCGGACAATGACATCGAGGTGCTCGACTCGTCCGACCAGGGCCACACCTGGAACAGCCACGGCACGTTTCGCACCGAGACTGACGTCGGGTTCGCCTATCGCGGGCCCGAAATCGCCGAACTGCCCGACGGGCGGCTGCTGATGACCACCTGCCGGTTTCACAACGAGGGGAAGAACCTCTTCGACTTCGAGACCGAAGCCCTCGAGCGGCCCGACCTGCTGCTGTACTGGTCGGAGGACAAGGGGCAGACCTGGAGTGACGCGCAGCTGTTGACCATCGACGCCCTGCCACCCGAGAAATACACCGCCAACGGGGCGGGGCGATTCCTGCAGCTGGCCGAGAACCGCTGGCTGTACTTCATCGAAACCTGGAAGCCAACCGGCTACGACGGGCCACCCGACCAGAAGGCCGCCTTTGTCGTGTCGGAAGACCAGGGCCGGACCTGGGGCGACTTGACCGTGGTCGCCGACGACACCAGCGGCCGGCTGCTTTACTGGGACATGATGGAGTGCGTGCTGCCCGACGGCCGGATCTACGCGATGTTCTGGACTCACCTCCACGGGACCAAGGACGACCTGAACAATCACTGGAGCGTGTCGGAGGATGGCGGGCGGACCTGGTCAGAACCGCGACCGACCAACCTCCGTGGACAGGTCTGCAGCCCCATCGCCCTGCCCGACGGCCGCGTGGCCGCCATCTACAACCACCGCCACGACCCACACGGGATCCACGTCGCGGTCAGCGAAGACCTCGAAACGTTCGACCTCGACAACCAGGTGGTCGTGTTCGACGCGGGGGCCGAGGCGCAGCTGGGAGACACCAAGACCGACGCCTTCTTCGAGGAACACCTGCTGATCGGGTTCGGCAAGCCCTGCGGACACTTCGAACCCGACACCGGCACCCTGCTGACCTACTTCTGGTGCACCAGCGGCGGTATCACCCACACCCGCTGGGTACGGCTGGGCACGCTCTAGGAGCCAACCGGCCGCGGCGGCCGCCCGCAAGCCAACCCTCAGCCCTTCTTCTTTGCCGCCGGCTTCTTGTCTTCGGGCTTCTTCTTCTCGGGCTTGGGCTTCGGAGCCTTCAGTTCCCAGGTCACCAGCCGGTGATGTCCGACGGCGTAGACCGTGTCGTGCGGCTCGTTGACAACGAACTGGTGCACGTGCATGGGAGCCTTCTCCTGCTTGATCAGCTTCCCGCTCTTGGTGTCGTAAACCGAGATGAAGCCGTTGTGATCTCCGCCGGCAACGATGAACCACGCGCCGTCAGGCGAAAACACGATCTGCTCGACCAGGCCCTTGAACTTGCCGTCCTCGAGCTGGTGCAGCTTCTTGCCGGCCTGCCACTCGAAGACCTCGATCCGCGAGGGACCGCCCAGGTGATCGATGTTGCCGATCTTGCCGATGCCGCCGACGGCCAGCAGCTTGCCGTCGTGGCTGAACGAGACACTGCGGATACCGCCGATCGAGTGCCGTCGCTGGCGAGGATCCCAGGTGTACATCACCGGGGACTCGAGCGTCTTCAGCTTCTTGCCGGTCGCCACGTCCCACACCACAATGTGACCCACCTTGTCGGCGGTCGCCAGCCACTTGCCGTCATACGAGAAGGAGACGGCGTAGAGCATCGAGGGGTAGTTGTTCGGCGTCATCGGCTTGTGCTCTTTGAGCGTCGCCTTCAGCTTGCCGGTGGCCACATCCCAGACCTTGACGTCCATATCGTCCGACACGCTGGCAACCAGCTTGCCATCCGGACTGGCGGCCACACGGCGGATCCGTTTCTTGTGAGCATCGGCGACGATCCGGATCTGCTTGCGGGTCTCGGCGTCCCACCACACCAGCCGGCGGTCGTAGCTGCCGCTGACGACCGTCTTGCCGGCCAGGGCCACCGTGGTCACGTAACTGCGATGTCCCTCGCCTTCGAACACCTTCGACTCGGGCTTTTCGGCACCGAAGTCGTACTCGTAAACCTTGAAGTCGGAACTGCCGTAGTAGATCCGGTCGGACTCGGGAACCCGGTCAATGCCAAAGGCGATGCCCTTGGACCCGACGTTCTTGGCGAGTTTCAGCTGCTTGGGATCGGCGGCCATGTCAGACGGCTTTCGGTTGGAGGAGTGTCGCGTGTCGTGGATCGACCCGGTCTCAGGCGAGAACCTCGTCGATCGGCTGCGCTCCAAAATCGGAAATCGGCAGGGGACGGGCGCCGATGAAATATTCCTTCTCGTGGTCGATGCCCAGTGCCTTGAAGATGGTGGCGAACAACTGCCCGGCCCCGATCTTGCCCTCGGCCACGGTCTGGCCGTCGGCGTCGGTCTTGCCGTAGACCGACCCGCCCTTGATGCCGCAGCCCGAGAGGCTGGTGCTCCAGGCGTTGGCGAAATGATCGCGTCCGAGGCTGGGGTTGATCTTCGGAGTTCGGCCGAACTCGGCCAGGGTGATCACCAGGGTCTTCTCCAGCAGCCCGCGTTCCTCGAGATCGTCGAGCAGGACCGACATCGAGTGATCAAGATCGGCACACAGCTCCTGGTGCGTTTCGAAGTTCTGGCCGTGGCTGTCCCACCACGCCCGGGCGACCTTGACGAAGGGAACGCCGGCTTCGATCAGCCGCCTGGCGACCAGGCACTGCTGGGAGAACTGG
>DLVV01000170.1 GCA_003445035.1 Planctomycetaceae bacterium | reverse complement strand
GCGTTCCACCGTGCGCTTCGACAATCCCCTTCGTCACAGCGAAACCGAGACCAGTACCGACCGCGTGCTCCTTAGCTCTTTCCGCGCGAAACAGTGGCTCACCCAGCCGGGCCACAGTTTCAGCGTCCATGCCGATACCTGTGTCTACAAAGCGGATACACCAGCCGTCTCTCGTCGGATCAGCTGTCACCATCACCGCCCCACCGTTCCTGCCGTAACGACATGCGTTGGACAGCAAGTTCGCTATGACCTGACCGATCCGGACCGAGTCGACAGTCACCTTCGGGCCAGGAGTAACACGCTTAGTGATTGTGACATTGCGCTCGCCTGCTTCGACGGCCAGGTCAGCTATTTCTTTGGTGATCAAGGCAGCTAGGTCGACGTTCTCATGACGCACCAGGTTGAACTCGCCAGAATCCATCCGGGCCGAGTCCATAAGGTCGCCGACCAGGCGCTGCATACGCAGAGCCGATGAGCGAAGGTGCTCAACGGTCGCTGGAACCGTCGTCGGAAGGTCTGCCTTGACCTTCTCTAATGTCGCCTCAAGGATGTCGAGCCGCCCCAGCATCGTGGCGACCGGAGCTCGCAACTCGTGGGCGGCAGTGCGAAAAAACTGGCTGCGGTACTGAGTGGCCTCCACACGAGACGTCACATCCGTGAACGACACGAGATAACCAGCTATCTGCGAGTCCTGTCGCAGGTCCGTTCCGCGCGCTTCGAGCCACCGGTAGTCGCCGTCGGCGTTTCGCACCCGCAGGTCCACCGAGTCCGTCGTTGAATCCCACGGTTCGAGAGCAGGGTCCCCAGCCAGGCGGGCCAACGCTGCAATGCCGACCTCCTGGTCGTCTGGGTGTACCAACTCCAATAGACCGCCCTCGGGTGGTTCCCAGCCGGGAGGATGGCCCAGCATGCGTTCCATCGCCGACGTGGCGCCCAGGAACGCCCCGTCGGCGCACAGGTGGATCACCCCAGTCGGTAATGCCCCCAGGGCAGTTTCGTACAGGTACCGGGCGTTGTGGTCTCCGGCACGCAGCTCACTATTGGCCGGGCCTACATGGGGATCGGGTGCTGATTCGTTTGCCGACTCGACAGCGGCTTCCTGTTCTTCGGTCAGGTCCTCGGTCCTCACGAAAGTCTCTGACAAGGTGTCCTTTCCGGAGTTCACCAGCCCATCCCATCTAGGAAAGTCGCCAGCGCACTGGGGCCTGACGCCTTGGACACGTAGTGGACGTCAGCGAGATCACTTTCATCGGCGCCCTCACCGTCCTCACCTGATACGACGATGCATGGGCCGGTATAGCCGCCGGCCCGCACAGAGCGGATCGCCGTTATACCGTCGCCGGGCGGCATTGAGCGGTCGATCATGGCAAACGTCGGCTTCAACTCGAGGATGCGTTCGATCGCCTCCTCGCCGTTGGATGCCCGACCTACCACTTCGATCCCCCGAAGCAGTTCCAGCCAGTCGGCCCACATGTCGCGGATCTGGGGATCGTCATCTGCGATGACCACAGAAACTGTCATGGCCGTAAACCTCGCCTTCGAACGTGTGGTTGGAACCCCCTGGTTTGAGGGGTTTTCACCATCACGGCGTCTCCGGCGGGTCACACCGCGGAACCTCGGCTATGAACACCGGCCCTTGGACACCCCACTGCCCGCCCGCGGCGCTGGCCAGCTCGCACACCGAGTTGAGGAGGCGTCCGCCCTTTGCGTCGGCCGGGACCTCGATGGTGATGCGCCACATGTCCCGCTGAGACGACACCGACGCCGGACAGCCATCGGGCAGGCGAAGCACCGTTCTGACGGACTTGAACGCCGAGGTGAGGGCCAGGGGGTTCATGGACGTCCACGCGTCGCTTTCATTCGGAAGGTGAACTTCTATGCCAGCGTCGGCAAGCGACTCACCGACGCGGTGCACCTTGGTGGCCGCCGGATCACCGACCGAGGCGGCTAATAGGTTGAAGGTGGCTCGAGCCTGCTCCTGGGCGACTTCCAGCAGGTCGCCTGCGTCGGCGAGCAGCGCCACACTCTTATCGGTATCAACTTCAGCCGACGACGCCAAGCTGATAGCCATTCGGGCAGCCGAGATGTCGCCGACAAGGTCATGGGAGGCCGCTGAGGCCACCGCCAGGGCATACACCGAACGCTTTTCGGTGGGCTGCTCGTCGGCCGCCACCTGAACCTGGTTAGGGGAACCAGCCATTCTCTGACCCATGGGAAGATCCTACTGGCGCGCTGTTACACGGCCAGAAGCTCTAAAGAAACGCTAGTTGGCAGTCTGGTCAGGACCGTCAACGTCCAAGCCTGTGTGCCCTACCACCATGCCGGCAGTCTCAAGCAGTTCCCTGTAGGTACCTGTCGGACTTCAGGTCGTAAGTGTTTTCCAGCGCCATCACGGAACTTGCCGCGTTGGGTCTGCAGACGATCGACTGGGATCTGGCCTAGTCGCCAGTGAGGTTGAGTTCACCGTGGGTGTAGTGCGAGCGGTGACCGGTGAGGTCGACCCAGCTTGGATGGAGCTCTGCATGGGCCGCCTTGACGAAGTCGTCGGTCCAGGCCCCGGTGATGGCATCCATGCTGGGCGAGCGCTCCCCGAATCCGAGGTCCACATCGGGGTCACTGGCCAAGATGAGGCCGCTGCGAAGCCAACTGGATTTGGGAGCGATGCCGATCCCGGACTCGCTGGGCCAGATCAGCTTCAAGGTCTCGATGAGCTGCCATGACTGGTGCGAGTGTCCGAGAAGGGGCCCTGCCTCCATGACGGAGTTGAGGCAGGCTTCGGCGTCCTCACGGCAGAACAACCAACCCTCGAGGGAAGCCGTCACGAAGCGTTGGACCTTGTCGGCGAAGCCGGGTTCCATGAACCTCCGCTCGTCCACCCACAGGCCGTCTGCGAGCATGTCGACCTCTTCGTCGGCCCAGTAGATGACGTTGAGGTCTGATGGCTGGATCCGCTGGCCGGTGTCAGGATGGACCGTTGAGAGCAGCTGCGCGTACTCGTTGCCTGTGGTGGACTGCATCGAATCGATTTCGCCACTCAGGAGCGGACCAACGTCGAAGCTCTGGGTGACCAGCTCGACGTCTGTGGCAGGGTCCAACCCGTGACGTCGGAGACCGGCCAGGAGTTCCAGGTCGTTGCCGTCACCCCAGGTACCCACACGGGTCCCGACCAGGTCTGTGACGGTCTCGATACCACTGGACTTGAAAGAGACCTGAATGTTTCCGCTCTCCTGGAAGATTTGGGCGACGTTCAGGACGGGAGTGCCGTCGAGCCTGGCAGCCAGGGCCTTGGGGGCCGATGCAACGGCGACGTCGGCGAGGACCCGCCCGTTCTCGACGCCTACGAGGGTGTCGATCGGGTTCGTACCGAAGAACGCGTCCTGGAAGGTCACGTTGAGACAGCGCTCCTGGTAGAAGCCCTGGTCGCGGGCAGCGAAGTACCCGGCGAACTGGGCCTGGGTCACCCACTGCAGCTGAAGTCTGAGGTCGTCGTAGGTGTCGCAGCCATCGGCTGAGGACGTGACGACTGAGGCAGCGGCCCGGTTGCCGACACCAACAGATCCACCGGCGATGGAGATAGTGCCCCCTACGGCAAAGAACCCGAGGGTTGCCGAGAGAAGGAACACGAACCGACGGATGCGCTGTTTCCGATAACTCATACCGCTATTATATACCGGTAATCATGTTCGTCAATACTATTTTCGGTTA
>DLVV01000159.1:20785-30710 GCA_003445035.1 Planctomycetaceae bacterium | reverse complement strand
GATCGCGACTGGCGATCTGAAGGGTGCCACCAGCATCTACGCTTTCCACGATTCTGAGAATCTGTACGTGGCGGTCAACCGGCCGATCAAGGGCAGTTTCTACTCGGTGAACCTGCATTCGATTCGGGTCAACGGGCCCCTGCTGGCCTTCTCTCGTGACGCTGCCGGAGGAGCACCTCGCTGGAGGAAACAGGTGGATGGTCTCAACCTCGTTCTCGACAAGCTCGAACACGCTCCGCTGTTGCTGTTGGCCTCCCGCCAGTACTTGCGAGAGGGCAACCTCCGCTATTACCTGCTGAAGTTGCAGGCCCTCGACAAGCGGACGGGCCAGGTTCGTGCTTCTCTGGAGACGCCGTCGAACTACTGGAGCTTCAACGGCCTGCGGTTGAATCTCGCCGAAAAGTACCTCGAGCTGGGTTCGTACAATCAGCGGATCCGGCTGAATGTCGGCGGGCAGCAGAGGGCATCGGTCAAGCCCTAGCCCGCAGCCGACCTCGCGGCCTGTTGCTTGAAGCGGCTCGATCTCGCCGGTACCCTGTGGACGCTCTGCGGTCCTCGGTTCGCCAGGATCCAGTTCTTCACCGGCACCCTCTGACGGGACAACCGACGAGATGCGTGATTTTGAATACGAGGCCCCGATGTCGCTGGACGACGCGGTGGCGTTGCTGTCCGGGAACCCCGCCGCGGCGAAGCCGCTGGCCGGCGGAACCGACCTGATCGACCACATACGCACGCGGCGTCTTGAACCCGACCTGGTCGTCGACGTCAAGAAGATTCCCGATCTGAACGTGCTCGAACTCGGCGACGATGGTCTCCGGCTGGGAGCGGCTGTGCCGTGTTACCGGATTTACGGTGATCCGCAGATCGCCGCTGCCTACTCGGCGGTGGCTGACAGTTGTCGGATCATCGGCGGGACGCAGATCCAGAGCCGGGCCAGTGTTGGCGGGAACCTGTGCAACAGCGGTCCCGCGGCCGACTCGACGCCGTCGCTGATCGCCCTGGCCGCCCGGGTTGTGATCGCGGGTCCGGGGGGACGACGCGAGGTGGCGGCGGAGGATTTCTGTACGGGCCCCGGACAAAACGTGCTGGAGAGTGGGGAACTGGTCGTCGAGATCGTCTTTCCGGCTCGACCGGCTGTCGGTGGCTCGCATTACCGCCGCTTCATTCCCCGCAACGAAATGGACATCGCCGTGGTGGGAGTTGGTGCCGCGGTGGAACTCGACGAATCGGGCCAGTCGTTTGTTTCGGCCCGAATCGCCCTGGCCGCGGTGGCTCCGACACCCCTTTATGTCGAGGCGGCGGGTGCGGCCCTGGCCGGACAGCCGGTTTCCGACGAGGCGATCGCCGCAGCCGCAGCCGCGGCACGGGAAGCGGCCACCCCGATCGATGACATGCGGGGGACCGTGGAATTTCGCAAGCACATCAGCGGTGTGCTCACCGAGCGGGTGATTCGCGAGGCGGTAGCGCGGGCGCGGGGTGAAGAGACAGGTTACCGCATCGGGCAGTGACCGCACCGACGGACACGTTTTTGATTCACACGAGACGATCGACACAACGGACTAGAACCGATGGCCAAACAACGCATCGTATCCACCTCGATCAACGGAAACCCGGTCGAGTTCCTGGCGGCACCGCGGCAGACGCTGCTGGAGGTGCTCCGCGACAACCTCGACCTGATCGGCACCAAGGAGGGGTGTTCCAACGGCAACTGCGGGGCCTGCACCGTGATCTTCAACGGTCGTCCGGTCGACAGTTGCCTGGTGTTGGCCGTCGAGGCCGAGGGCGGAGAACTCGAGACGATCGAGGGAGTCGCGCTGACCGATGGGCTGCACGTGATCCAGGACGCCTTCCTGGGACAGGCCGCCCTGCAGTGCGGCATTTGCACGCCCGGGTTCATCATGTCGACCAAGGCACTGCTCGAAGAGAACGCCTCGCCGAGCGAGGACGAGATTCGCTTTCACCTGGCCGGCAACCTTTGCCGTTGCACCGGCTATGACAAGATCGTGAGGGCCGTCCAGCAGGCGGCCGAGGGAGTGACCAACTGATGGCGACCGTCGAAGACCGCCAGTTCCGCGTTGAGCCGTTTCCCGGGGGGACGCCCGGTAACCAGCGACTGGTTGAAGAAGGCCGATTGCCCGATTATGACGTGGTCGGCACCCGGCCGATCCGACACGATGGCACCGACAAGGTGACCGGCCGGGCCCGCTACGGGGCTGACATCAAGCTCTCGGGGCTGCTGCAGGGCTACGTGCTCAGAAGTCCTCACGCGCACGCACGGATCGTCTCGATCGACACCTCCAGAGCCGCGGAGGTTCCGGGGGTGCACGCCGTGTGCACCAACGCCGACATGCCGTCGGCCGATCACCGTGCCGGGGATCTGGGCGAAGGGATGGTCGACTGGTACCACCTCAACCAGAACGTGTTGGCCAACGACAAGGTGCTCTACACCGGTCACGCCGTTGCGGCGGTGGCGGCCGATTCGGTGCACATCGCCGAGGAGGCGGCGCGGTTGATCGAGGTCGAGTACGAGGTGCTGCCCCCGGTGCTGGATGTCCGCGAGGCCCGCGGTGCCGATGCCCCGGTGCTCAACGACGACGTTCGCACCGACCGGCAGCCGGCCGGAGAGACCGGAGACACCCCCACCAACGTTGCCAAGCATTTTCATTACGAAAAGGGCGATGTCGATGCCGGCTTTGCTGCCGCCGAACTGGTCATCGAACGCGAGTTCACCACCGAGACGGTTCACCAGGGATACATCGAGCCTCACACGGCAACGGCGTTCTGGTCCCCCGACGGCAAGATCACCGTCTGGACCAGCACCCAGGGCTCCTTCATGATCCGCATGCAGGTGGCCGAGCTGCTCGACGTGGCGATCTCGAAGGTCAAGGTCGTGCCGATGGAGATCGGAGGCGGTTTCGGTGGCAAGATCGCGGTCTACCTGCAGCCGGTCGCCGCGGTACTGTCGAGACTTTCGGGCCGGCCGGTGAAACTGAACATGGATCGGTCCAACGTCTTTGACGCGACCGGCCCAACGCCGGGCTCGTACATGAAGGTCAAGATTGGTGTCGACGCCGAGGGGAAGATCACCGCCGGAGAGGCGGAGCTTCTGTTCGAGGCCGGAGCGTTTCCCGGCTCGCCGATCAATCCGGGCTGCATGTGCGTGTTTGCCTGTTACGACGTTCCCAACGGGCGGATCGACGGCTACGACATCTGTGTCAACAAGCCTCGCTCCAATGCGTACCGTGCCCCGGGGTCGACCCACGTGGCGCTGGCCACCGAGACGATCGTCGACGAGATCTGTGAGGCGCAGGGAATCTGCCCTGTCGAGTTTCGCCTGAAGAACGCGGTCAAGGAGGGCGACGAACGGGTTGATGGGGTGACCTATCCGCCGGTCGGGATGTGGGAGACGATCAAGGCGGTCGAGTTGAGCGACCACTGGCAGTCGCCGCTGGAAGGGCCGAACCGCGGTCGCGGAATCGCCTCGGGATTCTGGTTCAACTTCGGGGGCAATTCGGTGGTCGCGGCGACGGTCAACGAGGACGGCACGGTGTCTTTGATCGAAGGTTCGACCGACATCGGCGGCACCCGGGCGTCGGTGGCGATGCAGTTGGCCGAGATCCTGGGGATCGCGGCCGAGGATGTCACGCCGACGGTCGTGGACACCGACAGCATCGGCCACACCGACGTGACCGGTGGCAGCCGAACCTGCCACGCCACGGGACTGGCGGCGATCAAGGCCGCGGAGGATATCCAGGCTCAGCTCCGTCAGCGGGCCGCGATGCTGTGGGATGTTGAATCCGAACAGGTCGAGTACGGCGACGGAGCGACATTGACCGGACCCGAAGGGAAGACGATCAGTTTCCAGGAGATCTCCGGCAAGCTGACCCAGACCGGAGGGCCGGTCGTCGGCCGTGGCTCGGTCAACGCCGACAAGCATGGGGGCGCATTCGGGACGCACATCGCCGATGTCGAGGTCGATCCCGACACCGGCAAGGTCCAGGTTCTCCGTTACACCGTCGTCCAGGACGTCGGCACGGCGATCCACCCCAGTTATGTCGAGGGCCAGATGCAGGGCGGGGCCGCCCAGGGCATCGGCTGGGCACTCAACGAGGAGTACCACTACGGCGATGACGGTCGGTTGCACAACGCCAGCTTTCTCGATTATCGCATTCCCACCTGTTACGACCTGCCGGACATCGAGACGATCATCGTCGAGGTGCCCAATCCGGGACATCCCTTCGGCGTCCGCGGCGTGGGAGAGGTGCCGATCGTGCCGCCGCCGGCAGCGATGGCCAATGCGATTTTCCGTGCCACCGGGGTGAGGATGCGGAGCCTGCCGATGTCACCGCCAAAGATGCTGCACGAGTTGCTGGCCAGCGACGGATAGCCCCCCGGTTCCCAGCCGATGCCCCGCGTCCACATTCCCGCTCCCGCACGTGATCTGACCGGGGGCGAGGTGGAACTGGAGGTTGAGGCGACCAGTGTGCGGCGGCTGATCGGGGCACTGGACGAGCGGTTTCCCGGCTTCGCCGATCGGGTGCTTGAGGACGGGGAGTTGAAACCCGGGTTGCGGGTCGCCGTCGACGGCCATGTCAGAGCGATGGGCCTGCTGGCACAACTGGAGCCCGACAGCCAGGTGCACTTCCTGCTGGCGATCGGTGGAGGCTAGCGGCCGTTTTTCAACAGGTCCGCTGCGGTCTGGAGCAGCGAGTCGATGTCGAACGGCTTGCGGAAGAATGCGTCGGCACCGTGGTCGTGGGCGAACTGTTCGTGCCGCGGATCGGTGTTGGCGGTGACAACGATGATGGGAGGGTGCGTGGCGTGGCGTTGACGCAACCGGTCGAGCACGGCGAAGCCACTGCGACGGGGCATGACCAGGTCGAGAACCACGAGGTCGGGTGCGTCCCGTTCGGCCCGAACCAGCGCCTCGGATCCGTCCCTGGCCTCCAGCACCCCGTACCCGTGGTGCTCGAAGGCCGCGGAGATCACCTCGAGGATCGACTCGTCGTCGTCGACCAGCAGCACGCGAAATCCTGTCGGGTCGTTCACGCGGCTCGCCTTGCTCCCCAACCGGCTGGTGATTGGGTACACTAGGCCAGACCGACGGGGTCGACAAGATCAGAATCGGTGCACCGGCGAGCGAAAATGCCGCTGGCCCAACCGATGACAACAGGCGAATCAACGCGACCCCTCCCGCCGCAAGAATTGACTCGAATCGACGGAATCACGACGCCGTGCCTGCCACTTCCGTGATTGGTCTTCAGTGGGGCGACGAGGCCAAGGGCAAGATCGTCGACCTGCTGACCGAAGATCACGACATCGTTGTCCGCTACCAGGGGGGCAACAATGCCGGGCACACCGTTCAGTTCGATGGCCAGACCTACAAGCTCTCTCTGTTGCCGGCCGGGATTCTTCGGCCCGGAGTCGAGTCGGTCGTCACAGGCGGTGTGGTGATCGATCCGCGGGCATTCCTCGAGGAACTCGATGGGATTGTCGGCCGCAACGGTGGCATCGACGGAAGCCTGTTGATCAGTAACCGGGCTCACGTGGTGTTTCCGTGGCACACGGCCGAGGAAGCCGTGCTCGAAAAGGGACGGGGTGGTGATGCGATCGGAACCACGATGCGAGGGATCGGCACGTGTTATCGTGACAAGGCGGGACGGACCCACGCGATTCGCATGGGCGATTTGGTCCGCGGCGAGTCACTCCGGGACCGGGTCGGGACGGTTGTCGGGCACAAGAATCGTGTGCTGCAGGCACTCGATCCCGAGTCTGAACCGCTCGATGCCGAAGCGATCTACGGCGAGTACAGCCAGTACGCGGAACGGCTGGCACCGTTCGTCACCGACACCACCTCTCATCTCCACAAGGCTCTCGCCGCCGGTCGGCGTGTTCTCTTTGAAGGCGCCCAGGGGTCGTTGCTCGATCTCGACCACGGCACCTTCCCTTTCGTCACCTCGTCGAACAGTTCCGGGGCCGGCATTCACTCCGGCAGCGGTGTGCCCGAACGGGCGATTGAACGGATGATCGGGGTCGTCAAGGCCTACACGACCCGGGTCGGCGGTGGACCGTTCCCCACCGAACTGGACAACGAGATCGGGCAGCATATCCGTGACGAGGGAAACGAGTACGGAACAGTGACCGGGCGGCCGCGACGTTGCGGCTGGTTCGATTCGGTGGCGACCGGCTACGGTGCGCGACTTTCGGGTGTCGATTGCCTGGCGGTGATGCTGCTGGATGTCCTGGGCAAGCTCGAGGAGGTCCAGGTCTGTGAGGCCTACGAGATCGACGGAGAGCGAACCACCGATTTTCCGGCCCAATTGGAAGAACTCGCCCGGGCCAGGCCGGTGCTGAGGTCGATGCCGGGGTGGCAGGCGGATCTCACCGGAATCCGCAAGCTCGAGGATTTGCCGGTCGAGGCCCGGAACTACCTGGACGTGGTCGCCGAACTGGTCGGCTCTCCGGTCGACATCGTGTCGGTTGGCCCCGATCGGGAACAGACAATCCTGGTTGACCGAGTTTGAACCGGTCGCCTCGACATCATGCAGCGTTTCCGTGCCTGATTTCCATACGTCTCCGAGACTGATTCTACGGCAGGACATGAGATGAAGATCCACGAGTACCAGGGCAAGGACCTGTTGAAAGCCTTCGGAGTGGCGGTGCCTCGCGGCATCGTTGCCCGCACGGCCGAGGAGGCCGCTGCCGCCTTCGAGGAACTGGGCGGCGAACTGGCTGTCGTCAAGTCACAGATTCACGCCGGAGGGCGGGGCAAGGGGCGGTTTGCCGAAGAGCCCGAACAGCCCGGGGTGGTGCTGGTCCGGTCGGCCGACGAGGCCCGCGAACACGCCGCCAGGATGATCGGCAACACCCTGGTCACGATCCAGACCGGTGAGGAGGGCAAGACGGTCAAGACCCTGTTCGTCGAGGAGGGGCTCGACATCGCCCGCGAACTGTACCTGGGGATCGTGATCGATCGCGAAACCAGCAGCCCGGTGCTGATCACCTCGACCGAAGGAGGGGTGGCGATCGAAGAGGTGGCTGCCGAGACACCCGAAAAGATTCACAACGAGGCGTTCGACGTCGTCGACGGACTGACTGCCGACCAGGCTCGCACGGTCGGCGAGTCGCTGGGGCTCGATGGGGAGGCGATGGAGAACGCCATCGAGTTGTTCCCGGCGTTGTGCCGGTTCTTCGTCGAGAACGACTGCAGCTTGACGGAGGTGAATCCCCTGGTCGTCACCGCGGGGGGACAGTTGCTGTGCCTGGACGCGAAGGTCAGCTTCGATGACAACGCGATGTTCCGGCACGAGTCGTTCGACGACCTGCGGGATTTGGACGAGGAGGATCCGGCCGAGGTGCGAGCCGGTGAGGCCGGGCTGAGTTACGTCAACCTGGACGGGAACATCGGCTGTTTGGTCAATGGGGCCGGGCTGGCCATGAGCACAATGGACCTGATCAAGCTGCACGGCGGGGAACCGGCCAACTTTCTCGACGTGGGAGGCGGAGCCAATGTCGAGGCGGTGACCGAGGCGTTCCGGATCATTCTTGATGACTCCAACGTCAAGGCGATCCTGGTCAACATCTTTGGCGGGATCATGAAGTGCGACACGATCGTCGAGGCCCTGCTGGGAGCTTACGAGAATGTCGGGATCACCGTTCCGCTGGTGGTGCGACTGGAGGGGACCAATGTCGAGTTGGCCCGCGAGATGCTCGAGGGGTCCGATCGCGACATCATCTCGGCCACCGACCTGACCGATGCGGCCCAGAAAGTTGTCGCCACACTGAGTGCCTGAATTTTCTGCCTGGAACCTATTGGTCCAAGAGACCCACAATAACGAACGGCAAACCGATGAGCATTCTTGTCAACGAACAGACGAAGGTCCTCTGCCAGGGCATCACCGGTCGCACCGGGTTGTTCCACAGCCAGCAGTGTCGCGAGTACGGGACACCGCTGGTAGGAGGAGTCACTCCCGGCAAGGGCGGGACAGAGATCGACGGGTTCCCGGTTTTCGATTCGGTGGCCGAGGCGATCGAGGCGACCGGGGCGAACACGTCCATGGTGTTTGTGCCGCCGCGTTTTTGTGCCGGTGCGATCACCGAGGCGGCCGATGCGGGGATCGCACTGATCATCGCGATCACCGAGGGGGTGCCGGTGCTCGACATGGTGCGGGTACGACAGCACATAGATGGCCTGGACAACTGTCGGCTGGTGGGGCCGAACTGTCCCGGGGTGATCACGCCCGGGGTGGCCAAGATCGGGATCATGCCCGGCTACATTCATTCGTCGGGTTCGGTCGGGCTCGTCAGCCGATCCGGCACGCTGACCTACGAGGCGGCGTGGCAGTTGGGCAACGTGGGGCTCGGCCAGTCGACCTGCGTGGGGATCGGTGGCGATCCGGTCAACGGAACGAACTTCATCGACGTACTTGATCTGTTCCAGGCCGATTCCCAGACGGAAGCGATCCTGATGATCGGTGAGATCGGGGGGAACGCCGAGGAGCAGGCGGCCGCCCACATCGAGGCGAACGTGACCAAGCCGGTGGCGGCCTTCATCGCCGGAGCCACGGCCCCTCCGGGCAAGCGGATGGGGCATGCCGGAGCGATCATCTCCGGTGGCAGCGGCACCGCGGCAGACAAGATCGCCGCCTTGCAGGCGGCGGGCGTCGAAGTGGCCGAAAGCCCTGCCGACATGGGCGCGGCACTGAAGCGGGCGATCGAGAAGGCGTCCGAGTAGGAGTCTCTACCTCTCGTCGTCAGCGCAGACCCATCCGTCGAGGGTGGGGGTGTAGTCGCAGAGTTCCTCGGGGCGGAAGTAGATGTCGATCTCGCGGGCGGCGGCCTCGGGACCGTCGCTGCCGTGGACCAGGTTCATCTGCCGGCTGGCTCCGTAGTCACCACGGATCGTGCCGGGTGCTGCGTCGCGACCGTTGGTTGGTCCCAACAAGGTCCGGATCACGCCGATCGCCTCCGGACCCTCGACCACCAGGGCGATCACCGGTCCCGCCGTGATGAACTCCTCGAGCAACGGATAAAACGGTTTCTCGATGTGCTCGGCGTAGTGTTCGCGAGCCAGTTCGGGCGTCACCTGCAGCATTTTCATGCCGACGATCTTCATGCCCTTGTCTTCGATCCGGCAGAGCAACTGCCCCGACAGGCGGCGCTGGATGCAATCGGGCTTGAACAGAATCAGAGAACGCTCGGTCGCCATCGTGGGAGTCCCTTGGTCGTTGGAGTATTCGTCATCCATCCCGATCGGAAACCGGTCGAATGCCGTCCCGAAGGTTTTCACCTGAAATCGGAGGGCGGATACTCTAGCGACACGTCCCTAGCCAAGCAACATCTTCCGGAAATCGCCAAAGAGGTAGTGGCTGTCGTGTGGCCCGGCTGACGCTTCGGGATGGTATTGCACACCGATGGCTCCCAGCGAACGGCTGCGAATCCCCTCGACCGTCTGGTCGTTGAGATTGACGTGGGTCACCTCGATCTCCTCGCCGAGGCTCTCGGCCTCGATCGCAAATCCATGATTCTGAGTGGTGATCTCAACTCGCCCGGTGTCGCGATTGAGTACCGGTTGGTTGGCCCCACGATGACCGAACTTCAGCTTGTAGATGTCTCCTCCCAACGCCAGGCCCAGCAACTGGTGGCCCAGGCAGATCCCGAAGATCGGTTTCTGGCCCAGCAGGCCACGAATTGTCTCGATCGCGTAGTCCAGTGGACGCGGATCGCCGGGACCGTTGGAAAGAAACACCCCGTCGGGTTCGTGCGACAGCACCTCTTCGGCCGTCGCCGTTCCCGGAACCACGGTCACTCGGCAGCCCAGTTGGCGGAGATGGCGAGGGATATTCCATTTCATTCCGTAATCGATGGCGACCACGTGAGGGCCATCCTGTGGATCGGCGGCCAACTCGTGTAGACCCTCGTAACC
>DLVV01000159.1:7820-20417 GCA_003445035.1 Planctomycetaceae bacterium | reverse complement strand
CCTTGCGGGATCACTTCCTTGACCAGGTCCTGGCCCACCAGTTCCGGACTCGACTGCGCCTTCTTGACAAGCGACGCGTCGTCAGTGTCGGTCGACGAAAGCACACCGGTCATCGCTCCGTGGATGCGGATCCGACGCACCAGGGCGCGGGTGTCGATGCCCTCGATCCCGATCACGCCATTCTCGGACAGGTACTCCTCCAACGACCAGTCCAGTCGCTGGTTGCTCGGGTGACGGCACAATTCGCGAACGACGAACCCTCGCAGCGCCAATCGACCGCTTTCGACATCGACGGAGTTGGCACCGTAGTTGCCGATCAACGGGTAGGTCATTGTCACGATCTGGCCGCAATAGGACGGGTCGGTCAGGATTTCCTGGTACCCCGTCATGCTCGTGTTGAACACGACCTCGCCGTAGACCTCACCGGGCGCCCCGAACCCATTTCCGGTGAACACGGTCCCGTCTGACAGCGCCAGCTTGGCAATGCGATCGTCCATGGGCATTCCTGCTTGCTCGCCCGCACGTCGGTGGGGACCCGCGGCGGACACGACTCGACACGCACTCCGCGTGATGTGACCGAGACAATCTTTACCAGATCGAGAGCCCAAATTGAAGAGACCGCCGCGGCGTCGGCCAGGGCGGTCTCCGGTTCGATCCGGTATCACGGTGCCGGATGGACGGGTCGCTGAGAACTCAGACCTCGCCACCCGTGTTTTCGTTGCCGTGCAGCAGCACGAATTCCTCGAAACGGATCTCGGGTTTTTCGGGATCAGCAATCGACTCGAACAGCCGCTCGATGACGGAATGGAACTGTCCGCGCTTGAGCGAGTAGAAGTTGTGTTTGCCGTCCCGCCTGGCTTCGATCAGCTTTGCCTCCCGCAACAAGGCCAGATGGTGGCTGACCGCCGGTTGGCTCTGGTCCAATCGTGTGCACAGTGCCGTGACGTGCAACTCCTGCTCGCGTCCCAGGTACAGCAGGATTCTCAGCCGCGTTTCATCGGAAAGCAGCTTGAAGATCTGCAACAATTCGTTTTCGAGTTCGTCGGAGAGAAACAGGCCCTGGGTCGGGGCTTCCATCAGGTTCGTGTTCATCGTCTCGCCTGTCTTTTGGATTGTTTCCGTCGCGGAGAATCTGTCGTCGGTTCCTTCCGGTTGACCGGTCTGCTCGTCTGTTGTGGAGGGGTTGGAGTCGCCCCGGTCACTTTGTTCAATCAACTTTGTCGATCCTTCTTCTTGTGGTCTATCGACCAAAAATTCCGTTGGTACGACCAGCTTCGGTGATCTCCCAATCTCCAACGGGATGTTGTCAAAACCAATAGATGCCCTTGGCTGAAAAACCGGTCTGGTTGGCCGAGTACGGACATCCGAGACCGGTTGGTCGAGACAACGCCATTGGGCGATCCGTACGGACCAACAACGACGCAGCCTGCCAGTTGGCTGGTTTAGGTGACTTGAATTGTCTGAATTACGGGTGACTTATCAGAAATGACGTCTCAAAGTATCGGCGACAGCGATAGGCCCGAATGGGCTGCAGGAGTTGTAGCTAGGGGGGATTGCGTAAGACAGGAAGCCTCACGCGATTGCCGCCGATGTCGGACAGACGCCCCGGAACCGGGTCAAACTGACCGAACACCGTCATTATGGAGGTGGCAAGGAAAGCCGTCAATGAGTTGAATGGGGAATTCCGGATGGAACCGAGATGAAAGACGTACGTGGAATTTCGGCAAGAGCAAGCGGATCAACAGGCGGGTGTTTTCGGCAATGACAGGTAACGATCAGGACAGGTCAGCAGATTTCTGCCGGCTCGATGGGATGACTGCGGTGGTCACTGGTTCGTCCAGTGGTGTGGGACGGGCCATCGCCTGCGAGCTGGCTCGTGGGGGCGCCCGGCTGATTGTTCATTGTCGGAAGTCGGTCGATTCGGCCCAGGAACTGGTCGAGTCGATCCGGTCATCCGGCGGTGAAGCCGAACTGGTCGTTGCGAATTTCTCGGACCCGGCCGGGGCCGATGCGATGCTGGAGAGCAGTTGGCGGGCATTGGGTCGAGTTGATGTCTGGGTCAACAATGCCGGAGTGGATCTGTTGACCGGACCGGAGGCGGAGTGGGGATTCGACGAGAAGCTGGCGGCATTGTGGGAGGTGGATGTGCGGGCGACGATCCGGCTGGCCCGAGAGGCGGGCCGTCGGATGAGGGAGGCCAACGGTGGCACGGTGCTCAACATCGGTTGGGACCAGGCCGAACGCGGGATGGAGGGGGACAGCGGTGAGTTGTTCGCCGCGGCCAAGGGGGCGGTGATGTCCTTCACGCGTTCGCTGGCCCTGAGCCTGGCTCCCACTGTCCGAGTCAACTGCATCGCTGCCGGATGGATTCGTACTGCCTGGGGAGAAAAGGCCTCGGACGAGTGGCAGCAGCGGGTCCTCGACGAGACACCGCTGAGACGCTGGGGAGAACCCGAAGACATAGCCCGTCTGGCCAGGTTCCTGGTCAGTCCGGACGCCGATTATCTGACCGGACAGATCATCTGTGCCAACGGCGGCGCCCAGAGATAGATCTGGAATTCGAATATCTGACTGAATTGATCGACTGGAGAGAAACGATGGCCGATGACGTGGTATTGAGCGAAGCGGAAATCCAGGAGGCCCTCGCGTCTCTGGAGGGTTGGGAATCGAAGGACAACTGGCTGCAGCGCAGCTACCAGACTCCCGGTTGGTCTCACACACTGGCGTTGGCCGCGGCGATCGGTTACGCCGCGGAGGCCGCCTGGCACCACCCCGATCTCGAACTCGGCTACGCCCGGGTCAAGGTCAAGCTGCAGACTCACCGCGTCGGTGGGATCACCACCCACGACACGGCGTTGGCCGAGCGGATCGAGGAGATCGCCACGTGGATGCCCGGAGAGGATTCGCCACTGGATGGATTTCCCAAAAACTGGGTGAAGTGAGTGGCCGCGCCCGGCGTGTGCGGGGATGCGGTCCGCCAGAGGAGTGCAGAGGCGAATGTCGGCCAACGAGCGAATCCTGTTCGTGACGGGGCACCTGGCCGAGTCACCGCTGCGCGAGGTGCTGGCTGTTTCGGCGGAAGGAGCCGACTGGTCCTGGGACGTGGCTGTTCTGGGGGTCAGCGTGGCGGCGTTGCTGCACACTGACCTGGTCGCGCGGCGACTGGAACTTTCCGGAGGCATCGACCGAATCGTGTTGCCCGGATGGTGCCAGGGTGACCTGCAGGTCCTGGGAAAGTCGCTCGGGGTCCCCGTCGAACGGGGACCCAAGGACCTGTACGACCTACCCGGCTACCTCGGTGGAGAGAGCCGCCGCGACGTGTCGCTGGAATCGTATTCGATCGAGATCCTGGCCGAGATCAATCACGCGTCTCGACTGGGTGAGGCGGAACTGATGGCCGAGGCGGTGCTACTGGCCGAATCGGGGGCCGACGTGATCGACCTGGGGATGGTGCCCGGGGAGAGCTGGCCGGGAGTGGAGTCGGCGACGCGTCAACTTGTCGCGGCTGGCCTGCGTGTTTCGATCGACAGTTTTGACCGAACGGAGGTCGAGGCTGCGATTGCCGGCGGCGCCGAATTGGTGCTCAGCTGCGATGCGTCCAACCTCGAATGGCTTTCACCGCTGGCAGCGGATTCGGGCACCGCCGTCGTTGCCATTCCCGAAATGACGGCTGGCCTCGATTCGCTCGAGCCGGTTCTTCAGCGTCTCCAGTCTGACGGCGTCGATCTGCGAATTGACCCGGTTCTTGAACCGATTGGCCTGGGATTCGCCGCCTCACTCGAACGGTACTTCGAGGCTCGTCGACGGTGGCCGGAGGCCAGGATGATGATGGGCACCGGAAACGTGACCGAGTTGACCGAGGTTGACAGTGCCGGCGTCAACTTCCTGTTGGCGGCCATTTGCGAGGAACTGCAGGTCGGTAGCGTGTTGACGACGGAGGTGATCAATTGGTGTCGCACGTCGGTGGCGGAACTCGATTTTTCCCGGCGGCTGCTGCATCACTGCTTCGAACGAGGCGTGTTGCCCAAGCACGTTGACTCGAGCCTGGTCACGCTGCGGGATTCGTCAGCAAAGGGTGAGCGGGCCGAGGCACTTGAACAATTGGCCGAGGCCCTGACCGATCCGAATTTTCGAATCTTCGTCGAGCACAGTGACCGCCGCAGCGGCCTCCTGCACGTGATGAACCGTGACGGGCACTGGCAGCACACCGATCCTTACCAGCTCTTTGACACCGTCGTGGCCGCCAGCGGCACCGAGTTGTCTGCCGAACACGCCTTCTATCTGGGCTACGAACTGGCCAAGGCCCACACCGCGTTGACCCTCGGCAAGCGATACGTCCAGGATCAGGCGCTGTCCTGGGGTTGGCTGACGGTCGAGGAAACCAGTGCCGTGCATCGGCGGCGAGTCGGAGAGGGCCAGTGATGGACGGGGATGTTCTGTCTGTGCCCGTGGTCGTCGAACTCGACTCGGTTCCCGACGTGTTGGTGGCGCTGGAGTCCGTGGCGGATCTGCCGGACGTGGTGCTGTTGGAGAGTCGGATCGACCGCGAGGAGGTCAGCCGGTACTCATTCCTGGTGGCTGATCCGGTGGAATTCGTCGACGACACCGAGCCGGCGACGGGGGTGGATCCGTTTGGTCGACTGAGAGAGCTGCTCGATCCGTTTCGGACCGACCGGGTTGCCGGATTGCCCCCGTTCCAGGGGGGCGTGGTCGGGCTGCTGGGCTATGAACTCGGGGCGGCTTGGGAAACGGTTCCCCGGTCCCCGCACGACGAGTTTGCCCTGCCGGTTTTGGCCGCGGGCGTGTACGACCGGGTGCTGGCCTGGGATCACGTCCTGGGCCGCGCCTGGATCATCTCCCAGGGGTTCCCCGAAACGGATCTCCAAGCGCGTCGGCAACGAGCCGAGCAGCGTGCTGGGGAGTTGCTGTCGCGACTGGAGACCTTTGACCAACCGGTCGGGGCGTCTGTGGAACCGCCACCGGCGCCGCTCGATCCGGAACAACTCGCTCCTCTCTGGCCGGTCGACGGTCACGACGGGCTCTTCAGCGACTTCTCACGAGAGGCCTACCTGGAGGCGGTTGCCCGTGTGATCGAGTACATCCACGCCGGTGACATTTTCCAGGCCAATCTCTCGCAACGCTTGCTGGCTCGTCAACCCGCTCCCGCCCGTGAACTTTACGCCCGGCTGCGTCAACGGAACCCGGCACCGTTTGCCGGCTACATGGCTCACGCCGACTGGGAGATCGTCAGCGCGTCGCCGGAACGATTCGTTTCACTCAGGGACGGGTTGGTCGAGACCCGACCGATCAAGGGCACCCGGCGTCGACCGGGCGACCCCGAAGCAAGGGTGCTGGTGCAGGGAGAGTTGTACGAAAGCGAGAAGGACCATGCCGAGAACGTGATGATCGTCGATCTGCTCCGCAACGATCTTTCGCGGGTCTGTCGACCGTCATCGGTGACGGTGCCTCTGTTGTGCGGTGTGGAGGTCTACGAGACCGTGCTGCACCTGGTGTCGCAGATCCGTGGAGTGCTGAGAGACGGCCTGGTCGCGTGGGACTTGCTGGAAGCCGTCTTTCCCGGAGGGTCGATCACTGGCGCGCCCAAGGTGCGGGCGATGGAGGTGATCGCCGAACTGGAACCAACCGCACGAGGTCCGTACTGTGGCAGCCTGTTCTATGTCGGTTGCGATGGAACGATGGACAGCAGCATCCTGATCCGCACATTCGTTGTCCGCCGTGGCTGGGTGCAGTGCTCGGTTGGTGGTGGCATCGTGGCACAATCGGATCCCGTGGCGGAGTTCAACGAGACGATGGACAAGGCCGCAGGGATGCTCAGGGCCCTGGTCTGAAGAGGATGCTGATGCTGCTGCTGATCGACAACTACGACAGCTTTGTCTACAACCTCGCGCGATACTTCGAAGAACTGGGCATCGAGGTCGAGGTGGTTCGCAATGACGCGGTGTCGGTCGAGGAGGTGATCGGGAGGTCTCCGGAAGCGATCGTTCTGTCTCCGGGGCCGTGTGGTCCGGACAACGCCGGGATCTCGGTCGAACTGGTTCGTGCGGCGCTGGGCCGGATTCCCCTGATGGGCGTCTGCCTGGGCCACCAGGTGTTGGCGGCGGCCACCGGTGGACGCGTCGTCCGGGCCCCGCTGCCGGTCCATGGACGGGTGACCCGGATCGAACACGATGAGGGGGGGGCGGACAGCGGCGGACTGTTTGCCGGGATCACGACTCCGCTGATCGCGACACGGTACCACTCGCTGATCGTCGAGTCCGAGGAGCTCCCGGCGGCATGGCAGGTCACGGCCCGGACCCGGGATGGGCTGTTGATGGCGATGTCCCATCGCGAACATCCGGCAGTGGGTGTTCAGTTTCATCCCGAAAGCGTGCTGACCGATTCGGGGCATCAGCTCCTGTGGAATTTCCTGGGCCTGTCCGGTGTCGTCGACGGTCCGATGCCGGCCGTGCTCAACCCCGCGCCGTTGGCCCGGGGGCATCATACGGTCGGATCTCTCGATCGCTACCGAGCCGATGCGGTCTTTCCCGATGTCGAAGCGCCGTCCTCGACGGTGTTGCATTGGTGATGCAGTCGTCAGGATCCTCCCAGTCGTCATCTCCGGCGGTCCCGCCAGCGGTGCCGTGACCGTCGTGTTCGGTCGAGAGACGGGTCGAGAGTCGGGTTGGACCACGAACCCGCGGATTGCGGGCACATGGGTCGGGGCCGGGCGCCGATAAGCGGCGAGGTGTCTACCGAGGGTGGACGGCCATGGCGTTCGCCTGGAGGAGATGTCCCCGATGCGAAAGACCACGACACGGTGTTCAGCCCTGATTGCTGTCCTGCTCCTGGTGGTCATGATGCCGAGAGTGTGCTCGGCCGCGGTCCGCGTGAAACGGACGAAATCTCAGCGTGGGCTGTCATGGCACAAGACGTTTGCCGCTGCGCAGGCCGAGGCCCGGCGGCGCGGGCTGCCGTTGTTGGTCCACTTTCACGCGAGTTGGTGTGGTCCTTGCCGCATGATGGAACGCGACGTTCTGGACACTCCCAAACTGCGAACCCGGCTGGCCAATCGCGTGGTGGCGGTCAAAGTCGATACGGACCGTGAACCGACCGTCACGTCGCGTTTCCGGGTCAAGCTGCTACCAACCGACCTGGTGGTGACCCCCGACGGAAAGGAACTGGCCAGGACAAAGGGCTACCAGGGATTTGGGAACTACGTGGCTCGAATGCTGCCGGCAGTGAACAGGTACCTCGCGGCACATCCACCAAAGACGTTGGCCGGTGGAACTGCGGAGGGCCGAACGGTGATCGCGAAAAAGTCCGGAAAAACGACCGCTGCCGGAACGGCCTCGGGGGCCAAGCCTGAAACCCGCGTGGGGTTGGCCGGATTCTCACCCGTGGCACTTTGGGCCGAGAAACGGTGGCGACGTGGCGACAGGAAATTCCCCTGCCGGGTAGGTCAGGTGGTCTACTTCCTGGCTTCGGCCTCGGAACTTGATCGGTTCCGACGAAAACCATCCCGGTTTGCACCGCGGCTGGAGGGGTACGACGTGGTGCGGCACCTGGACACCGGTCGCAAGGTGGCCGGGAGCATCAAGTACGCGTACTTCTACGGGGGAGGGCTGTATCTCTTTGTTGATGCCGAGAGCAAGGCCCGCTTCTTCGGTTCACCGGCCCGTTATGCGAAGGCGGCGGGCGGGCGGTGAGTCGGATTCCAACGCGAGGAATCCGACACCGTGCTCACTTCTTCCCGGGTTTCAGCCTCCGGCGATATCGCCGATAGAACCGGGTCTGTCGGCTTTCGGGCCGGAACGGGCGACCGGCGACGAAGACGCCCTTGACCTGCGAGGTGACCTGCAGGGGCGAGCCGTCGAGGATCACGAGGTTGGCGTGCTTGCCAACATCGAGTGATCCGACCTGTTCGTCGATGCCCAGCACACGGGCGGCTCCCAGCGTGACACTGTGGAGAGCGGCTGCCTCGGGCAGTCCAAAGGCCACGGCCATTGCTGCTTCGAAGGGGGCGTTGCGGCTGTTGGAGGCGTTATCGCTGCGGATGCAGAATCGGACACCGGCCTCGTGCAACCGTCCGGCGTTGGCGTAGGGCGCGTCGGAGGGGTCCCACCGCTTCACCGGGGCTCGCATCACCGGTCCGACGATCACCGGGATGTCCCGAGACTTCAGTGCGGCGGCGACCTTCCAGGCATTGGTCCCGCCGGTGATGACCAGCTTCAGTTTCTCGGACTCGGCAAACTGGATCGCTTCGACGATCGCACGGCGGCTGTGTGCTTCGATCAGCACCGGTTTTTGGCCGGTGATGTAGGGGCCCAATGCGTCAAGCCGGGGGTCACCGATCGGGCCAGGTCGCTTGGCGGCTCGGGCTGCGGTGAGCAGCCTGTGGTACTGGCGGGCTTCGGCGATCAGGCGGCGGAATTCGTCGGCACGTCGTTTGCGATTGGCGTCGTTCGAGTCGTTGGGCCAGTGGACCCGCAGTCCCAGTTCGTAATTGACGACCATCTCGGGTGCCGTCCAACCGGCCAACTGGACCAGTGACGCCTGTCCGGCGACCAGGCCGCCACTGGGATGAACCAGCGCCGAGGTGATCCCGCCGGCGCGGGCAACCGGAAACAGTTCGCTGTCAGGGTTGATCGCCACTCCGGCCCGCAGGTCCGGTTGCAGGTCGCCCCCTTCGCCGAAGTCCAGTGTTTCACGGACCTTCTTGATCTCGGCCAATCCCAGGGTTGTCCCCGCATCGATCAGGCCGGGGTAGACGTGCAGTCCCGAGACATCGATGACGCGGGCGGCGTCGGGGGGATTTACTCCGGGACCCAGGGCAGCGATTTTGCCGTCATGAATCAACAGTGTGCCGGCCATGTCGGGGCCCGATACCGGGTGCAGCGTACCCCCGACCAGCGCGTAGCTCGCCTTTTCATCACCGTCGGCCGGCAGGATCGTTGCCGGGCGTCGTCTTGCGGGATCGGGCAGCCGAATGGGTGCCGGCGACACCGTCCGACGTCGGGCCGTCTTGGACATCACCGTGGGATGGGTCTGCCGCGAGAAGAACACCTCGCCGTCGATCAGTGTCAACTCGCATCGGGCAAACGAATTGAGGGGATGGGCATTGAAGATCGCCAGGTCCCCGTCCTTGCCCACTTCGATGGACCCCATTCGCTTGTCGAGTCCCAGTTCACGGGCGGAATTCAGCGTGACCATCGCCAGGGCGCGGTCGGGATGCATGTTGCCGTATCGGATCGGCTTGGCCGCTTCCTGGTACAGGTGACGGATCAACTCTCTGTCGTCGCTCTTGATCACCACGTTGGCACCGGCTTCGGAGAGCAGGGCCGCGTTGTACGGCGTGGCGTCGTAGGCTTCGACCTTGTAGGCCCACCAGTCCGAGAAAGTGCTGCAACTGGCCCCGTGGGCAGCAATCTCCGGCGCGATCTTGTACCCCTCGAGAACGTGCTGAAGCGACCAGACGCGAATGCCCAGATTTTCGGCCACCCGCAGTAGCATCAGGATCTCGTCGGCCCGGTAGCAGTGGCTGTGAATGAACTTCTGATGGTTGACGATGTCGGCCAGGGCCTCGAGACGCAGGTCGCGTCGCGGAGGCAGCAGCTTGTCCCCATCGGCCGATTGCCGGGCCGCCCGATACTGCTGCCAGCGTCGGCGGTAGTCGATCGCTTCCAGGAAGGCCCGATTGAGCGTGGCTTCGACTCCCATCCGCGTGTTGGGGAAACGAGTGGTGCGGAACTTGACGTTCTCTCCGAGGGCGAATTTGACCCCCTGGGGAGCGTTTGCGAGGACCTGTTCAGCGACCGTTTGACCGTACTTCAATTTGACCACCGCGTCCTGGCCGCCCACGACGTTGGCCGATCCATGCAGCAGTCTCGCAGCGGTCACTCCGCCGGCCAGGGCCCGGAATTCCGACACGTCCTCGGTGTTGATCACGTCCTTGATCCGTACCTCCGGGACGATCGACTGGGTGGACTCGTTGATTCCCTGGGTGATCTTGATGTGGCTGTGAGTGTCGATGATCCCGGGCATCACGAATTGGCCGGTGGCGTCGATGATCACGCCGCCGTCGTCGGCGTCCAGGTCGATGTCGATGGCGACGATCTTGCCGTCGCGAACCAGGATCGAATGGCCGGGCAGGGTGCGGCCGGTTCCGGTCAGGACCGTCGCGTTGCGGATCAACACGTTGCCACCGGTTGTCACAGACCTCTTCAGCCGGTCACTCTCGATTTCCGAAGGTCGAGTCGGTTCGTCGATGGTCGATCGCGGCAAGGGAGGAGGTGGGGGGGAATGGGTTGCCGGGGGGGCAGGGCCGGATGTGGCCGAGGGGCGTGGCTTGGCCGACTTGCTGTACTCGAACAGGACTCCGTCAACCAGCACGAAACGAACTCGACTGCCGGAGTCTTCGAAGCGGCCGGTCCAGAGTGCAACGTGTCCGAGGCGTCCGGGGTCGAGAGTGCCCAGGCGTTTGGGGAGGCCGAGGATGCGGGCCGGGCCGGTGGTCAGCGCGGCCAGGGCATCGGAGACCGACCAGCCGTGGGCAATCGCCCTGCGGATTTCCCGCAGCAGTTCACCCCGATCCTTGAGTCCCCGGGATCCCACGGCCAGTCCCAGGCCGCGGCGTTGCAGTCGACCAACACCGCGGACACGCCGGAACCATTTCTGTCTCTTGTCGTGTTGGACCTTCAGGGGGTCGGTCAGCGAGGCGATCAACTTGTCCGGCGACGATTCCGGACGGATCTTTGGCTCTGCACCGAATCGCATCGACAGCAGCAGGTCGAATCGACCCTTCTCGAGTTGTTCGAGACACTCGGTGGCCGAGTCGACTCCGAGCAGTACCGGGTGGATCTTGTGTTCGCGACAGAAGGCGATGGCCCGGTGAATGTCGTCTCGCGTGCCGACACGAAATGCGGGGCGACGTCGATGCCCAAGAACCTGGTCGAGAGCTTCGAGCACCTCGTCGGCCGGCGGTCGTGGCACGCTCGGAACGGCTGCGGTGTAAAGCTGCCGATGCCGAGCAAATCGCCGAGCGTCCAGGAAGGCCTGACGGAGGTGTGCGTGGGCGCCCATCAGGGTGCTCGGGTAACCGTTGCCGCCTGGAGGTCGCAGGGCGAAGGTGGCCAGGGGCGGTTCGCTGACGATCGACTCTCGTGGAGGCAGGCCGGCGGTCGAAACCAGGGCGGTGGTGCCACTGGCGATTCGACCGTCTGGCACCACGTGCACGCTTGTGAAACCTTGCTGGCGAATTCCCGTCAGGCGGCCGGCATCGAGGTGGAGTGCTGAACCGGCAGCGAACTGGGGTGTCAGGCTCTTTCGGTTGTCTGGCCGCGTGGCGGCCAACACGTAACGAGAAAAATTGACCGGCCGCCCGGGAGGGCTCGGCAGGGCCGCCTTCTCGGCCAGCAGGTCACCGGCGTCGGCGTCAATGAACCCGGCGTAGGCGATCAAACCACTGCCGTCGACGATCACCGCTTCAGGAGGAACGACCGCGTCGGCACCGGCAGCCACGATCACGCCGTCACGGATGACCAGCGTGCCGCGGCGATCTTCTCGGCCCGGCGCCCGCACCAGCCGTGCTCCGGTGATCGCATACACTCGGGGACGGAACCCGGCGACCCGTCCGGTCAGGTCCTGGGCCAGGCTGACATCCGGAGACAGGCACAGGGCACCCAGCAACAAGATGGCCATGGTCGGCAGAGGGGCGTTGTGAAGGTTTCGAAAAACTGCGTGTGGGCTTCGCATCAGAGGACTCGGGAGAACGAGACAGATTGAGGAGATTTGGCGTGAAACCCAGCCTAACAGCGCGCCGAGTCAGCATGCCAGCAGAAGTGAGACGGGGGATGTGTGGTAAGTAGCGACGGGAGGGCCATCTCTGGAATTGACACGTCAAGACGATGCAGTATCATGGTGGCAGTCTGAGAGCGGGCGGGGAATTCTCAGTCCCTGCTGTCGATTCCAGGCGGACACCGTCCGGAAACGACGACGGATGACGCTCGAAGGCTGGCTAAATTCCCTACACGGGATCCCTCGACACCGGGCGCCGGCTCGGGTTCTTCAGCAGGGTCCGGGATGTCCCGATCTTGGCTGTGGACTGAACTGGGCTTGGGATGGGTTCTGTCGGGTTCGCAGTGCGGGCATGTTCCTGTGCCGCGGATCAATCTGAACTGATCAGGGTGCTGTCGGTCACCGGAGCAAGTCGGCAACGGCTTCAGACGCGATACGACTTGTTCCCTCATTCAGTGCATGTTTCGCAACGATCTGGAAAAGCTAGATGGCTGACCAAGACAACGGGCCCTCGTCCGAAGAGCCCCAAGAAACTTCTGGCGAGCCGGTCTCCGAGACCCCCTCGGAATCCGTCTCCCCGCCCCCTTCGTCCGAAGATCAGGTCGACCAATCTTCTCCGGCTGAGCGGCCTTTGCCGGATGGAGCTGTCGCCTTGACGGACGACGACGGAGAGATTCCCGATTCCAATGATTCGGGCATGCAACAACCAAACCGACGCCGTCGCCGTCGCCGTCGCCGCCGTGGACGCGGTGGGCGAGGAGGAAATGGCGGTGGTGGCGGAGGCGGAACTGGTGGAACTGGTGG
>DLVV01000159.1:0-7443 GCA_003445035.1 Planctomycetaceae bacterium | reverse complement strand
GGTGGAGGCGGTGGAGGCGGTGGAGGCGGCGTGGCCGGCCAGGGGCGTTCTCGAAAGGACATCCCGGTCGTCGAGGGTGTGATTGAAGGGGTGTTGGAACTGCATCCCAAGGGGTACGGTTTCCTCCGGGATCCACAAAAGAACTACGCCGCACAGGATTCCGATCCGTTTGTCTCGAGTTCGGTTGTCGAACGCTTCGGGTTACGGGCCGGGGGACTGATCAAAGGTGAGGTGGGCCCGGGGTCGAAGGGGCAGGGGCCACGGTTGAAGACGATTGAGACGGTGGACAGGTTGACCGTCGAGGACTACCAGGAGGTACCTCACTTTGACGATCTGACGCCGATCACTCCTTCGGAGAAGATCCAGCTCGAGACAGGGCCCAAGCCGGTGACCATGCGGGTGATGGACCTGCTGACACCCATCGGAAAAGGTCAGAGAGCCCTGATCGTCGCGCCGCCGCGAACCGGCAAGACGATGTTGTTACAGGAAATTGCCGACTCGGTCAGTGAGAACCATCCCGAGTTGCACTTGATGGTGCTGTTGATCGACGAGCGGCCCGAGGAAGTCACCGAGATGCGTCGGCGTGTCAAGGGCGAGGTGATTGCCAGTTCGATGGACCGTGAGGTCGAGAGCCACGTGCGGATCGGTCAGCTGATCATCGAGCGAGGCAAGCGATTGGCAGAGGCAGGGCATGGCGTGTTCGTGTTGCTGGACAGCATCACGCGAACAGCTCGAGCCTTCAACAAGTGGGTTGGCAACACCGGACGGACGATGAGCGGCGGGTTGGACATCAAGGCGCTGGAGATTCCCCGCAAGATGTTCGGCACAGCCCGACGGTTTGAAGAGGGAGGGTCCCTGACGGTTGTCGCCACGGCCTTGATCGAGACCGGCAGCCGGATGGACGACGCGATTTTCCAGGAGTTCAAGGGCACGGGCAACATGGAGATGATGCTCAGCCGCGATCTCGCCGACCGCCGCATCTGGCCGTCGATCGACATCACCCGTTCCGGGACGCGTCACGAAGAGAATTTCTTTACCGAGGAAGAGTACGGGTACGTGACGATGATCCGCCGTCACCTGATCACGCTGACGCCGGCCGAGGCCATGGACAAGCTGATCAAGATGATGGAGAAGTTCCCGAGCAATGCAGAATTCTTCGAGAAGGTCCGCTTGATGATGTGAGGCCTGAGAGGCCTCTCGTCCATCAATGTGACGCGGGAGGGCGGTTGTCGTCAGTCGCTGCCGGTCTCGGCTGGGCCGGCTGGACGCATCTCAGACCGGCCGCGGGACCAGGGCGCGGCGAAGCCGTTCGTACTGGCCGGGGGCGACCAGGCAGACAAAGACCGTTCCCGAGTCGGTGTCGGTCCAGGCGGTCGTGCTGAATCGTCCCGATTTCGAGTAGGTTGGCCGGGCACTGGTCAGATCGCCTGCCGCCGGTGACTCCGCGACGTCCTCGATCGGCACCGCCACCAGCAGGCCGGCGATGGAGCCTCGTCGTGCGACTGGCACCCGGAAGGCCACCACCGCGACCGAATCTCGGTCGGGCCATCCGCGCGCGGGCCGATGCAGCCACGACGGGTCCCAGCTGGACGGCAGCGGCACATCGCCCTGAGACTCGAGCCATTCGGGCAGCGCGGCCAGGGCTTCGTCGTCATCGACTGTCTCAAATCGTGTGTCTGGCCAGTTGCGGATTTGCTCGACGGTCAGCGGCCCGGGAGATTCTGGGCTCAACCGCCATGCCACGCCGACGCCAATCAACAACACCAGCACCACCGCCGTTTTCAACAGGCGATGCCGAGCGGCGGTGTGTTTTGCCGGCCCGTCTTCGGACACCACGGCGTCGGGTCGGGGCGAAGCGTGGGAATCGAGTGCCGAGAGGATCCTGCCGGTCAGTCCGTCGGGTGGAACCGACGTGCCGTCTGAGGTGTCGGCGGCGGTCTTGAGGAAGGCCAGATCCCAGTCCCGCCGCTGCAATACCGTCTGCCCGCATTCGGGGCAGTTGTCCAGGTGCTCTCGTGCCGCGTCAAATTCGGAGTCGCCCCAGTCCGATCCGTCGGGTCGGGCGGCGTCGAGTTGCAGGAGAGCGTCGTGACACTTCATGAAGACGGGGCCTGGATTATCCGGTGTGGGCAATGCTGTGATCGGGCAGGGGAACCAGTCCACCGAGTCGGTCGCGGAGACGCGATTTTGCTCGAGACAGGCGGCTCATCACGGTTCCGATCGGCAGGTCCAGCGATTCGCTGATCTCTCGGTAGCTCATCTCCTCGAAAAAATACAGCACGATCGGTATCCGGAACTCCTCGGGGAGGGAGTCCAGTGCCAGCAGGATCGCTTCGCCATCGACTTCCGTGTTCGAGTGATCTGGTGAACTGGGTTCCCCGAGTCCATCGAGCGAGATCGTGGAAGCCCGTCGTCGGCTGCGAATCAGTTTCAGGAATTCGTTGCGGAGGATAGTGCATAGCCAGGCACGAACCTTGGTGGTGTCGCGGAGTTGGTCTCCGTGGGCGTGGGCCGCCAGAAAAGTCTGCTGCACCAGGTCCTCGGCATCAGTCGGACAACCGGACAGCCGCCTGGCGATCCCGAAAAGCAGGCCTGCGTATTGCTCGACCAGCTCAGTGAGATCCAGCGAAGGTCCGGGGATGTGGTCCCGAGACGTTCCCATCGGAATTGGAGATCCCTGGATGCGTGAAGATATTCCCGGGAATCGGCTCCCCGGTGAAGCGTCATCGTCGATTCCCAGTTCGAAGGGACACTCGACTGGCAATGAGACGCCAGGAGGACTCGCCGAGTTCCGATCAAAATCGGGATTCAGGTTATCTATGCAGTGAACGGAATGCCAATTCGAAGGTTGAATCGGAGCGGTGTTGGTTGTCAGTCCAAAAAAAAAAACGATAGACTCGGGAACATTCCAGGGGTTCTTGGGATCAGGACGGAGCGAGGTGGGGTTGAAATCTGCCCGTTTCGACAACGGGCGGACGGTTTCGCCAGAACATTTTCAGTTGAACAGGAGTGTGTGGTCATGCGTTTCTTCTCGATCCTGTTGGCCGGCGTTTTTCTTTCGGTGGTCGGCTGCGGTGGCGGTGATGCGACAGACGGTTCGACAGGCGGAGTCAAGGGGCCCACGGGTGCGGATCTTGCTCCGGCCGGAAACGATCCCAAGGACATGCCCGTTGACGAGGTCAAGGATGATGACGGCAACGTCGTCGACCCGGGTGGCAAAGAGGAGCCGCCGGAAGGGGAGTCGGTGATTCCCGCGCAGGTTGGCAAGCAGTTCGGAGGTGCCAGAAAGAAGGGCGCGAAGGAGGCCAAGAAAGAGACTCCCAAGAAGGGAGACAAGAAGGAGGCTCCGAAGAAGAAGGCCGACGGCGGCAAGAAGACGGAGAAAAAGAAGGGCTAGGCCCTCCTTGTCTCACGAAACCTTCAGCACTCCCGTGACCGTCGTCCGGTCGCGGGGGTGCTTTTTCTTTATCCGAACGCGGTTGGAGTTGCGACCGCGTTGACCTGCTACCCGATCGTGGCTGTCTGCACGGTCAGTTGCTCGAGCCGTTCGGGGACGGGGTCGGGCAACTCGGTCGAAGCGACGACCGACGGGCAGCCGTCGGCATCCGGGATCAGTTCCAGCGGCGGATCGGCCATGTCCTGGTGATAGAACCGGGCACTGGGGAAGATGTCGGCCGGGTAGGTGAAGTTGTCGAGCATGGCCAGGGCCACGCAGGCGGCCGAGCCGGTGGCGCTTTCAAGCATCCCGCCGACCCAGCAGGGGATCCCGGCCTGTTGGCAGACATCATGGATTGCCACCGCGTTGGTCAGTCCACCGACACGTCCGGGCTTGATGTTGATCCAGCCACAGGCGCCGATGCGGCAGGCCTGTTGGGCCCGGTGCACCGAGACGATTGTCTCGTCCAGACAGACCGGGGTGTCGAGTTCAGACTGCAGGGTGGCGTGGTCAAGCAGGTCATCGTGAGCCAGCGGCTGTTCGATCATTGCCAGGCCCAGTTCGTCAACCTCGGCGAAGACTGCTCGATCCTCCAGCGTGTACCCGCTGTTGCAGTCGATGTGGAAGACGTGGTTCGGAAAAGACTCGCGGACGCGGCGCAGCATCGGCAGGTCCCAGCCGGGGCGGAACTTCAGCTTCACCCGTGGGAACCCCTGGTCGACAGCGGTGCCGATTCCCTCGAGGAGGTCGTCAAGATTGTCCATCACGCCGAAGTCGGCTCCGACGGCGACTTGGTCTCGCGTGGCTCCCAGCAGGCGGTGCAGTGGTGTCCCGGTCCGCCGACTTTCCAGGCTCCACCAGGCGACATCGAGTGCCGCCTTGGCGAACGGGTTGCCCTTGTAGAGAGACATTCTTTGCTGGAGTTCTTCCCCCGAGGCGATGTCGTGGCCGACGACGGCTGGAGCGAACCAGTCACGGCTTACGGCGAACGCTCCTCCGGCCCATTCCGGGCTGTAGCACGGCGCCGCAAATGGCGCACTCTCGCCCCAACCGCACAGAGATCCACTTGTCATTCGACAAAGCACCGAGTGAATCGCTGCGTCTTCGCCGTAGGCCGTCTTCCACGGATAGATCAACGGCATGGCGACGTGGTAGAGGTCGATGCGGTCGATCTTCATCTGATGACTCCTGGTGCCGAGTTCTCCGGCGGTCGATGCCAGTCGGTTTTGTGTTTCAGGAATCCGGCAGATTCCAGAATTCCTCTTCGGCACTCGCGGAGTCCTGGGGCGAATCGAGCCCTGGTGGCAGAGGCGGTGGTTTGACGGTCTGCCGCTCACCCGCCGATTTCCTTTTGTTGCCCGGTCGCGAAGGTCCGGATTTGTTTCCGGCGGGCGTCCGCGTCTTCGATTTCTTGCGACGAACCCGCTTGCGGCCGCCGGGAGCGGTGGACGGCTTGGAGAGATCAAGGATCTCGTCGTCGTCGTCCGGAAGTTGCACGGCGACCGCGTCGGTCGAATCGGCCCATTTCTCGACCTGGAAGTCATCGAGCGAAGTCACCGGTTCTTGGACCTCCGACGGCGACTCCTCGTCTGAGGTCCCTTCGACCTCGGTTGTCACCACGTTTTCGGGCCGGATGATCTCGGCCGTGGCCTCGCGGCCTCCGGTGACATCGATCGCGGTGACGTGGACGCGGGCCTGGCCGTCGTAGGCAATCGTCACGGCGATTTCGGATCCTTCGGAGAGGTCCGGCGAGAGGTCATCGATGATGCACTCTCCGAGGGGGACGTGTGGTCGGCCCTCGGTCGCCGGACTCTCGACGATCTGCAGGTGCACCCGTTTCTGGTTTTCGACGACCGTGCCGAACGTCTGCGTGAACTTCGCCGGCAACGGACTGTTGGCCGGGATCAGGTAGTGCGGCACGCGGATCCTCTGGTCGTTCTGGATCAGGATGCCCAGGCCACGGGCACTGACGCTGACCTGTTTCATTCGGGCCAGGCGGCTCGAAACCTCCTTGTTGCGAATCGCCTTGGCAAACTCGGTGTTGGTCAGCAACATCCCCGCGTAGTAGGTGGCTCCATGAGCGATCGACTGGTCAGGAGAGAGGGAGGTGTTGAGCGTGCGGCCGCCGAGTTCCTTGAGCCGGTCACGGATCATCGGCATCCGTGAGGCCCCTCCGGTGGTGAGAATCACGTCGACGTGGGCCCAGCCCATCTGGTTGTCCGCCAGCATCTTCTGTGTGATCACGGCGGTGCGTTCGACCAGCGGCTGAGTCAATTCGGCGAACTTCTGTTGTTGGACCTGGTAGGTCTTGCGGTGGGCGTCGTGCTGCACCGTTAGTGCCGCGCGGGGGCGGACCGAGAGGCTTCGCTTGGTGGTTTCGACTTCCAGGGACAGGGCCTGGAGGCTGCGTGGATCCTCGCGAGGGTCGGTGTTGAAGTCGGCCAGGAATCGATCGCAGATGGCCCGTTCCAAGGCCGCGTTCCAGTCGATGCCTCCCAGACGCAGGTCACCGCTGCTGGCCACCACACAGACCTCGTCCTGGTGGTACTTGACCAGAGAGAGGTCGAAGGTACCACCACCGAGGTCGTAGACCAGGATCCGTTGCTCGTCGGCCAATTCGGTGAACCACAGGCCCTCCGTACCCAGCACATAGCACAGTGCCGCGGCAACCGGCTCGTTGATGATGTCGACCTGCTTGAGTCCCGCCCGGTGGCCCGCCTCGATCGTTGCTCTTCGCTGCAACTCGCTGAACTGGGCCGGCACGGTGACCACGGCCCGCTCGACCTCCCCGATCTGTTCGCGGGCGGCCGCCAGCAGTTTTCTGAGCACGTAGCTGGCGATGTCGACCGGGGTGTAGTCCTGACCGTCAATGGTCCAGCGGTGTGCGGGGTCGCCGATGTGCCGCTTCGAATTCTGTACGACACGGTCCGGGCGGACGATGGCGTTCCGCAGAGCCTCGGTACCGACGACGACCTGTTGATCCTCGTCGAAGAAGACCACCGAGGGCGTGGCCAGTTCGCCCTCCTGGTTGGCCAGCGTGACCGGCTCGCCGTGCTCGTTGAGGTAGGCCAGGCAGGAATAGGTCGTGCCCAGGTCTATCCCGACGGCGTGCGCTTTGTGCGTCTTCACGTCTGACCGTCCGTCTCTGGCAGCCCGCCTCTCGGTATCCTTCGCTCAACTCACCACAAGGGGCGTGGCACGGCGATTGACTCCATGCTACCATCACCGCGCCGAGGCCTCCAGAGAATCGTGGTGGGAGGAAAACGGGTGACGCGGGTTGGGACGTGCAGAAACGGCTCGGTGGTCGGCCGGCGGGGGGGGCGGTGCTCGTCGCTGATCGTGCTGCTGGCCTCGTTGATGGCCCCTGTCGCCTGCCTGGTGCCGTCGATACAGGCGGCTCCACCACGAACCACCCGCGGGGACGCCCCCTTGATGAGGGGGGCCGGTTTTCGCCGCGCATTGGCCCAGCGGGTCTCGGTGGTGTGGGTCAATACCTCGACGGATCGGCTGAACCAGCACACCATTCGGCAACTCGCCGTCCGCTCACAGGAATTGTGGCGGGTCTCGGTCGTACTCGACCGCCGGATCGATCCATCGTCGGAGCTGAAGGTCGAGGTGACCAACCGGCCCGTCCGCGAGGTGATCGACTCGCTGGCCCGTCCGGTCGGTGGAGGGACCAGCGAAGTGGGGAGTGTTGTCTATATCGGCCCGGCCGACGACTCCCGTGTCCTGCGGACACTGGTTCAACTGCGAGAGTCGGAGCTCGATCGCGAGATCCGGGGACCGAACCGGGCGGCTCGGGTCACCCGATTGAGGAGGGAATCGACCATCCGCTTCGAGGACCTGACCGAACCTCGGGAGGTGCTTGGCCAGATCGCACAGAAATGGAAGATCGAGATCGACTCGCTTGATGCGGTCCCCCACGACCTGTGGGCCGGGGCCGAGTTTCCGGGGGTGTCGGCCACCGAGGCGCTGTCGCTGGTGTTGATCCAGTACGGGATGACGTT
>DLVV01000462.1:26818-28845 GCA_003445035.1 Planctomycetaceae bacterium | reverse complement strand
GGCGACCCAGGAGATGTACGGGATCCACGAAACGGCGACTGCCGATTACGGGGCCCGTTGCCTGATCGCCCGGCGGATGGTCGAGCGCGGCGTCCGCTTCGTGCAGGTCTACACCCAGAACCAGTTCTGGGACCATCACGGCGGGATCGTCAAGAGCCTTCCACGTGCGTGCAAGAAGGTCGACAAGCCCTCCGCCGCGCTGGTCTCCGACCTCAAGCAACGGGGGCTGCTCGATTCGACCGTCGTGCACTGGGGCGGCGAGATGGGTCGCCTGCCGGTGATCCAGAACGAAAAGAACATCGGCCGCGACCACAACACCCACGGCTTCAGCATGTGGCTGGCCGGGGGCGGCTTCCGGGGCGGACTGGCCTACGGAAACACCGACGAATTCGGCCACAAGGCGGTCGAGAAGGTGGTCAACCACTACGACTACCACGCCACGCTGTTCCACCTCTTCGGTCTCGACGCCGAGAAACTGACCTTCACCCGCAACACCCAGGACAAGACGATCCTCGACGGACAGGCCGGCAAGATCGTCCACGACCTGCTCGACGTGTGACCGGCCGGAGAACCGGACCGGTCACTCGAGAATGGTCCGGGTCTCGACCGCGTCGTCCGGGCCAACGCGGTCGAGGACTTCCTCGGCCGACAGTGCCCAGCCCGGCGTGATCTCGACCTCCACCTCCGGGTGAACTCGGGTGCCGGCCGCCTCGAGCCAACTGCGGTGAAGCGCCACCAGCCCGGCTCGAGCCGATTCGAGCGAATCTTCGCCGCTGGCCTGTTTGACCGGCAGGAAATCTCTCGCCCGGTCTCCCTCGACCACCAATCCCGTCTCGACCTCCGCCAACAGGTCGAAAATGAACCGTTCGAACTGCCAGGCGTTGGGCCCATCCGGCTCGATTCGTTGACCGGAACCGTGTCCGGGCACGTGAACCACCGTGCGATCGACCCGGTGCCACGGCAGTCCGGAGGCGTGGGCCAGGACCTGTTGATCCAGGACGTGCACACCGATGTTGCCGGCCCAGAACCTCAGTCGCCCGGTCGTCCCGGTCGCCGCCGCCACCGATCGGGGCAGGTCGATGTACTCGACAATCCGTGTCCGACCGGCCGCCGACAACACGACGCCCATCCGCTCCTCGGCCGTTCGCCGTGACACCACCCGGGTTGTCATCTGCGAATCCCTCAGGTGATGCCACCCCACGAGCAGGGGATCCGGGGGCAGCACCGCCGGGTTGTCGACCTGGTGATAAAACAGCGAGTCGACTCCCCGGGCACTCAACCAGCCGAACAATTCCGCCCGCCGCATCGCCTCGGCCAGCCCGCCGTGGCCGTCCGGGCTGGTGGCCACCCGTCCCGGTGCGGACAACAGCACTCGCGCCGTCCCGATTTCCACCGCCGGTAAGGTTCCCTGCTGAAACAACACCACCTGTCCGGGGTCGAGGCCGAAGTGCTGCTGCTGGTCGAAGTACGCGCGAGTCGGCCCATCGGTCTCCGGACTGGTCATCACCAGCCACGGAATGGCTCGTCCCGCCCGCCGGCTCCGCTCGCCGATGCACGCCGCGAAGTGCTCGAAAAACGTGCGACCGCTGACCGGCATCACCGGCAACAGCCCCTTGGGCCGGTCCGACCCCAGGCGACTGCCACGCCCGCCGGCCACCGTCACCACCGCCACTCGTCCGTCAGCAATCCTCTGCTCCCCGCACGCGCGGGCCTGTTCCGAATCGGCCTCGTGCTGTCCCACCAGGTGGGGCAATTCGGGCGCCGCTGCCGACTCGACCACGCCGACACCCGGCTCGCCTGGCGCGTCCAACAGGCTCTTCAACGCTTCCCAGTCGATCGACTCCAGTTGCCTCTCGAACCGCTCGAGGATCGCCGGATCGAGTGACCCGGTCTCTTCAAGCAGGTGATCCTGCCCGCAGTCGGCCAGCCGCTGAGTCAGCGATTCGTTCACACCAGCCCCCGGCTCCGCAACAGCAGCAGCAGGCTGTAAATCACCACGACCGACACCACGCAGATTGCCAGACGCA
>DLVV01000462.1:26614-26739 GCA_003445035.1 Planctomycetaceae bacterium | reverse complement strand
CGCCGACACCCGGCTCGCCTGGCGTGTCCAACAGGCTCCTCAACGCCTCCCAGTCGATCGACTCAAGCTGCCTCTCGAACCGCTCGAGGTTCGCCGGATCAAGTGACCCGGTCTCTTCAAGCAGG
>DLVV01000462.1:23650-26437 GCA_003445035.1 Planctomycetaceae bacterium | reverse complement strand
ACCGCCACCATCGTCATCTTGAAGTAGACCATCCCGTTCATGTCCCAGTGGTCGTAGAAGAACTTCGCCACCGGGTTCGACTCGTGAAACCGACCGGTGCGGATCAGCCGGTGGGTCATCACGATGTCAAAGACACTGACGACAATGAACAGTGTCGTCTCGTAGAGAAACCAGACGGACCGTCGTGGGGAACGCGTCATCCTCAGGACTCTACGAGATCAGTTCACGCAACCGCCGGAGGTATCCGGGGATTTCACCCAGCGGGTCCTTCTCCTCGTACTCCAGCACCACGTAACCGCGGTAGTCGGCGTCGCGGAGAATCTTGATCACCCGCTCCAGGTCGGCCGCTTCCTTCTTGCCGCCCCGGAAAATGGCCACCTTGACCTGGGCGTTGACCGCGTAGGGAGCAATCACCGCCATGTCGCGGTAGGGGTCATCGGTGCGGAAGTTGCCTCCGTCGAGATTCACACCGAAGAACTTCGACTTCCGCACCCCCTTGATGATCCGCATCATCTGAACCGGGGTCGAAGTGATGCCCCCGTGATTTTCGAGCGCCAGGAACACACCACGCTTCTCGGCGTGGTCCAGCACCTGGTTGATGCCCTCGACGCACCGCGCGATCGCCACCGCCTCGGTGTCACCCTTGGGGACCTTCCCGGCAAAAATTCGGATCACCGGTGCCCCCAGCACCGCGGCATGGTCGATCCACTTCCTGGCATCCGACAACTGCTTCTGGCGACCCGGCCCTTCGGCGACGCAGAAGTCGTTGCCGATGGCCGTTCCCGAGATGTCCAGCCCCAGGCGGAAGGTCAGTTCCTTCATGTGCACCAGGTACTCATCGGTGACGGTTTTCGGGAAGTAGTAGGTGGTGGGCTCGACCCCGTCGATGTCCTGGTCGGCAGCGAACTTGATGAAACCGTCCATGGTCATCTTCGCCGACTTCACCTGTGCGGGGGTGGGCCTTGTCGGCAACAGGCGGCTGAACGAGTAACCGGCCAGGCTGAGCTTCATGTGCGATTTGCCGTTGCGACCGGGTGGATCGGCGGCGGGAACAATCGAAGACGTCGTCGCGGCGATCCCGGTGGCCAGGCTTCCGGCCAGGAAGCCGCGGCGGGAAGCGAGGGTGTTGGTCGACATCGGCAGGGATCCTCTTGTTGGCAAATGGGGAGACCATCAATAGACTATCGCGCCCCGCGTCCGGTCACGACCAATCCGGCCATCTTCCTCAGACGGCCGGACCCCCTGGCCCCTGCCGCACTCCATCCGGGAAACACCATGCCCCGCTACGACCCCGCCCGAATCGAGCCGCACTGGCAGGCCCACTGGGACGAGCACGAGACCTTCCGCACCGGCCCGTTCGAGGCCGGCCGCGACAAATTCTATGTCCTCGACATGTTCCCCTACCCCTCCGGTGACGGCCTGCACGTGGGCCATCCCGAGGGCTACACGGCCACCGACATCATCTGCCGTTACCGGCGGATGACCGGCACGCAGGTGCTGCACCCGATGGGATGGGATGCCTTCGGACTGCCGGCCGAACAGCACGCCATCCGCACCGGCACGCATCCCCGCGAAACCACCTACCAGAACATCGACACCTTCCGCCGCCAGTTGAAGATGCTCGGCTTCAGCTACGACTGGAGCCGCGAGTTCTCGACAACCGACCCCGACTACTTCCGCTGGACCCAGTGGATCTTCCTGCAACTGTTCGACACGTGGTACGACGACGAGTGCCGGTGGACCGGGCCCGACGGCCTCGAACGAGTCGGGCGTGGCCGCCCGATCAGCGAACTGCCGATCCCCGACGCGGTCACCGACGACGGTGACGAAGCGGTCCGGCGGTACCAGGACCGGCATCGCCTGGCCTACCAGCACGAGGCCCCGGTCAACTGGTGCCCCGAGTTGGGCACGGTTCTGTCCAACGAGGAAGTCATCGACGGAAAAAGCGAGCGGGGCGAGCACCCCGTCGAGCGACTGCCCCTGCGACAATGGATGCTGGCGATCACCCGCTACGCCGATCGGCTGCTCGACGGACTGGACCTGGTCAACTGGCCCGAGTCGATCCGGTTGCTGCAGCGGAACTGGATCGGGCGAAGCACCGGAGCGGAGGTCGACTTCTTTATCGGGGAACCCGGCCAAGCGGCCGACGGACTCGACTCCGCATACGCTCTCTGGCAGAACCGGAGAAAAGAGTCGGGACTGCCGGCCGAGTCGGGCGAAGAGGTGTTGCGGGTCTACACCACCCGTCCCGATACGCTGTTCGGAGCCACCTACATGGTGATCGCTCCAGAACACCCCTTCGTCGAACGCCTGACGACCGACCTCCAGCGCGAGGCCGTCACCGCCTACCAGTCCCAGGCCGCCGCCAAGAGCGACCTCGACCGCACCGACCTGGCCAAGGAGAAGACCGGCGTCTTCACCGGCTCCTACGCCGTCAACCCGGTCAACGACCAGGAGATCCCGATCTGGGTCGCCGATTACGTGCTGATCAGCTACGGCACCGGGGCAATCATGGCGGTCCCCGGACAGGACGAACGCGACTGGGAATTCGCCGACGTCTTCGACCTGCCGATCATTCGCACGGTCGAACCGCCCGAGGACTTCAACGGGCAGGCCTACACCGGGGACGGACCCGCGATCAACAGCGGTTTCCTGGACGGACTGGAGATCGACGACGCCAAGGACCGGATCATCGAACACCTCCGCGGCACCGGCCAGGGAGACTCGGCGGTCAACTTCAAGCTCCGCGACTGGTTGTTCAGCCGCCAGCACTTCTGGGGCGAACCG
>DLVV01000462.1:20603-23634 GCA_003445035.1 Planctomycetaceae bacterium | reverse complement strand
CTGATCAGCTACGGCACCGGAGCCATCATGGCGGTTCCCGGCCAGGACGAGCGCGACTGGGAATTTGCCGAGGTCTTCGATCTGCCAATCGTCCGCACCGTGCAGCCACCCGAGGAGTTCGACGGCAAGGCGTATCCCGGTGACGGACCCGCGATCAACAGCGAATTCCTCGATGGACTCGACATCGACGCCGCGAAACAACGGATCATCGAACACCTCTCCACCACCGGCCAGGGAGACTCTGCACTCAACTACAAGCTCCGTGACTGGCTCTTCAGTCGCCAGCACTTCTGGGGCGAACCGTTTCCGGTCTGGCACGAGCTCGACGAGGAGGGGAACCTGACGGGGCTGATGCGGGCCGAGTCCGAGGAGAACCTGCCGGCCAAGTTGCCCGAAAACTTCGAATTCAAGCCACACGGTCGGCCCGACCCGCCTTTAGAGGAAGCTCCCGACGAGTGGCTGTACCGGACCGGCGAAGACGGAACGCGGCTGAAGCGAGAAACCAACTCGATGCCGCAGTGGGCCGGATCGTGCTGGTACTACCTGCGGTTCGCCGACCCGAAGAACAACGACCGGTTCATCGATGCCGAGGCCGAGGCCAACTGGTTGCCGGTCGATCTGTACATCGGCGGCGCCGAGCACGCCGTGCTGCATCTGCTTTACTCCCGGTTCTGGCACAAGGTGCTCTTCGACCGCGGCCACCTCCAAACTCCCGAACCATTCACCCGGCTGGTCAACCAGGGCATGATCCTGGGCGAAGCCGAATTGACCGGGTTCCGGGACGAGTCCGGTGAGTGGGTCTCGTCGCGGGATGTCGACTCCGAGACATTCTCGGGTGAGAAGGTGTCATTGACCGCCGACGACGTGCAGAAGCGGGGCGAGGAATTCGTTCTGACCGAGCACCCCGAGATCGTCATCGACAGCCGCGCGTACAAGATGTCCAAGTCGCGGGGCAACGTGATCAATCCCGACGACATCGTCGCCGAATACGGCGCCGATTCCCTGCGGCTCTACGAGATGTTCATGGGGCCTCTGGAGGCGACCAAGCCGTGGAGCATGAGCGGGGTGGAGGGCGTCAGCCGGTTCCTGGGCCGCGTCTGGCGGATGATCGCCGACGACCGGGCCGACGACGTCACGCTCAACCAGGCGATCGCCGATGCCGAACCCGACGAGGATCAGCAGCGGATGCTGCACCGCACGATCAAGGCGGTGACCGAGGACATCGAGAAGCTGTCGTTCAACACGGCGATCAGCCGGCTGATGGAGTTCACCAACGCCCTGGGACAGGCCGATCCGCGACCGAGGTCCCTGATGGGCCCCTTCGTGCTGCTGCTCTCACCGTTTGCTCCTCACCTGGCTGAAGAACTGTGGAACCTGCTGGGCCACGACGAATCGCTGGCTTACGAACCCTGGCCCGAATGCGACGAATCTCTGCTGGTCACCTCGACCGTCGAGATCCCCGTGCAGGTCAACGGCAAGTTGCGGGGCAAGGTCGTCGTGGCCGCCGATGCCGAGCAGGAGGCGATCCAGGAGGCGGCCGCGGCCGACGAAACCGTCGCCCGGTTCCTCGAGGAAAAGACAGTTGTCAAAACCGTGGTCGTCCCCGGACGGCTGGTCAACTTCGTCGTCAAATGACCCCGCGATCCCCGGATCGATGGCCATCCTGCAGCAAAGCGGTCGTCGATGCCGATCATTGAAGTTGAAACACCCTCTGACATCGGCGATCATTGATCGTGGAACTGGTTCCTCTTTTCGGCTGACAGGACGACTTGATGAACTGCACGACGCAGACACCCCGACGCGGCTGCGGCGATTTCAACAGCCTCTCACGCCGTTCGGCACTTCAGGCCGGAGGCCTGTTCGGCCTGTCACTGCCCACCCTGCTTCAGCAGCAGGCCCTGGGAGCCTCGGACAGCCTGGTCGGCAACGCCAAGTCCTGCATCATCCTGTATTGCTGGGGCGGGCAGAGCCACATCGACACGTGGGACCTGAAGCCCAAGGCCCCCTCCTCGATCCGTGGTCCATTCAATCCGATCGCGACGAACATCTCCGGAATCCAGGTGGGCGAGCACATCCCGAAGCTGGCGACGATGACCGACAAGCTGGCCATCGTCCGCTCGATGTTCCACACCGACTCGGCTCATGGCCGCGGCATGTACTGGAACATGACCGGCCACAAGCCGCCGCAGAACCGCCCGGGCAACATTCCTCCCAAGCGGAGCGACTGGCCGGGCCTGCCGGCGATGATCTCGCACTTCCGGGAATCCCAGGCTGGCGTACCGCGTTCGATCCGGCTGCCCTACCCGATGGTCGACAACGGCACGCTGCAGGCCGGTGAGTACGGTGGATTCATGGGTGGAGCCTACGACCCGATCGTGGTCAAGACGCCCAAGGGCAAGGCCTACGGCGGACGCTCGCGGGATCTCGGTTCCCCGGTTCTCGACCTCGCAGCGGGCATCGACCGCGACCGCTTCCGACGTCGTCGGTCGCTACTGGGACAGCTCGAGCCCACCACCGCTGACGTCGGCGGCGCGGCCTCGCGCTCCTACGGACACTTCCACGACCTCGCGCTCAACATGCTGGTCAGTGATCGGGTCCAGAAGGCCTTTGACCTCGACAACGAGACCCCCGAGCTGAAGGCGCTTTACGGCGACCACCTGGGTGGTCAGAGCTGCCTGCTGGCCCGGCGGCTGATCGACGCCGGCGTGCCGGTGGTGCAGGTGCTGATGTCGGCCAGCGACCTCAACGGCGGTGCCGGTGATCACTGGGACACTCACGGGAACAACTTCAACCGGCTCAAGGACCGCCTGCTGCCGGTCTTTGACCGTTCGGCCTCGGCCCTGATCACCGACCTCGATCAACGGGGGCAGCTCGACGAGACGCTGGTGTTGATGATCGGCGACTTCGGCCGCACGCCGAAGGTCAACGGCAACGCGGGCCGCGACCACTACCCGTACTCCTATACTGTCGTGCTGGCCGGCGGAGGCATTCGCGGCGGACAGGTCTACGGCAGCTCGGACGCCCAAGCCGC
>DLVV01000462.1:5174-20221 GCA_003445035.1 Planctomycetaceae bacterium | reverse complement strand
ATCCAGCCCGACGCGCAGATCCTCGACAACCTGAACCGGCCACACATGCTGACCGCCGGCGGCCAGGCCCTTCCGCTGTTCTAGGGCCGATCTCTACCGTGTCGCGCCCGGCTTTGGCCTGGTCGCTGTGCGTGCCGCCTTGTCGTCAAACAGGCTGCTGGCGGCTCCCAGCAGGCGGAAGATCATCGACGCATCGGCGGTCGCCTTTGTCGGCACGTCGGGCCACCGGGGTCCCGACAGCCACGCGGTCGCACGGGCGTCTCCGTAGGCGATCGTGAAATCGAACCCATCAAACGTCCCGCTGAGCTTCTGGCGACGACGGTCGATCCGGATCGTTGTTTCATCGAATCCCGGCTCGGTGATCCGCGGCCGGATCAGGTGGACCACCAGTTCACCGTCACGGAACACCGCCTCCACCGGATACCAGCCCCGGTCAACCGTCGCGTGCTTCCAGACCTCGATCCGCCCCGTTTTCTTCGACAGCCAGGGCGAGGAAGCGATCGTGCCGGTCAGATCCTGCATCGCCTTCACCTGGTCACCAAGTGAGACCCCAACCTGGACCTCGAACTTCCCGTCGTCACCCCGGGTGATCGAGAACCGTGGTGCGGGAAAAATCGCCCGGCCATCCAACCGGTAAATCACCGGGTCACTGGAGGAAAACAGGCGGCTTCCCTGCGGGGCCGAACTGGCTGCCATCACCAGGCCACCGTTGCGGGAAAGGGTCACCTCGAACTGTTTCGCTTTCGAATCGAAGGAAGCGAAACCGTCCACCCTTGGCCCGTCGCCAGTGGAATAGCCCAGTCGCACCTTGACCAGTTGGGGCTGCCCGTCCTTCCAATCATCAAGGATCTCGCCGAGTTCATCGACCGCGGTAGCCAGCCGACCGCGATGGCCGGCAATCGCAGTCGCCAGTTTCGAAGCCGTCATGGCCCATTTCGAGTTCTCGTGTTTCCTGGCAAACGCCCTGAGACTCGAAACGGCTGCCCCGATTTCGATGTTGTCACCGGTCACCGCGTCGGTCCACGCCGACCAGATGACGGTCTGGCCGTCACCGGGCACTATCTTCACGAGCCGCTTGATCACCGGCCGGGCCTCCGCAAATCGACTCTCGGCCAGGTGATTGCCAGCCACCAAACGGAGAATCTCGGGGCGTGACCGATCTGCTTCGGCCAGGCGACCGTAGAAGTGCCAGACGAAATCACCGGTAGCCGGCAACGCGGCGACCAGTTCCTGCAACGCCACGATTCTCTGCACGTGACCGATTTTCGGATCGAACAACAGTTTCGCAGCCTTCATCACAGGGGCCTTGTCTCGATCCAGTTGCGACAGACACTGCTGCCCCCCCTGCTTGTCTCCAGCGACACGTGCCGCCAGTGCAGTCCGCAGCAGGAACTGGTCATCTGTCATCACCCCGCGGCCCCAGAAGCTGACCGCTCGGCGAACGGTGGCCATGTACCTGCGTGCCAGCGGCGGCTTGAGCTCCGCGAGCCGGTGTTGGATCATCTCGTCAAGGAATTCCCGGCACGCCTTGGCATCGGCAAAGCGGGTCAAGGCAAATCGTCCGGCCAGTGAATCGCCGTGAGCCAGCAACAGGACCCGCTTCAGGTCCTTCTCGGCATCGGCCTTCCGGTGGACCGCGGCCACCATCATTGCCTCCAGGGCCACCCGGGCCGAATCGGGTGCATCGGCGTGTTCTTCAAGAAATCCACGTGCGGCGGACAGGTACTCCTCGATCCGCCCGTCAGCCAGCATCGACTCGGCATCCGGCGGCGTTTCGGCCGCCTCGGCCGAAACCAGCCCGCTGCCGGCCAGGATCACCAGGAACAGGGCCAGTACTTGGATCCTCGTGGTCGATCCGATCATCCTTGTTGCTCCTGCTGATCTTGCTAAGCGGAACGTGGCTCTTCGCCCCGGCATGGTCGAGTGGCAGGTTTGTAGGACGTGGGTTGGCTAACGATCAAGGTCAAGTCCGCTCACGGCCGCACGGCCGGCACATACGGATCACCTCGACCCCGTCGGTCGCAGTGTCTATGCTCGAATTCGTCCCCCAGCGACCCAGGTGATCGATGCTCCACGCGGTGGTCATGTCCGGAGGCAGCGGCACGCGGTTCTGGCCACAGAGCCGACGTGACCGGCCGAAACAACTCCAGCCGCTGGCTGGCGAGACCAGCCTGCTCCAGCAGGCCTTCGACAGGCTCGAGGGCCTCGTCCCCGCAGATCGGACCTGGATCGTCACCAACACCCTCCAGGCTGAAGCGACTCGCCAGCAATTGCCCACCGTGACTCCGGAGCAGGTTCTGGAAGAACCGCGCGGCCGCAACACCGCCCCCTGCGTGGGCCTGGCCGCGCGTCACCTGTTGGCCACCGACCCCGACGCGGTGATGCTGGTCATGCCGGCCGACCACGTGATCGGTCCACACGAAACATTTCGTGGCGCCGTCGGCCGCGCCGCCGAACTGGTCTCCGAAGACTCCCGGCGACTGGTGCTTTTCGGCGTCCCCCCCACCCACCCCGCCACCGGTTACGGCTACATCCGGAGGGGCGACCCCCTGGGCGGTGACCACCAGGGTCATCACGTGGCGGCGTTCCATGAAAAACCGGACAGGGCGACCGCCGAGAACTACATCGCCACCGGCGAGACCTACTGGAACTGCGGCATCTTCACCTGGCGGGCCGACCGGATTCTCGAGGCCCTGGCCGAACACCAACCCGAACTCGCCGTCGGACTCGAACAGGTCGGCGCGGCCGTCGGCACTGACGATTACCGCCGGGTCCTGGAATCCGCCTACGACTCGATTTCGCCGATTTCGATCGACCACGCGGTGCTGGAACACTCCGACGACACCTGCCTGATCGAGGCACCCTTCGACTGGCACGACGTCGGCAGCTGGCATGCTCTCTCGCAGCTTTCCGAAAACGACCCGGACGGCAACACGCTGTGGGGCCGCGTCACGGTGGTCGACTCCAGCGACTGCATCGTTCGCAGCGACGGCGACCACCTGGTGGCGACCGTCGGAGTCGAAGGCCTGGTGATCGTCCACACCGCCGACGCCACCCTGGTGGCCCGACGGGATGACGAGGAGGGGTTGAGGCGTCTGGTCGAGCGGCTTGAGGAGGAAGGCCGTGGCGACTGCCTCTGAACCGATCCGTGACGAGATCCCCGAGGAGGGATCGCTGCTCGGCCTGGACTACGGACGCGTACGGGTCGGCGTGGCGGTGTCGACTCCCGAACGGAACCTGGCGGTGCCGCTGGAGACGTGGGAACCGACCGGTGACGACGACCAGGATGTCCGCCATCTTGAACAACTGATCACCGATCAACAGGTGGTCGCCCTGGTCGTCGGGTTGCCGCTGCACGCCGACGGCACCATCAGTGAGTTGTCTCGAGAGGCCGAGACCTTCGGTGCGTGGATCCGCAAATCGACCGGCAAGCCGGTGACCTTCTGGGACGAACGCTACACCTCTCGCCAGGCCGAGGACCTGCTGCTGAGCGTCGACATGACCCGCAAGAAGCGGAAGGCCCGCCGCGACATGATCGCCGCCCAGATAATTCTGCAGGGGTACCTGGACCATGGCTGAGCCCGGTGCACCCCGATCCGCCGGAACCGCTCCGCGGCGACGTGGCTCCCTGAAACGGCGATTGCTGTTCCTGGTCGTCCTGATCCTGGGACTCGAAGCCGCCGGTTGGCTGGATGACTACATTTTCAACCACCGCCAGCGGCTGCTGTCTGCACTGGTGATGATGCGGCTGGACACGCAACCGATACCCGCACTCTCCGACACCTCCAACAACCGCGAACTGGTCCTCCGAGATCCCACTGACGGGCCCGGAGCAGCCGAACCGTACCGGATCGGCGGGGTCGAGATTTCCGGAGCGGGACCATGGATCGGCACACGCAACGTCGTTCCTGCGGACGTGGTTCGAGATGACGAACATCGCGTGTTCATCATCGGGGGTTCGGCGGCATTCGGATTCCCTTACCGTTACGCCGACACCTTCTCGGGCATGCTCGACCGGCAGCTCACCGACGACCGCCTGCAGATCCTCAACACCGCCCAGGTCGGATGGACCAGCGGAGAACTGGCCCCCCTGGTCGACCAGGCTGTGCGTTTCTACCGGCCGTCGGCGATCGTGCTGATGGTCGGCAACAACGAGTGGTTCCATTGGCAACCGGTTTCGCAACACGGATCCGAACGGGGCCCGTCGGACGGAACACCCCCCCCCGAAGAACTCGGCCAGACCAGCATCACCATCCTCAAAACACTGGCTCACAGCCGGGCCCTGGCCGCCATCGAATACGGCCTGGTGAAATGGATGATCTCCAGCCGCCAGGCCCGGCAGGACGAGGCCCGCCGGTCAGGAACACGGGACCAGTTCGAATCGCACCACGAGTTGACCGGGTCGGGCTATGCCGTGGCGATGCCGCTTTCACCCCGACAGTACGATCCGTCCGAGTGGCTGGTCGCCCGCCGGAACTACCTCGACACCTTCCGAGCCAACCTCGGGCAGATGATCACCGTGGCCCGAGACGCCCAGGTGCCGATCGTCCTGTTGACGATTCCCTTTAACCCCCGTCTCTCGCCGGCCTGGAAACACCGTCAACCGCACTCGTTCGTTCCCGAACACCGCCAGGCGGTCACCGCGGCCATCCAGAGTGCGTCGCGTTCGGTCTCGGAAAGACAGTTCGCAGCCGGTCTCGAAACCGCCACCACCGCCCTGGCACTGGATCCGCACCCCGCCGTGCTGCACTACCTGAAGGCGCAGTGCCTGGAGGGACTCGAGCGGCACCAGGAAGCGGAACGGGCTTACGCGGAGAGTCGCGAGCGGATGGTGGGCAACCTGGGCTCGCGGCTGAGCACCAACCGGATCATCCGCGAATTGGCCCGGCAGAACATGGTGCCGATGGTCGACGTGCAGGAGTTGTTCCAACAGTACGGAGCGAGACGAGAGCGGCACTACAATGTCGACCTGATTCACGACGACTGCCATCCGACGCCACTGGGACACCAGTTGATCGCTGAAGCCCTGGTTCCGCTGCTGCGACAGGCCGTCGTGGAGAACCGCACGCCATGAACGAGCCGGTCCCAACCACCGAGTCCCGGCCACGCCGGTCGGGACGCCGCGGGTTGTTCGTGATGATCTGCCTGGTCGGAATTCCGTTGGCCCTGTCGGGACTCGACCACCTGGCCGGCTGGATCCTGTCCGCTCCTCCACGACACCTGCTGTTCCCCTCGGGAAGCCAGGTGCGACACGAGAGCGAAGAATTCGATGTCCAGGTCAAGATCTCCGGCCAGGGACTCCGTGACCGCGAGTTCCCGGCAACGGCATCGGAGGGAAAGACCCGGATCGTGGCGATCGGCGATTCGTTCACCTTCGGCTGGGGCGTGCAAGGCGAACAGTCGTGGCCGAAGGTGCTCGAGAGCCTGTCGAACAATCCGACGGAGGTGATCAACTTCGGGTTTCCCGGAGCTTCGCCCAGAGACTACTCGAACATGATCACCTCGGCGCTGGATCATTTCAGCCCCGACATCGTGCTGGTCGGCACGCTTCAGGGCGACGACCTGATCCAGCTGGTCGAACAGGAGCCGGTGGAAGTCGAATGGTCTGCGAGAGCTCGAAAGACGATCTTTCCCACGCTGAGCGGCTGGCTGAGACCGGTTCCCACGACGATGGAGTCCTACCGCAGTATCTTCCGGAAATCACAGGCTTACCTGAGATCAACACTGACACCCGAGCAGCGTCAGCGGTACCAGCAATTGTCACCCGGAGTCCGCGCCGCCTTCGAGGCGGGACGACTCAACCCGTCGCTGGTCCACACGGCCATGACCAACCCGGGGCGGTTCGTCGAACCGGTCGAAGAAGCGGACACGTGGCAGGGCGAAGCGGAGTCCCTATTCCGGCAGTCGGTGCGTGACTGGGCGGCCCGCTGCCGGAAGTCCGGTGCCGAGTTGGTGCTCGTGATCATTCCCGACGGGCCGTACGTTTCGGAAGCCGCAGCCAGGGGAATGCGAGCGGTCGGTTACGACGTCCCGGCATCGCTGTTGACGACGACAGTCTGCCAGAACGTGGTGACCGGCATCTGCGAAGAACTCGAGATCCGGGTCATCAACCCGGTGGCCGAGTTCCGCAAGGCGGCCGATGGTGGGGACTACTTCGAACTCGACGGCCACTTCACGCCCCGGGGCCAGAAACGACTGGCGGTAGCCGTGGCTCGGGAGCTCGGGCCGCCGGTCGACTGACCCGGCTGGCTTGCCGGTCCCCGACGCGAGGGTTAGAACCGAACCCTCCCAGTCCATACGTATTCCTGACCACGAGGCCGTCATGAACGACCTGACCAACCGAACCGCGGTGATCACCGGCGGCGGATCGGGCATCGGCGCCGCGGTGGCCCGCGCCCTGGCCGATGCCGGTTGCCGGGTCGCCATCACTGGCCGGCGACAGGAGCGACTCGATGACGTCACCGGAAACTACGACGGTTCGGTACCGATCATCGCCCGCCCCAGCGACGTCGCCGACCGACAGGGAGTCGTGGAGTTCTTCGACTGGGCCCGGGGGGAGCTGGGACAGATCGACATCCTGGTCAACAGCGCCGGCATCAACACGCCGGTCCGCGCGGTCGCCACGCTCGATCCGGCCGACTGGGACAAGCTGATCGCCGTCAACCTGACCGGGGCCTACAACTGCATCCACCAGGTGCTGCCCGAGATGCGAGATCGGCAGGACGGGGTGATCATTAACATCTCGTCGGTTGCCGGGCTGCGAGCCGGCACCGTCGGTGGCGTCGCCTACAACGCCTCGAAGTTCGGCATGTCGGCACTGGGGATCACCGTGGCCGAGGAACACCGCGAGATGGGAATCCGCGTCACAAACGTCTACCCCGGCGAGGTCGAGACGCCAATCCTTGACAACCGCCCGGTGCCGGTCAGTGCCGAACACCGTGCGAGAATCCTGCAGCCGGAAGACTGTGCCGATGCGGTGATGATGGTCGTCCGGCTGCCGGCCCGGGCCAACGTTCCCGAACTGGTCATCATTCCAACCACCCAGTCCTACAAGTAGCTCCCGCACACACCAACCCGTCCACATCCCTTTGATCCCCATCGTTCCATGCACGATCTCATCCTCCACGGCGGCACGGTCATCGACGGCACTGGCGGAGACCGGTACACCGCCGATGTGGGACTCTCCGGAGACCGCATCACTTCCATCGGCGAGTTGTCCGAAGCCGAATCCGTTCGACGGATCGATGTCAGCGGACGGATCGTCGCGCCCGGCTTCATCGATGTCCACAACCACTCCGACGGCTGGCTGCTGAAGCGACCGCACTTTCTGCCCAAGACCTCGCAGGGATTCACCACCGAGGTCCTGATGCTCGACGGGATTTCCTACGCTCCGGTGAGTCCCGACACGGCACGGCAGTGGCTGTTTTACCTCCGTGGCCTCAACGCGTTGCGGCTCGAGGAATACCGCGGATGGGAATCGATCGGCGAGTTCCTGGCCGAATTCGATCGCGCGGCGGCACAGAATGTCATCGGCCAGGTCCCCTACGCCAACGTCCGCTCGCTGGTCTGCGGTTTCGGCAAGCAGTGGGTCGACGACCTGCAGATGAAGATGATCCAGACCGAAGTCCACCGGGGGATGCAGGAGGGAGCCGTCGGCATCTCGACCGGGCTGGACTACATCGTTCAGTGCTACACGACCACAGACGAACTGGTCGAAGCCTGCAAGGTGATCGCCGAATACGACGGCGTCTACACGACGCATGTCCGCTACAAGAAAGGGATCCTCGACGGGATCCGCGAGGCGGTCGAGATCGGGAAACGGTCCGGCTGCCGCGTCCACATCTCGCACGTCAAGGGCCGTGACGAACAGACCGTCGAAGCGCTGCTGTCGCTCTTTGACGAGGTCAGCAAGGAGGTCGAGTTCTCCTACGAGTGTTACCCCTACCAGCCCGGCTCGACGATGCTCAACTACCTGCTGCCCTACGAGGCCTGGGACGATGGACCACTGGGAGCCATGTCGCGGTTGCACGACCCGGCCGTCCGGGCCCACTTCCGGCAGGCGCTGGAGAGCTACCCGCTGAACCTCGACCGGATGACCCTGGCCTGGGTGCCCGGCAAAGAGAACACCGTCTTCCAGGGCCAGACACTCGACCAGTACGTCGAACAGGTGGGACTGCCCGTCGAAGAGGCCCTCTACAGCCTGCTGATCGAAGAGCGATTGGCACCACTGATCGTCTTCAACGAGGGCGAGGACAGGCAGATCGAACCGCTGCTTCAACACGAACGGTGCGTGATCGGCTCCGACGGAATCTACCACGACGGAGGCATCGTGCATCCGAGAGTCTACGGCACAGCACCACGGATCATCGGTTCGTGCGTCCGTGACCGGAAACTGTTCTCACTCGAAGAGGCCGTCGCCAAGCTCACGTCCAAATCGGCCGACGTCTACGGTCTGAAAGACCGTGGACGGGTCGTCGAAGGTGGACTCGCCGACCTGGTCGTCTTCGACGCCGACACCGTGGCCGATCGGGCCACCTACGAGAACCCGCACCAGACAGCCGATGGCATCGACCTGGTCGTCGTCAATGGCGAGGTGATCCTCGAAACCGGCCAGCCGGTCGAATTCGATGGGCCGATGCCCGGCCGATCGCTCCGCTACGAGCGATAGACCACGGGAAGTTCTGCGCGTATCAAAGTGATACATCTGTCGCGGAATGCGACACCAACAGCCTCAACCAGGTGTGGTGCAAATCGCTGGTTGACAGTGTGTTAGGTCATTTGATCGTTTCGGCATGCTGCTTGCATGTTCTCTGGCAACGGCCCGAAACCACCGGGCCTCTCTCCCTTCAACTCTTCCCTTCATCACCTGCCGGAGGAACACATCATGGCCCGCCAGCAATACACACCGACGCCAACCGAAATACGACGCGAGTGCGAGCGGATTCGTTCGGAGTGGTCCGAAGACACACTGTGGAAGCGATCGGGACTGGAGCACTGTCGGCACTGGATGCCACCGACGGTCCACATGCCGCGGACCCACGAACTGATCGAGACGATCACCGATCCGTAGCCGAATCTCCAGGAGGATCCAGGTTCACCTCCTGCTCTCGAACCACGCGTTGCACGTCATCAAGTGGGTGGCCAAACAGCTTGGCCTTTCCGTCGTGCATCAGGTGGTACCAGAGCCGGGCACGAACCGTCAGTGGTTTGGACGCGGCACCGGATTCGAAATGGACCCGATACGAGTACCGACGGGTTTCTCCCGGGCGAAGCCGGGTGTCAGGTGCGGGCGGAGCCTGGGGATCGCGGCCGTGCTCCCGATCCCCCATGTGCCGCCTCAACGTCTCGATGACCGGCCAACCGGATAGCTCGTCCCGTTCACTCTGGTCGTTCTCGTCGCCTCCGGAGACCGGTTCAGGAGTCCCGACCGTCTGCCCATCGGCAGCCAGCACTTCGGTCCTGACCGTCAGGAACCTCAGTTCCTCTCCTCCGGGCACCCGGTGCCCCACCCGCCCGGTCCGCAGCGTCACCGTGACCTCGGCCTCCCGGCCTGGCTCGATCCACTCGGCGACCAGGTCCATGCCGACGGCTTGCTTGACCATCTTGTCGTCGTAACCTCCCGGCATCCTGTGCCCGCCGCGGGGCATATGGCAGTCGTGGCACCGTGTCTCGATCCCACCCTCGGCGCGGTACTCGAGAAATTCCTCGAGGCTCGCCTGCTGCAGTGCCCCGTGGAAGTGATCGGGCAGGTCGAGATCCTTGAAGGCGAACTGGTGGCACCCGGCACAGAACTCGGCTCGACCGAGTGCCGGATCCTCCCGCATGGCGTGCTTTTCGAGTCCCTTGTCGGTGACCCGCGTGGCAACGACGACACCGTCGCGAACGTGGCAGGTCAGGCAATCGACTCCGCCGGCCAGCCACTCGGGCTGGTGCTGATACGCCTGGTCCAGGCCGGGAGGTTCGGAGGTGGGCAGCCCGTTGGCGGGAATCCTTGGCGCGTGACAATTCAGACAGTACTGCTGCCGCCCGCTGCCGGGTTCAAGACACTCGACCTCAAAGTTGTGCGTCGATGCGGCCACGTTGTGACGGCTCCCCTGCCACTGCTCGTATTCCTGCTTGTGACACGACCCGCACCAGGCATTGGTCCAACCACTGGGAGCACCGGTGACGACCGGAACCAGCCCCTGGTTGAACAGGATCGTCGTCGAGGTCTCCGCCGATTTCAGCACACCGCGCACCCGCCACCCGGCCAGGCCGACGGCGGCGACCAGCACGACAACAACGGCGGGAATGATTCGCGATTTCATGGGCGGGACCTGTCCATCATCCGGACCGTCCGCTTCGACTGTCAAGGAGCCTCGGCGTATGATGTCGTCTTCGAATCCCATCTTCACCTGCGAATCTCACATGCCCGACAACCTGTTTGATGTGTCCGAGAAGGTCGTGATCGTCACCGGAGCCAGCCGGGGGATCGGCCGGGCCGTTGCCGAAGGGTTCCTCGCCAACGGCGCCCGGGTCGTGCTCTCGGCTCGCTCCGAAAGCCTCCTCGAACAGGCCGCCGGATACGACGCCGACCGGGCCATCGCGGTGCGAGCCGACATGGCCGACACCGAGTCGGGACAGCAGATCACCCGGGCCGCGGTCGAGGCCTTCGGCCGGATCGACGTGTTGGTCAACAACGCCGCGATCACCCTGCCGGGAGCCCCCCCCTACGACGACGCCACCTGGCAAACCACTCTCGACGTGAATCTCAGCGGTGCGTTCCGCATGGCACGGGCCGCCGCCGATGCGATGGTCGAGACCGGAGGCGGCTCGATCGTCCACGTCGCCAGCATCGCCGGCATCGTGGCCATGCCGGGCAACCCCTCCTACTCGGCAGCCAAGGCGGGACTCAGGCACCTCTCCAAGGCCATGGCCAACGACTACGCCGGGCGGAACATCCGCATCAACACGATCTGCCCGGGCTACTTTCTTACCGACATGACCCGGGCCAGCTACGACGATCCCCAGCGTCAGGCCGAGAGATCCTCGCACACGATGATGGGCCGCTGGGGCCGGCCCGAGGAACTGCTGGGGCCCTGCCTGTTCCTGGCCAGCAAGGCCTCGAGTTACGTCACCGGCATCGACCTGGTCGTCGACGGAGGCTGGACCGGCAAGGGAATGTGACCGGCTAGGCCAGCATCTTTTCGATCACGTTGCCGCCGACGTCGGTCAACCGGAAGTCACGGCCCTGGTGCCGGTAGGTCAGCAGCTCGTGATCGAATCCCAGGCAGTGCAGCATCGTCGCCTGCAGGTCGTGAGCGTGGATCGCGTCTTCGGTCGGGTGATAACCCAACTCGTCGGTCTGCCCGATCACCGTTCCGCCACGGACGCCTCCACCGTAGAACAGCATCGAGAATGCGAAGCGGTGGTGGTCGCGGCCGTCACTGCCCGGTCCCGATGTCCGTCGGATCTCGTGCATCGGTGTTCGCCCGAACTCACCGCCCCAGACGACCAGCGTGTCTTCGAGCAGCCCGCGCTGGGCCAGGTCGGTGATCAACCCCGCCGCGGGCAGGTCGGTCATGTCGCAGTTGGTCTTGAGGTTGGCGTTGAGGTTGGAGTGGTCGTCCCAGGTCGAGTGATACAACTGGACAAAGCGGACACCCCGCTCGACCATTCTCCTGGCCAGCAGGCAATTGGTGCCGAACCAGCGGGTCTTCTCGGCATCGAGCCCGTAGAGACTGTGGGTGGCCTGGGATTCTCCCGAGAAGTCCAGCAGTTCGGGACCGGCCGACTGCATGCGGTAGGCCAGCTGGTAGTTGGCCATCCGTGCGGCGATCTCGGCGTCCCCGGTTCGCACCTGCCGCAACCGGTTCAGGTCGGCGACGGCCCGGAGCCGGCCGGACTGGGCTTTCCGGGTCACGCCCTCGGGGCTGGTCAGGTGCAGGATCGGGTCTCCACTGCTGCGGAAGGTCGTCCCCCGATAGATCGACGGCAGGAAACCGTTGGACCACAACGACGCCCCACCGTCGACGCCGTGTCCGGAATTGGACAGCAACACGACAAAGCCGGGCATGTTGTCGGCGGCATTGCCCAGCCCCCAGTTGACCCACGATCCGAACGACGGATGCCCCCACAGGTTCGTGCCGCAGTTCATGATCAACTGCGCCGGGTGATGGTTGGCCACGTCGGTGTAGACGCTGCGGACCATGCAGGCGTGATCGGCAACACCGCCGAGATGGCTGACATAATCGGAGTACTCGGTCCCCGATTCCCCGTAGCGGCGGAACGTCCGGGGTGAGGCGAAGACGACGGCACTGCCCTTGATCAGGGGATCCTCGAGCCCGTCCAGAAACGAACCGGGCACCGGCTGGCCGTGCAGGCGACGCATCTCGGGCTTGGGGTCAAAGAGGTCCAGTTGGCTGGGAGCCCCCGCCATGAAGATGAAGATGACGTTGCGAGCCCGGGGGGGGAAATGCGGCTGACGGGGGGCCAGCGAGTGAGAGCGATCCCCGGTTGCACCAGACGTTCCGGCCCCGAGGCCATCACGTGACATCAGGTGCCCGAGTGCAACGGTGCCCAGTCCGCCGGCGGTCTGCTGCAGGAACAGACGGCGGTCCAGCGATCGGGAGACGGTTTCGTGAGAAACGGTTTCAGTCACGGGTGATGAACTCGTGGAGATTCATGACAACGCTGGAGGTGACGACCCACGCCGCCGCCTCGTCGGGTGCCGTGTGCCGCGCGGCGACTCCGGCCACCCGGCCGGCCGATTCGGCCGCCTCGCCGGTCGAAAAGACCTGTCGCTGATCCACCAGGAAGGCGTTCAGCCGTTCCAGTTCGGCCGCGTCGGCTTCGCGGCCCAGGCACCGCCACATCAGCAACCGCAGGCGGGAGGTGTCGTCGATCCATTTCGGCCCAAGTGTCCGGGCGGCCAGCGACTGGGCGCATTCAAAGAACACCGGGTCGTTGAGCAGGGTCAGGGCCTGCAACGGCGTGTTGGAGCGTTCACGGTGAGTGCAGATCTTGCCCGGGCTGGGAGCGTCGAAGGTCTTGCCCTGGGCGAAGGGAGTCGTCCGCTGGATGAACGTGTAGACCGCGCGACGGTAACGGTCGGACCCGGTGCCGGTCTTCCAGCTGTTCCCATACGCCTCGCTGGTCACGCTCTCGGGCTGCGGCGGCCGGACACTGACGCCGCCCACACGTCGGCTCAACAGGCCCGCAACCTGCAGGGCCGTGTCGCGGATCACCTCGGCCGAAACCCTCAACGGACGCTGCCTCGCCAGGAGCCGATTGGCCGGATCCCTCGTCTCGATCTCGGGACGGTGGCGAGATGACTGGCAGTAGGTGGTGCTGGTGACGACCAGGCGATGCATCCGCTTGATCGACCAGCCGCGGTCACGAAACTCGGCCGACAGCCAGTCGAGCAACCGAGGATGAGACGGCTGCTCGCCGCGGACTCCGAAGTCGTCCGAAGAGCGGACCAGGCCGGTGCCGAAGAAATGCTGCCACATGCGATTGACGACAACCCGCGAGGTCAACGGGTGCCGTCCGGAGACCAGCCAGGTGGCCAGTCCGAGCCGGTTACGGAGGTTGCCGTCGGCCAGCGGAGGCAAAACGGCCGGAGGAATCGCATCGACCGCCGGGCCACGTGCCCGGAAGTCTCCCCGCTGGTGGACGAATGCCTGGCGAGGAATCGTCGCTTCCCGCATCACCGGTGCCCGAGTTGGCCACGGCACTTTCGACCGCAGCGCCAGAAGCTTGCTGTGAATTTCGCCCAGCTTCAGCGACTTGAACTTCGCCGGGTCGACCAGTTCGCCGTGCGAGAGGAAGTACAACAGCAGCCGGTCGGATTCGTCACGGGTCCGCAGGTGCCGATCCCGCTTGACGATCTCCCAGCCCTCCAGCTGCCCTTCACCGAGTTGTCCGCCCCAGACCAGCCCCAGCACCTCCCAGCGCCGGTCCCAGCGGAAGTCGCGACCGGGCCGGGCCGCAGCCTCGAGCAACCGGGCCTCCCAGCGAGCCTGCAGCAGGACCAATTCGTCGGCCAGCGGCTTCAGCAACTTGTCCCGCCTGAGGTGGTACTCGGCCAGGGCCTTTTCGAACGAAACGGCCTGTCCGGCCAGAGGGGCATAGATATTGATCTCGTCGGCGGTGTTCAGGAACGCGTACATCCCGTAGAACTCCCGCTGCGACACCCGGTCGTACTTGTGGTCATGGCACCGGGCACATCCAACTGTCAGTCCCAGCCACGTCGCTGCAACCATCTCGGTCCGGTCAACAATCTGCTTGACCCGAAACTCCTCGGGGTCGGCCCCCCCCTCGCGATTGCTGAGCGTCTGGCGAAGAAACCCGGTGCCGAGCCGGTCCTCGAGCGTCGCGCCGGGCAACAGGTCGCCGGCCAGTTGCCGCAGGGTCAGCACGTCAAAGGGCGTGTCGGCGTTGAGCTGTTCGACCAGCCACTGGCGGTATCGCCAGGCCACCGGTCGCAACTGATCGGTCAGGTAACCGTCGCTGTCGGCGTAGTGCGTGAGGTCCATCCACTCGCGGGCGAAGTGCTCGCCGTAATGCGGACTCGCCAGCAACCGATCAACCACGCGTGCCCAGGCCCCCGGCCGGCGATCAGCCAGGAAGCGGGACACCTCCGCCGGCTCGGGCAACAGCCCGGTCAAGTCGAGCGTCACCCGACGGATCAACGTCGAGCGGTCAGCCAGCGGGGCCGGGTCGATCCGCAACGTCGCCAGCCGATGCTGCACGAAGCGGTCGATCGGGTTGGTCACCCGCAGGGGGTGAGGCACCTCCGGCGGTGCCACGACCCGCACGGGGCGGTAGGACCAGTGCGGGGCCTTCTCACCGCCGGGTTCGGCCGAGACGACCGCTCCGGCGAACAGCAACACGGCAAGAATCGGGCGGATGACCATACCTGAGATTCTACCCATAGCCCGCATCGACTTGTACGATCCCGCCATCCGGACCGGGTCATGAGCCACCGTCTGCGACCCGGCGACGATCCCCTTGGGCCGGTTTGACTACTTGGAATCCGACGATCCGGACGAAGGCTTCGAATCGGA
>DLVV01000462.1:3932-4852 GCA_003445035.1 Planctomycetaceae bacterium | reverse complement strand
CGGACGAAGGCTTCGAATCGGATTTCGATTCGGACTTGGTCTCGGACTTCGAACTGCTGCTCTCGGAAGACTTTTCGGAGGAGGACGTCTGGGCCTGCTTTTCGGCCTTGGCGGCATCCTTGTAGGACTGGCTGCGGTAGTCGGTCTGGTAGAAGCCCGAACCCTTGAAGATGATGCCGGCGCCGGGTCCGATCAGCCGACGAGCCTTCAATCGCCCGCACTCGGGGCACTTCCGTTTCCGACTCTCGCTCATCTGCTGGAACAGTTCCCAGCGGTGACCGCACTCGCCGCACTCGTAATCGTAGGTCGGCATCAGTTCTCCTCGCTCTTCTGTCCAGCCTCATCGTCGGACTTGTCGGAATCGTCAGCCTCTCCGACGTCTTCGATCGTCTCCACGGCCGCCATCGCCACGATCACCTTGGCCGGTCGCACCAGCCGTTCTCCGAGTCGGAAACCCGCCTCGACCTCCTCGATCACCGTCATCGGTTCATGTTCGTCACTGGCCACCTGCTGGATCGCCTCGTGCACGGCCGGATCAAACACCTCGCCGACAACGGGGATCGGCTCCACACCGTGCTGGGCCAACACACCGACGACCTGTTCGACGACCATGCGGACACCGGCGACCAGGTCAGCCGCGGCCTCGTTCGCTTCAGCCGCCTGGATGGCCCGCTGCAGGTTGTCGAGTCCGGGCAACAGGTCTCGGGCCAGGGGCAGCGCCTGGTAGGTCAGCGCCTCGCCCATCTCCCGCTGCGAACGGCGGCGGAAGTTGTCCAGGTCGGCCAACGCCCGCTGCCACTTCTGGAAATTCTCGTCACGCTCGACACGGGTCGCCTCGAGCTGCTCGTCCAGAGACAACTCGGCCAACGCCTCGCCGATCGCTTCGGCCTGAGGGTCGACCTCCGAGGCCGGCTCTTCAG
>DLVV01000462.1:0-3568 GCA_003445035.1 Planctomycetaceae bacterium | reverse complement strand
GCTCTTCAGTCGGCTCTTCAGTCGACCCATCCTCGGACGGCTGATCGGCTTCGAATTCGTCTTGTGTCTGGTCAGTCATGGATTCGTCTGCTGGAGTCTGTGAGGTTGGCAACGGATCGAAGATCTGCCGTCGGTTTCGGATCGGTTCAATTGTCATCCTCGGAGGAGAACCAGTCCATCAATGTGTCGAGGAAAGACTTGCGGTGGGGCGAGACGTTGGCCTGTTCGATTTCGGCCAGTTGCCGAAGCAGCTCCTCCTGTTCGTCGCCGAGTTTGCTCGGCACTTCGACCTGCACCTCGACCATCAGGTTCCCCGCCCGTCCACCTCGGGGGTCTGGCATTCCCCCGCCGCGGATCTGGAAGACATGTCCCGGCTGCGTGCCGGAAGGGACCTCAAGAGAATGGCGTCCCTCGAGCACCGGGATATCGATCTCGGCTCCCAGCGCGGCCTGGGTGAAGGTGATCGGGACCTGGCAGACCAGGTGCGGTCCTTCGCGTCGGAACAGCTGGTGTTCTCGGACCTCGATATCCACGTATAGGTCTCCGCGGGGTCCGCTCAGTCCACCCGGCTCACCCTCGCCCCGCAGGCAGAGTCTCATGCCCGAATCGATCCCGGCCGGAATCTTGACATCGAGCGTTACCGGTCGGGGCACCTGCCCCCCGCCCCGGCAATCGTCACACTTGTCGCGGATGATCTGCCCTTCGCCACGGCAAGCCGGGCAGGTGGTCTGAACGCTGAAAATGCCCTGCGACTGCACAACGCGTCCATGTCCTCCACAGTAGTCACACGATTCGGCCTCACTGCCCGGCCGGGCACCGCTGCCGCTGCAGGTGGCACACGATTCGTGGCGGGAGATCTCGATGGTTCTCGAGCACCCGGAGGCCGCGTCGGGCAGATCGATCGACAACCCGGTCTGCAGGTGGTTGCCTCGTCGAGGCCGCTGCCGGCCGGCCTGTCGACTGCCACCCAGTCCAAAGCCGTCGAAGATGTCGCCGAACATGCTGAAGATGTCGCCGACGTCGGTGAACCCCGGCTGGTGGCCGCCGCCGCCCTGCAACCCGGCGTGACCAAAACGATCGTAACGGGCCCGCTTGTCCGGATTGCTGAGCACCTCGAACGCCTCGGCCGCCTCCTTGAACCTCTCGACCGCCGACTCGTCGTCGGGGTTGCGGTCGGGATGGTTCTTCAGCGCGATCTTCTTGTACGACTTCTTGATCTCCACCGCGTCGGCGTCCTGCGCCACGCCGAGGACCTCGTAATAGTCGCGTTTCTCAGGCATGAGAAGTCGTGCGGAAAGAGAATCGGAAGGGAACGGGGAAAACGTGTTGGTGAAGGGGGCAAAGAAACGAGCCACCCCCTGGTTTCAAGGAGGTGGCCCGTGGGGTGATCATGTCGGGAAAAACGGTTCGCTCAGCGAATCGCTCCTTCCACCTTCGGTTTCTCGCCACCCTCGAGGTCATCGGTGCGGGTGACCAGGACCTCGGTGGTCAACATCAACGCGGCGATCGAGGCGGCATTGGACAGGGCACTGGTGACCACCTTGGCCGGGTCAATCACGCCGCGTTCGTACATGTCGACGAACCCGCCGGTCTCGACGTCGTAGCCGATGTTGGCCTTCTGTCCCCGAACCTCGTCAGCCACCACCGAGCCATCCTCGCCGCAGTTCTCTGCGATCTGACGAATCGGAGCTTCCAGGGCCCGGGCAACGATCTGGACACCGATCTTCTCGTCCCCTCTGGCCTTGACCTCCTCGACCGTATCGATGGTCCGCAACAGGGCGACTCCACCTCCGGGCAGGATGCCTTCCTCGACACTGGCGCGGGTGGCGTGCAGGGCATCCTCCATCCGGGCCTTGGTCTGCTTCATCTCGGTTTCGGTGGCGGCTCCGACCGAGATGATGGCGACTCCACCGGTCATCTTGGCCAGCCGCTCCTGGAACTTCTCGCGATCGTATTCGCTCTCGGTGTTCTCGATCTGGGTCTTGATCTGCCCGATCCGCGAGACGATCTCGTCGGAGTCTCCGGCTCCCTCGATCAGGGTGCACGAGTCCTTGGTGACCTCGACCTTCTTGCAGTGCCCCAGGGCACTGATCTCGGTGTTTTCGAGCTTCACGCCGAGGTCTTCGGAGAGCAGGGTGCCGCCGGTCAACGCGGCGATATCACCAAGCATGTTCTTGCGACGGTCCCCGAAACCGGGCGCCTTGACGGCACAGACCGGCAGGACACCTCGAAGCTTGTTGACGACCAGCGCCGTCAACGCCTCGCCATCAACGTCCTCGGCGATGATCAGCAGGGGCTTGCCCGCCTGGGCGACCATTTCCAGGACCGGGATCAGTTCGCGGAGTCCGGAGATCTTCTTCTCGTGAATCAGGATGTAGCAGTCCTCGAGGATGCACTTCATTTCCTCGGGATGAGTGACGAAGTAGGGCGAGTTGAAGCCCTTGTCGAACTGCATGCCCTCGGTCAGTTCGAGCGTCGTCTCGCTGCCCTTGCCCTCCTCGACGGTGATCACCCCGTCACGGCCGACGTTCTCCATGGCCTCGGCAATCAACTGGCCGACACTGAGATCGTTGTTGGCCGAGATGGCCCCGACCTGTTCGATCTCGGTCTTGGAGGTGACCGGCTTGGCCAGTTCACGGAGCTTGTCGAGCGAGGCCGCGACGGCCTTGTCGATCCCGCGACGGACGGTCATCGGGTTGGCCCCCAGCGAGAGGCTGCGGAGGCCCTCTTCGAAGATGGCCCGGGCGAGCACCGTGGCGGTGGTCGTGCCGTCACCGGCGACGTCGCTGGTCTTGGTCGCAACCTCGTTGACCAGCTTCGCACCCATGTTCTCGTACGGGTCTTCGAGCTCGATCTCCTTGCTGACCGTCACGCCATCCTTGGTCACGACGGGGTTGCCGAAGTTCTTGTCGATGATCACGTTGCGACCGGTCGGCCCCATCGTCACGGCGACGGCGCTGGCAAGTTGGTCGACGCCCTTCTGCAGCTTGATTCGGGCGGAGTGTTCGAACAGCAGTTGCTTGGCCACGGGTACTGGCTCCTGGTATGGCCCGGGCACGCCGGCCCGGGGGGGTGTTCCGCTAGGTCCACAGAAGAAGGATCTTGGGGGTGCGGCCCGGGTCGTCAGACGACCTTGGCCAGGATGTCACTCTCACGGAGAATCTTCACTTCGCGACCATCGACCTCGATGTCGGCGCCCCCGAACTTGCCGAAGAGCACTTCGTCACCGACGACCACGCCCACGGCAGCCCGCTCGCCGCTTTCCAGAAGACGGCCGGGGCCAACGGCGACCACGGTGCCCCGCTGGGGCTTCTCCTGGGCTGCGTCGGGCAGAACAATCCCGCCGGCGGTAGTTTCCTCGGCGCCGAGAGGTTCGACAACAACTCGATCGTCCAACGGATTCAGCTTCATCTCTACTTCACTCCCGGTTGTCTCGTGCCCGGTCGATTTCCGGACAACTTCGGTGTTTGTTGGTCTGTCTTTACCTTTGTGTGGTCATCCCGCCGGATCACATCATGCCCGGCATGCCACCCATGCCACCCATGCCACCCATGCCCGGCATGCCGCC
>DLVV01000370.1:8624-10847 GCA_003445035.1 Planctomycetaceae bacterium | reverse complement strand
GGAACACGGGCCGGTCGACTTCCGCGACATCGGCGACCTGACCCGCGCCTGCGATCTGTGGGGCATGACCTCGATCATGCGCATCAACCAGAACGAGCAGGCGATCGTCTACCGGGCACTGGACCGTGGCGTGCAGGGAATCGTGGTTCCTCACGTCAACACGAAAGCCGAAGCCGAAAACGTCGTCGCCGGCGGCAAGTTTTCCCCCGTGGGACAACGCGGCCTGTTCACCAGTCGCCAGGGTTACGGTGTCGAAAGCTACTTCGACAACGCCAACGACCAGACGATGTTCATCGTGCTGATCGAAGACATCGTGGCGGTCAACAACCTGGACGAGATCCTCGAGGTCGACCACATCGACGTGTTCTTCGTCGCCCCCAGTGACCTGGCCTCCTCGATGGGCCTGATCGGACAACTGGATCACCCCGAGGTGGTGGCCACCCGCGAGGGCGCGCTGAAGAAGATCGTCGAGAGCGGTCGCGTGGCCGGCACGCTCACCTTCAACGACAACGTCGACCACTTCACCGACATGGGTGTCCGCTTTGTCATGACGTCGGCCGGCCCCTGGATCGATGCCGGTGCCGCAGCCTTCAAGTCGGCCGCCGGCATCGCCTAGCCCACTCACGTTCCCGTTTTCCTGGATCCGACATGTACGCCATCTTCGTGACACTCAATGTCCAACAGGACAAGATCGACGAGTTCGAGGAAGTCAGCCTCGGCGACGCGCAGGGATCGACCCGCGACGAGCCCGAGTGCTTTCGCTTCGACATCCTCAGGGACCCCGCGGTCCCCGGCCGGTACTACCTCTACGAGGTCTACCTGAATGCCGATTCCCTCGAAAAACACCGGGCGACTCCCCACTTCCAGAAGTGGTGGGCGACGGTCGAGGACTGGTTCGAGGAGGACCTGGCCAAGGTCGAGATGGAGACGGTGTTTCCGTCCGACGAAGGCTGGGAAGCTCAGAAGCCACACCTGCTGAACTGGTAGGTGTCCGGGGAACGCGGTTATGAAGATCATCGGGCTTGAATGCCTGCACGCCGACGCCGGTTTCCGCAACTTCGACTTCCTGAAGATCAGCACCGACGAGGGACTGGTTGGCTGGAGCGAATACAACGAGTCGTTCGGCGGAATGGGCGTCACCGAGGTGATCAACAACCTGGCCGGTGTGCTGGTCGGTGAAGACCCTCGGCCGATCGAAAGCCACGTGGCCAGGATGTACGCCATCCGACGACAGGCCAGTGGCGGAATCGCCCAGCAGGCCATCGGGGCCATCGAGAACGCACTGCTGGACCTGAAAGCCAAGGGCCTGGGCATACCGGTCTACGAGATGCTCGGCGGGCCCGTCCGCGAACGCATCCGGCTCTACTGGTCGCACTGCGGAACGTATCAGTTGAGTTTTGCCGAGGAGATGCAGATCGAGCCATTGAGGTCTCTGGACGATGTCGTCGAACTCGGGCGTCTGGCGGCCGCTAGCGGCTACACGGCACTGAAGACCAACGTCTTCCGGTTCGATGACGGCGAGGCCTCGTTGCACAGCCCGGGGTTCTGGCGAGGCGAGGGCTACCCGGAACTCAACGCCGACCGCGCGGTCATTCGGGCGATGTGTGAGCAACTCGAAGCCTTCCGCGAGGGAACCGGCCCCGACATCGACATCCTGGTCGATCTCAACTTCAACTTCAAAACCGAGGGTTTCCTGAAGATGTCCCGGGCGATGGAGCCCTACGACCTGTTCTGGGTCGAAATCGACACGTGCAGCCCCGAGGCACTCGCCCACATCCGCCAGGGGACGACGATCCCGATCGCCTCGGGCGAATGCCTGTTCCGCCGACGCGGCTACAAGCCGTACCTGGATGTCGACTCGATGGACGTGGCCATCGTCGACAATCCATGGAACGGTGTCGGCGAGGGACTGAAGATCGCGGCGATGGCCGACACCTACGAGGTGAACGTCGCCCCGCACAACTTTTACGGCCACCTGGCCACGATGATGAACGCCCACTTCTGTGCCGTCGTGCCGAATTTCCGCATCATGGAAATCGACTGCGACTTCGTCCCCTGGCACGACGATTTCTTCACCGTCACGCCGGAGATCCAGGACGGTCATCTGCTGCTGCCGACCGGACCCGGCTGGGGAACGGAGATCAACGAAGAGGCCGTACGGGATCATCCCCCGAAGGGATGAGCGATCCGCGGGGCTATTTCCCGGCCTTCTTCCCGGCCTTC
>DLVV01000370.1:5995-8271 GCA_003445035.1 Planctomycetaceae bacterium | reverse complement strand
CGGTTTTCTTCTCGGTCGGCGGCTGGTAGATCTTCGATTCGTCGTCCAGCGGTAGAATCCAGACGTTGCGGAAGTGGACCGCGTGACCATGGTCCTGCAGGAAGACCGGGCCGGTCATCGTCTTCTTCTGCTTCTCGAAGATGGCCTTCAGGTACGGTGTCGTCTGGTGTCGGTAAGGGTGATACACGCTCCGTGGCTCACCAAAACGGGTGTTCTTCTGGACCAGTTGTCCATTGAGCCAGGCGGTGATCGATCCCTTCTTGACGATCTTCTGCTTGCCATCCCGCCGGGGAGCCTCGTAGAGGACGTCGTAAACCTGCCACTCACCCGGTTTGCGGGCGGCATTGACCAGCGGCTTGGCGAAGCCGTAGACGGCCCCCATGTCCTTTTGCGTGAGTGTCTTCTTGTCGTGCGAACGGATGATCTGCAGTTCGTAGTTTCCGTGGATGTAGACCCCGCTGTTGCCACTCCCCTTGGGGGGCAGCAGAAACTCGACATGGATCACCGCATCCCGGAAGTGGATCGACGACACGATGTGGTTGGAGTTCTGACCACCTTTGGTGGAAACCAGTTGCCCATCGGTGATCGGCCAGTTGATCTTCTCACCCGTCTTGGAAAGAAACCCGGTGGACCCACTTCCGTCAAACAGCACAGTGGCTCCCGGAGGGGCCGCAACCGGCAGCTTGTCCTGCTTCGGTTCGAAAGGAATTCCCGGTGCCGTGATCCGGCGGCGACGGGCATCGGCCAGTCGCAACACCGACGCCTCACGGACCCGCTTGGCCAGGTCAAATGCGGGCTTCGCCTTCTTGGCCCGTTCGTGGCGTTGCTTGGCCTGGTCAGCCTTCTTCTTGGCCGCGTCGAACTTCGCCTTGGCTTCTCCCGCCGCCTTCTGGGCCGCAGCGTACTTCACCTGGGCCGCCTTCAACTTCGCCGCCAGGTCATCGGCAACCTTCTTGGCCGCGTCGGCCGCCTTTTTCGAATCGGACCGCACCTTGTTGGTCTTGTCCGCCTCGACCTTGGTCGACTTCTGGACCTCGTCCAGTTTTCCCACCTGGGATGTCAGTTCCTGGTGTTCCTTCTCGGCCGCCGTGAAGACTTTCTCCGATTCGGCAAGCAGCTTCTTCGCCACTCCGACCAGCAGCTCAAGACGGCGACGCGTTTCGGGGCGGTCGGGCACCACGGTGAGTTTCGTGTTGGCAGCCTTCAGGACGGCGACCCCGCTGATGCTGGTTCGCGTCTGACCCACAAACAGCCGCCGCAGTGTCTTGACCGGCTTCAGGTGTGCCAGGCCAACATCGGTCACCGAGGTGCCAAAGAGGTTCAGCGTCTTCAGGACCGGAAGTTTCGCAATGCTGTTCAGACCGGCATCGGTGATGGCCGTTTCAGAGAGGTCGAGTTCTTCGATGGTCGACACGCGGGCCAGGTGCTCCAGTCCCGCGTCGGTGACGGCCACACGCTTGAGCAACACGGCGGCAACGTCCTTCAACACCGGAATGTACTTCAGGTGGTCGTCGGAGAGCCCTGCGACGGCAAACCGCAGGTCCACCACGACCACCTTCCGCTTGGCCGACAAACGCCGCACGCGGCCGCCCAGTTGCGTGATCCGCGCGACCGCCTCGTCGGCCGTCTTCACTGCCTGGTATGCCCGAACCCTGGGTGTCTTCGGCTTGGACACTTCCTCGGCCACCACGTTCGGCGACAGCGACCATCCTCCGGCGACGCCGACCAACCACGTCAGGGCCACGACGGCCGGGGTACTTTGCACGCGCATCATCGACCTCTTCAGCTGCTCGTCCAGGAATGTCTCGGATCGATCCGACCGAGTTTCAGCCAAGCATCTCGGTGATTGGCTTGGCCACCTTGTCGACCATCGGCATCGGCCTGTTCCCCGGAGCCATGAACTCCTTGTGGGTGTCCATGCCCAGGGCCAGGCAGAGTGTGGCAATGAAATCTGGCGAAGTGACCGGACGTTCGGCGATCTCGGACCCGGCATTCTTGCCCTCGCTGGTCTTGCCGATCACCTGTCCGGTCTTCAGCCCGCCCCCGGCCCACATCGTGCTCCAGGCCTTGCTGAAGTGCCCGTTGCCGTCACCAGGTGTGCGACCGAATTCGCCCATCCAGATCACCAGCGTGTCGTCGAGCATGCCGCGGACCTTCAGGTCCGAGATCAACGTCGCCATGCCGGCGTCCATCCACGGAGCCCGGTAGGCAATCGGCTTGGCGGCTCCAGCGTGATCGTCCCATCCGCGGTGAACCACCTCGACGAACGACACGCC
>DLVV01000370.1:2913-5625 GCA_003445035.1 Planctomycetaceae bacterium | reverse complement strand
GCCGTAGGCCTGCCTCAGGCTCTCGGGTTCGTCGTCCACGTCGAAGGCCTTCGACCGCCGCGACCGCATCAGGCGAACCGCCCGGTTGAAGGCCGCCTGCTTGGCACCGACGACCGGCGTGGCAAACTGCTTGGCGAATCGGTCTTCACTTTGGGCCAGCAGCTTCAAACGAGCGTCGACGTTGCTGCCGGTCGGGGTAAGATTCTCGAGTCCCTCGTTCGGATCGTTGACCAGCAACGGGGCATGAGACGGCCCCAGGTAACCCGGGACATTGCGATACAACCGGCCACCGTCGTTGCGGTCAAAACCGGCGTCAATCGTGACGAACGCCGGCATCTCGTCCCCGACATGGCTGACTTCAGAGGAGGCGATACAGCCGACCGAGGGGTGTTCGAAGGCGGTGGTTCGCTTGTAACCGGTGTGCAGGAAATACTTGGCGTCGTAGTGCCCGTTGATCTCGGTCGTCATCGACCGCACCAGCACCAGGTCCTCCATCGACTGGGCCAGTTGCGGCAGGTGTTCGACGATGTGGATCCCCGGCACTGAGGTCGGCTTGGGGGAAAACTCGCCCTTGGGTTTCGGGTCGAAAGTGTGCTGCTGGCTGGGACCGCCGTCCATCCACAACAGGATGCAGGACTTCTTTCGAGGCTGGCCGATGGCCTTCCCGGCCAGCGATTCGAACCACGGCACCGAAACGCCGGAGATCAGTCCGGCGGCTGAGAGTTTCAGCAGATCGCGGCGTTTCAGCTTCGTCTCATGTGATCGCATGTCGTGTTCACTCCGTGACCTGTACCGGTTCTGTCCCGGTGACAACTCATCGTGTCGGTTGGCGGTTCAGCGGATCAGCAGAAATTCGCTCCGGTTGACCAGCATCCAGAGAACGCCGTCGTAGGCCTTGTTGGCGTCCTTGGCCCCTTCGACGAACTCGCGGGCTTCGGAGGCCTCTTCGGGACCGGGACGACGGGACAGTGTGCTCAGGTAAAGCCATTCCACGGTTCGGTCGACACCGGCATCGGGAACGGTCTTCTGGAAGGCATCAAGAGCCTTGCTGCGTTGCTGCAGCCTGGGGTGATTGATCATCGTCAACATCTGGGCGACGCCATGCGTGAAGTCGGTGGCGTCGTTTTCGTTGATCCCAAATCGTCTCTGGAATTCCAGCCAGGCACCGCCCACCGGTGCGGCCATCCCGACGGTGGAGTCAGTAATACCGGTGCGAAGATCCAGTTTCTCGTTGCCGTAGGCCCGCTTGAGAGAATCGAACAGCACGTCGGCAGTCATCAGTCTCATCGGCATGCGGCCGAAGGCCGTGGTCAGCGCCGAGCGAGTCTGTTGATCGGCCTCCGGAGCAAATCGACTGGTCCGCTGGTAGGTCTGTGAGTTGCACAGGCAGCGGAACAGGTGCTTGATGTCGAAGTCCGAGGCAGAGAATTCCCCGGCCAGCATCTTGATCAATCCGGGATGCGACGGGGGATTCAGGTCGCGGAAGTCGTCGATCGGGTTCACGATGCCGCGGGCAAAAAGGTAGAACCAGGCCCGGTTGACCAGCGAGCGGGCAAAGAACGGGTTGTCCCTGGCCGTCAGCCAATCGGCAAACGGTAGCCTCAGATCGTCGGTACCCTTCACCTCGAATTCGGCACCCCGCAGGAACGCCGCCTTGACGGTCTGGCCCGAGTTCTTGAACGCCGAACCGGGAATCGATATCTCTCCGGGCTTCTTGCTGACCCCCTTGCCAACCTCGATCTTGTTGAAATCCCCCTGGGAGCGGCCAAAGAACGCCGCCAGTCCCCAGTGTTCGCGCTGTGACCAGTCCCGGTAAGGGTCATCGTGACACCGGGCACACTGCAGTTGGACGCCCATGAACAGCGAGGCGACAGCCCGGGACGTCCCATCGGCGGTCGTCTTGCCATCTTTGCCGACCAGGGCATAGAAAATCACCTGCGGGCTCTTCTTGATCTCGCCCTTGACCGTCAGAATCTCACGAGCGATCTGCGCCCACGATCCCCCCTCGGTCAGCTTCTTGCCGATCCAGTCCCCGAAGGCCCTCGCCTGACCGTAAGGCTGACTGCCGGCATTGCCCCCGGAGGGCAACTCGGGCGGACAGATCCAGTCACGCCAGGTGCGTCCGAACTGTCTGCCAAAGTCCGGCTTGGCCAACAGCGAGTCGATCAGCTTGGCCCGCCGATGGGGATCCTTGTCGTCGAGGTACTTCGCCGCCTCCTCGGCCGTGGGCACGTGCCCGGACAGGTCCAGGCTGACCCGTCTCAGGAATGCCGCTTCATCACTGAGTCCGACGGGCTTCAAGCCGGCCGTCCGCAGGAAACCGCCGATGTGCTTGTCGACAGCCTCGGCCACCTGCTTCGGCTCGTGCCGCTTGGGACCGGACAACAGCGTATCGACATCCTTCTGACGCTCCGATACGGTCGGCATCCCCGCATCGATCCACGCTTTGATCTTGGCCTTGTCCGCCGCCGAGAGTTTTTCACGGTCATCGCCGGACGGCATGTTGTCGCTGGCGACCTGCTTCCACAACTCGCTGCGGTCGGCGTGCCCCTTCTCGATCGCCGGACCCGATTCGCCCCCCTTGAGCATCGACGGCATCGTGCGGAGATCCAGTCCGCCTTCCTTCTTCAGTCCACCGTGACAGCCCAGGCAGTTCTTCGTCAGGATCGGCAGCACGTCCCGCTCGAGCAGAGATTCCTCCGCATCGGCTGC
>DLVV01000370.1:0-2525 GCA_003445035.1 Planctomycetaceae bacterium | reverse complement strand
GTCATCACTCCCCCGGTTTTCGGTAAATTTGGACTCAAGGAACCAGGCACAAATCCCAGGCACATCCAGGCCGCCTCATTGTGCGTCCGCCGCACGCTGACCGGCTCACGAGTTTCCCAACCTGGCATCCTGGCAACAAGACAGTTCTTCCGTTCGGCGCCCTCAGGCGATGATCTCGTGGATCGGCGATCCACGGTGGAGGTCAATCCGTTTCCGGCCCGGCACCTCCAGTTGCAACGGATCCAATCCCAACTGGTACAACACCGTAGCGTGAATGTCGGTGACGTAGTGCCGGTTTTCGACCGCGTAGAACCCGAGTTCGTCGGTCGCCCCGTGTGTCACACCACCCTTGATTCCCCCGCCAGCCAACCAGCAGGTGAACCCCTGCGGGTGATGGTCCCGGCCGTTGCCCTGGGCCCCCGGGGTGCGTCCGAACTCGGTGCCGAAGACGACCAGCGTCCTCTCGAGCATGCCACGCCGCTTGAGATCCTTGAGCAGCCCGGCGATCGGCTGGTCAACCTTGGGTGCCTCGCGATCGTAGCGTTTCTTGATTTCGTTGTGAGCGTCCCACTTCCCCGCACTTCCGGCCCCGTGGTACAGCTGAACAAAACGCACGCCCTTTTCGACCAATCGGCGAGCGGCCAGGCACTGCGTACCGAATTCCCGTGAGTGCTCCTGGTCGAGGCCGTACAGGCTCTGCGTGGCCTGGGTCTCGGTCTCGAAGTTCATGATGTCCGGCACGGCCGTCTGCATGCCGGCCGCCAGTTCGTACGACCGGATCCTCGCCCTCAGCTGCGGATCGTCGGGGTACTCGATTCCGACGGCCCGATTCAGCTTTCCGATCAGATCCAGTTCGGCCGCCTGTTCGTCAGCCGTCACACCCTGCCCGAAGGGGCTCACAAACGGCAGTGGGTTGGCCGGATCGGTCGAAAGTTTCACGCCGGCGTGATGCGGCCCGAGATAGCTGGCTCCGTGAGCGAACTCCCCTCCACAGCAGCCTCCGATCGAATGCCCCATCACGACGAACTTGGGCAACTGCTGATTCCGCGACCCCAGGCCGTAGGAGACCCACGACCCGACGGTCGGCCGAGCGCCCTCGCGGACATGGTGCCCGGTGTGCCAGGTCAACTGCATGCCGTGGTTGGGATGCACCGTCCACAGCGACCGCACCACCGCCAGGTCATCGGCGCATTCACCGATGTTCGAGAACCAGTCACCGACCTCCAGGCCGCAATCGCCGTAGGCGTGGTACCCGGTCTGCAACCGCATGAGGTCCTTCCGCGGAGGAACCACACTGCCCTGTCCCGCCAGGTTCTTTTCGCGGCGCTCCTTGTTCAGAAACTCGGCAAACGGGGTCTCCTCGAACGTCTTGCCGTCGTACTTGTTGAGAGCCGGCTTGATGTCAAAGCTCTCCATGTGGCTGACGCCACCGGTCAGGAAGATCCAGATCACCGAATCGGCCTGGGCTGGAAAGTGCGGCTCGGATTCGAGCCGCGTCGTCCGGGCTTTCGTCTCGGCCGACGCGTCATCGTGCAACATCGCACCCAGGGCCAGACCGGTGAACCCCATCCCGGTATCGGCCAGGAAGGTGCGTCGAGACACTCCGGCCGAATCGGCCGGGAAGCTCTGGTCGTAAGTCATGGGCTGTACCTGGATCCTGATCCGGTGATCACTTGATTGTCACAAAGTCGTGATGGTTGAAGAGCGAATGGACGAGGTTTTCACGGGCGTGAACCCTGGGATCGATCGAAGGAGCTGCGGCGGTCTTGACCAGGGCAGCTGGCGGCTTCGGCGTCTTCGCCTGTCGGTAGGACACCTCGCGGTTCTCGAGAAACTCCCGACAGATCTGCTGTTCCTGCGTCGAGACCTCGCGGGCGAGCACCTGCCGGAATGCCGCCTCGACGAACGCCGGGGTCTCGATGGCCTGCTTGGACAACCGCCGGGCCAGGCGTCGCGAGTGCACCAGCGAGATCTCGCTGTTGAACAGGGCCAGGGCCTGGTGCGGCACGATACTGACGTGCCGCTGGTAGCACTCGGCCGGATCGGCCGCGTCGAAGAGCTTCAGGAACGCCATCTGGTCTTCTGGAGACTGGTGGAAATAGAGGCTGCGTCGAGGCACCGAGAGGCCGTCGGCCGAGGGAATGTCGGGCCCGCCGAGTGTGGCGTCGAGTCCGCCCGAGACACTGAGGATGCTGTCTCGCACGGTTTCGGCGTCCATCCGTCGGGGTGGCATCCGCCAGACCAGCCGGTTGTCCGGATCGACCGCATGGTTCTTCTCGTTCGGTGACGACGACATGCGGTAGGCCCGGGAAGTCACGATCACACGATGGAGATGCTTCATCGACCAGGGCTTCACCGGCGGCTTACCCGCCACCCAGGCCACCTGGTTTCCACGGACGGCACGGACCAACGAGGGCTGCATCAGTTCGGCAGCCAGCCAATCGAGCAACCCGGGATGACTGGGTTGCTCGCCACTGAGACCGAAGTCAAACACGCTTGTAACAAGGGCCCGCTCGAAGTGACGC
>DLVV01000008.1 GCA_003445035.1 Planctomycetaceae bacterium | reverse complement strand
AAGGCCTGCCTGCAGTGCGGCAAGGCGGTCAAGCGGAGCGGGTTGTGGGAAGGGACGTACCGGATTTCCCGGTCCGATTTGCCGTCGTTTGGCACGATGCTGGCCGACCAGACGGACACTGGCCAGACGCCCGAAGAACTGGACCAGTCGATCGACGATGCTTACGAGAATCGCCTGTACTAGGTGGAGACCTGTCATGCGACCGATCCGATCCCAGGCTCTGTGCCTGCTTGCCCTGGTCATGTGCCCGGCTGCTGTTGTCGCTGAACAGCCAGACACGTTCACCAAGCCGGTTCGGCTGGTCTACGGCGATCCTGCGACGATCGCACCGATGATGGGGCCGGCGATGACCGTCGACTGGGATCGGGACGGGCGAATGGATCTGGTCGGTCGGAATTACTGGTGGCCCGAGCCACCGAAGTGGTGGCGGAACACCGGTCGTATGCACAAGGGGGTGACGCTGTTCGAGCGTGCCGGGCAGGGGGGGATTGACGAACAGAGGTACGGTGAACCCAGTTGCACGATGATCGGGGACCTGGATGGTGACAGGTTCTTCGACGCCATCGTCAGTACGCCGAAGGGATTTGAGTGGCACGAGGACACGACCACCAAGGGACTGCGACGTTTTCAGCGGCGGGGATTTCTGCAATCGGCGTTCAACGGAAATCTGCCGATGCCGGAAAAAGGCGAGGAACACCCGTGTTGCTGGCTCGCCGACTTCGACGGCGACGGTCGTACCGACCTGTTGACCGGAACCCGCTCGGTGGGAATGGATCGTTATTTTCCCATGGTGGGGATCGGGTTTGGCCAGGGCTGGAAGGACGGCACCTGGTTGCCTCGCGACCTGACGGCCACTGTCTGGTGGCACCGTAATGTCGGCGACAACAAGCAGCCCCGGTTTTCGCATGGGACGCTGTTGACAGCCGGTCCGGGGCGGCGGGCGATCACGTTCTTTGATCACGCCGAACCGGTCGTGGTGGATATCGACGGCGATTCGCGGCAGGACCTGCTGGTGGGGACGCTGGAAGGGGTCGTCGTCTTCCGAAATGAGGGCAAGCCGAAGGCCATGCCACGGCTGGATGGCGGTCACGCTCTGACGTTTGCCGGTCGTGAGGGACTGCCCTATGCCAGCCGAACGTTCTTCGCGTTTCGTGACGACAGGGGACTGGTGCACCTGAGAGTGGGCGGTCCGTTGGCCAGCGAGGCGGTGCAGTTGGACAAGAACAAGCCATTTGCCTTTGGTCCGTTGCGGACGATTCCGTTTCGCGGCGCCGAGTTGCGACTGGACGATTTTGCCGTGCCCGACGCTGCCGACTGGGACGGCGACGGCAAGATCGATCTGATCGTTGGCGGCCAGGATGGATGGATCTGGTTTTTCCGCAATCTTGACCCGGCAGGTGGAGTCGGTCGATGGGCTCCACCGGTATGGCTGAAGGCCGATGACCAGGTGATTCGTTTTGTCGGCCAGGAGTGTCTGCAGGGGCCCGTTGAGAAGCTCTGGGGATATTCGAATCCGACGGTTGCAGATTGGGATCTCGATGGAGATCTCGACCTCGTTTGCGGATCCATGTCCGACACCTACCACTACTTCGAGAATGTCGGCACCCGGACCCGTCCTCGGCTGACAGCACGCGGTCCGCTGCGAGTTGTGGGCGAGAAGGGCGGGGAGGTCTCGACCGGTTGGCGGAGCCGCCCCGGTGTCGGTGATCTCGACGGAGACGGGTTGCCGGATCTCGTGGGAGTCGATGGCAAGAGCCGGTTGTGTTGGTGGCAACGGTATCGTGATGACGGAGGGCGATTGCGGTTGAAACCTCCCAGGCTCCCCGTCGATGGCAATGGCCGTCCGTTTGTCGTGGCCGGCCACTGGCGGCACGTGGGTCGTACCAAGATCGTCGTGTGTGACTGGGACCACGACGGCCGTGCCGATGTCCTGTGTTCACCACCCATCGCCAAGAACGGGGGCCACCAGTTCTTCTTCGGGAACCAGGGCCTGCAAGGCGACAAACTGGTCATGAAACCCGAGGCGAAGCGAATCATCCTGGACAACCTGAACTTCCCGCCCTTCACGCACTACAACATGTGTGAACCGGTCGACTTCGACGGCGACGGCGTGTGGGAAGTCCTGGCGGGTTTTGACCGCGGATACATCTACTACTGGAAGCAGTGAGACGAGGTGACCGCGGGGCCCGTTGCCAGGGACACCGGACAGGTGATGGTTCAACGCATCATTTGTTCCGGCCGGGAGGAGGCGACGCATCGCGATCGGGACCGGCGGTGGCTGCCTGGTCCAGGGCGCCCAGCCCGAACGGCGTGAAGTGGAACGACCGGCTGTAGTATCCAGCCTGGACCTGGCGGTCTCCGGATTCGAGGCCCTTGCGGCCTGCAGCCATCGCCGCCTGGAACGCCTGGCGAAAAATTCGACGGTGACGCTTGTTACCGGTCAACCGGATCTCGTGGGCAAATGCCAGTGCGGCCAGCAGGACGGTGGAATACGTGTTGCCCATGCGAGATTCGCGGACGTGTGTGCACGCTGTCCCGTAAAACGCCTTCGAACGTTCGTCCCAACACTCTCGGATCATCTGGTCCAGCCCGGCAGACAGTCCCTTCAGCACCTCGGGATCACCCGTCACCTGGTGATAGCGGGCCAGGGCACTCAGGGTCAGGGCCAGCAGGTACGAGTTCTGGCCGCGACATCGCTGGCTGGTGCTTTTCATCGAGCAGTGACCGTAGGCCAGCATCACGACCCAGCCTCTCTTGGGGTTCAGGTGGTCACGGAGCATGTGCCAGTGACGGTGTGCGGCAACCAGGTACTTGTCCTCGCCGGTTGCTTCCCAGGCGGTCATCAGCAGGTTCAGCGGCCAGCCGATCTCCCGAAGATGATCGGAATACTTGCCCCCTTCGCTGGCCACGCGGTCGGCGGCCAGTCTGGCCACGTCCAGGGCTCGCCGGTTTCCCGTCA
>DLVV01000263.1:46281-52084 GCA_003445035.1 Planctomycetaceae bacterium | reverse complement strand
CCCTCAGAAAAGGCCTCTACGTGCGTATTCCGTTGATTGATCTCACTGTCGACGGTTCCACGGACAAGACACGTACGACAGCTAGTCCACCACGGTTTCTCGTACCAGGCGTAGCGGACGGCTGACCTGGTACCAGCCCGATTTTTGACCGACCTTCAGGCTCCTCGGGCAAGGATCCATCGGCCGGAGCTGCGTTTACGCAGCCAAAGCAAACTGCTTGTTGGCAGTTATAATGCGATCAGCTTTTTACGTGGCCAGCTGATCAACCACGGCACGCCACCCAAACCTATGGTGACCCAGTCGAATCCAATCGCCCCCCTGTGTTGGTGAAAAACGAAAACCCCTTCAAACGGTTATTCGCCGAAGCGGCTTCCTTCTTATATCGGGATTTCGGGTAAGGTCAACCAGCCCACACAGGCAGTTGGCTGCAACTCCTGCCCCAGACACGGTTTGCAAACAAACCGCGAGCACTGGTTGACGTGGACCCGGCGGCTGGGATGATGAACCGGTGATGAAAGCCGATACGTCCAACGCCGCCGACCTGCTTTCCGGGCACCCCAACGCCGTGTACGGCGTTGCCTGGTCCCAGAACGGTCGCCTGATCGGTTCCGCCAGCCTCGACAACAGCGTCAAGCTGTGGGATGCCACCTCGGGCAAACAACTGGCACGGTTGCCGGGTCACGGCGACGGGGTCAGCGCCGTAGCCTTCTCGCCCGACGGCAAGACGGTGTACTCCAGCAGCCTCGATCGCTCGATCAAGATCTGGAACATCGCCTCCCGATCCCTGGTCAAAACCGTCGCAGCTCATTCAAACTTCGTCTGGGCCCTGGCCTGTTCAAGTGACGGCAAGAGCGTCATCAGCGGCGGCTACGACAATGCCCTGAACGTCTGGACCCCGGATGGGATTCGCAAGCAACGTGTCGCACCCGGTGGGCAGCCAATCCTGGCCGTCGCGATGGCCCGCTCCAGGGCCGGTGGCTGGTTCGTCGCTGGATCGAAGAACTCCAACGCCTACGTCATCGACCCCAAGGCGACCAAGCCCCGACTGACGCTCGCCGGCCACAACGGGGCGATCGAAGGCATCGCCGTCTCCGGCGACGGCAAGACGATCTACACCGCGGGCCAGGACAAGACCATCCGCAGTTGGGACAGTCGTACCGGAAAGGTGACCAGCATCAACGACGGACATGCCAGCTACGTCCAGTCCCTGGCCCTCTCGGACGACGGTCGCCTGCTGGCCAGCGGTGCCCTGTCGGGCCGCATCCGCCTCTGGGACACCGCGACCGGCCGACTGCTCCGCGTGCTCTCCGGTCACACCAACACCGTTTACAGCCTGGCGTTTTCGCCGGACGCCCGACGGCTGGTCTCGGGCAGCTTCGACCGGACCGTCAAGGTGTGGGAGACGTCCACCGGACGACGGGTGACGCGGAAGTCCTAGCCGACAGCCTCAGGCCCGTGCAGTTCTTCAGCCGACCGTGCTCGGCCCACATCGAAGATTGTCCAGAACAGCAGGCCCAGGGCGATCGAATATGGCACCGAGTAAACCAGGGCGTTCAACAGGATCCGCACCTGGACCTCTCTGGCACCAATCACGTCATTGAGAAACAACGGAATGACCAAAGGAAACGCCAATCGGACAAACAGCAGAATTCCGATCGCAATCAACACCCGAATCATTCGTCGCGGGTCAAGTGACACCCTGGACGCCGCAAACACGGCAGCACCCAGCAGGACCAGCACCAGCGGTGCAGCACCCGCCAGGTCGGCGAAGATGAGAGTCACGTCGGTCATCACGTTTGGCCTCGTCCCGGAACGTCGTCCTCATTGGAGCACAACACCCTCAAAACTTCCTCACCGGTCATTCCACGACGGCGGAACCACACCGTTCGCCGCCCCACCCCGTTGAATTTTTCCGACCGGCGGTTACCATATCCTCGCACACCGCACTCACGGAGGAGGATCGGGAGCATGACGACCGAGACCAACCAGCCGACAGCCGCATCCTCGCCCACCCCGGGCGCCAGTCGCCACTACGAGCTTCCGCCCCTGGGCGAGAATCCCTCGAGCACCGCCGACGGGACCACTCCCGGCAGCTTTGCCCTGACCCCGCGGATCGCCGCAGGTCACGCCGGAGCCTGGACGTTCTCGTCCCCCGACACCCCCGGCATGCCCTTGCCGTCCAACCAGACGGCATGGGATTTCATGCCGGCCGATTGGACGCTGCGTGAGGGCTTTGACGGAAACCACGAGACCTCCGAGGCCTGGGAACCTCCGCCGTCGTTCACCCCGATCACCCAGCTCGAACACGCTCGCCTGGGCTCGGTGACACCGGAGATGAACCGCGTGGCCGAACGCGAGGGACACCTGACGCCCGAGCAGGTCCGCGACGAAGTCGCATCCGGCCGGATGATTATCCCGGCCAACACCGTCCACCTGGGTTACCAACTGGACCCGATGGCCATCGGCCGTGCCTCCAAGACCAAGGTCAACGCCAACATGGGGGCCTCTCCCGTCTCGTCGGGTACCGACGAGGAGGTCGAGAAGCTGAAGTGGGCCGAGCGGTGGGAAGCCGACACGGTCATGGACCTCTCGACCGGCGGCGATCTCGATGAGTGCCGCGAGGCGATCCTGAAAAACAGCACCGTGCCCATCGGCACCGTGCCCCTGTACTCGATGATCATCGGCCGCAAGATCGAAGATCTCGACCGCGAGATGATCCTCGAGACGCTGGAACACCAGGCTCGCCAGGGAGTCGACTACTTCACGATTCACGCTGGAGTCGTTCAGGAGCATCTGCCGCTGGTTCGCGAGCGATTGATCGGCATCGTCAGCCGCGGCGGTTCATTGCTGGCCAAGTGGATGATTCACCACGGCAAACAGAACCCGATGTACACGCTGTGGGAGGAGATCTGCCAGTTGATGCGGCGATGGGATGTCAGCTTCTCGATCGGCGACGGCCTGCGTCCCGGCGGGCTGGCTGATGCCACCGACGCGGCCCAGTTGGCCGAGTTGGCCGTGATCGGCGAACTGACCGAACGGGCGTGGCGGCAGGGCGTGCAGGTGATGTGCGAGGGCCCCGGGCACGTGCCGCTGGACCAGATCGAATACAACATGAAGCTGCAGCGGAACCTCTGTCACGGGGCTCCGTTCTACGTGCTGGGCCCGCTGGTGACCGACATCTTCCCCGGCTACGACCACATCACCAGTGCCATCGGAGCCACCTCGGCCGGTTACCACGGTGCGAGCATGCTCTGCTACGTCACGCCCAAGGAACACCTCGGGCTGCCCAAGAAGGATGACGTCAAGCAGGGCTGCATCGCCTACAAGATCGCCGCTCACGCCTCCGACATCGCCCTGGGCATACCCGGCACCCGCGACCGGGATGACGAGCTGACCAAGGCGCGTGCCGCGCTGAACTGGGAAAAACACTTCGAACTCTCGTTCGATCCTGACACCGCCCGCGCCCTGCACGACGAAGACCTCGACGTCGACACCGATTTCTGTGCCATGTGCGGACACGACTGGTGCAGCGTGAGAATCTCGAAAGAGATCACCGAGTTCCTCTCGGGCAACGACGAGGCCTACTCCTGGGACAATGCGAAGGTCTCGAATGCCCTGACCGACGACCAGAAGCAGATTCTCGAACAGCGAGGCGTGCTGAGTCCCGACGAGATCCACAAGCTGGCGGCCAAGACCCAGGGGACCATGCAGGGCGAAACCGATGCGCCGGCCCCCTGTCACAGCGACCTGACCGACGACACCGACGCCAGGCAGCTGCAGGAACAACAGTTACCGGTGGTGGAACTGGACGAGTAACCGCAGCGGCAGTCAACCGGTCCCGGTCAGAGTTTCCTCTCGGGCGGACGGAACAGCAGTGCCACCGGCAACACGACGGTCGCCAGCACCGGGAACGTCCAGCTGATCGGCAGCTCCAGCCGTCCCAACAGGTTGCGGAGAGCAAAGAACGCCAGGGCCGAGGCGACGATCCCGCAGAAGTTGATCAGGTTCATCGTCCCCATCATCCGCCCCTTGAGATCCTCGGTCGGACACACCTGCAGGAACACCTGCAACGGCACGACGAAGATCCCGGCCGAAACTCCCAGCAGCAGCAGCACACCGGCAGCCGCTGTGATCCAGGCATCGGGAACCGGCGCCGGCGCCTCCCGGGCAATCAGCCACAGGCTTCCCAGGCATCCGACCATCCCCCATGCCCCCCCGGTCACCAGGCCGAAGTTGATGCGGTTCTTCGAGAGCAATGAGGCGGACACGCAGCCGAAGGCAATGCCCACACCGATCGAGGCCAGCAACAGGCTGGTCTTCGCTTCGCCGATCTCCCACTGGTAGATGCCGAATTCGTTGACCAACTGCTGGCATGTCCCGCCGACGAACCAGAACAGGCTGGAGATCAACAGGACCTTGACGGCGATCCGGTCTTCCCGCAGCAAGGCCCGGGTCGGGCGATCGATCCCCAGGATCATCGACGGAGTGAACTCCAGGTTGGGTACCGCCACCGGAGTGCGGCGGACCAGGAACGAGAACAGCGTCCCGATCACCGCCAGTCCGACACACCCCCAGCAGATCCACTGCAGCCCGGCCACCTTGTGTTCGTCGGTCAGTTCCTTGAGAAAACCGGCCAGTGCCCCACCGAAGATCACCGCCACGAAGGTCGTCATCTGGATGATGCCGTTGGCCGACGGCAGATCACGGGCCCGCAACATTTCGGGCAGGATCCCATACTTCGACGGCCCGAACACGGTGCTCTGCAATCCCATCAGGAACAACACCAGCAACGGGGGCCACAGGCCCCCCATGCCAAACGCGATCACGCCGGCAAGCATCACCGCGATCTCGGCAAACTTGCAGCCGACGATCAACGACCGCTTGCTGTACCGATCGGCCAGGAATCCCGAAAACCCCGAACCGAACACGAACGGGATCGAGAACAGAAAAAACGCGATCGGCTGGTAATCGCCACCCTGTTTGCCGACCTCGGTCAGGCAGTACAGCAGCACCAGTTGTTTGAAGAGATTGTCGTTGAAGGCGCCCAGCAGTTGGGTCGCCGTCATCCCCCAGAAACACCTGTCGCGTGACAGCGACGGACGGTTCTGGGCGGGGTCGACGGGCATCGACATCGACATGTCCGGGAAGGAGGTCGCCAACCGCCGTACCTTATCGGATCGGTGACGATGGGAGAACCGATCTCTGGCAACATCCGGGACCACCGTCAGCATCCGGTGGGATTGCTTTTCGTGCCTCCGGGCGGCTGATACGATGAGACTTCCGGTGGTTCGTTCTTTTTCGGAGTCCCGCTCATGCGTCGCCTGCTTCCCCTGGCCCTGGTTTCGGGCGTCCTGCTGGTGTGTGGTTGTGGCGGATCCGGTGACAAGGACGGGGCTGTAGATCCGGCCTCCTCCGGATCCAGCGGCGCCGCCAACGGTGAAACGAAGACGTTTCGCATCGCCGTGATTCCCAAGGGCACCTCACACGACTTCTGGCTCTCGGTCCGTCACGGAGCCGAGACCGCTGCCAAGGAACTGGGCAACATCGAGGTGATCTGGAAAGGGACCCAGAAGGAAGACAACAAGGAAGGCCAGATCCAGATCCTGGACAGCTTCATCGTCCAGGGCGTCGACGGCATCTGCCTGGCTCCGATCGATCGCGAAGCGATGATCCCGGTCGTCTCGCGGGCCAAGGACCGCAAGATCCCCACAGTCGTCTTTGACAGCGGCCTGACTGATGAAACCTCCTATGTGAGCTACGTGGCCACCGACAACTACAAGGGCGGCGTGATGGCCGCCCAGCG
>DLVV01000263.1:45995-46123 GCA_003445035.1 Planctomycetaceae bacterium | reverse complement strand
CTGCCTGGCCCCGATCGATCGCGATGCGATGGTCCCGGTCGTCACGCGAGCCCGCGACCGCAAGATCCCGACCGTCGTCTTCGACAGCGGACTCTCCGACACCTCCGCCTACGTCAGCTACGTGGCCA
>DLVV01000263.1:26428-45959 GCA_003445035.1 Planctomycetaceae bacterium | reverse complement strand
ATGGGGCAGATCCTGGACGGCAAGGGCAATGTGATCATGCTCCGTTACCAGGCCGGCAGCCAGAGCACCGAGAACCGCGAGAAGGGGTTCCTCGAAACACTCGCCAAGGAATTTCCCGGCATCAAGGTGCTCTCGGAGAACCAGCGGGCCACCTCCGACATCAATGAGGCCAAGCTGAAATCGACATCGATGCTGCTGAAGTTCAAGAGTCAACTCGACGGTGTCTTCACCGTCTGCGAACCGCACAACAAGGGCATGCTGGCCGCGCTGGAAGACAACAAGCTGACCACCAAGGTCAAGTTCGTCGCCTTCGACTCGAGTCCGAGAATGATCGAGGGCCTGGGCAAGGACACGGTTCACGGCGTCGTGCTCCAGGACCCGGTCAACATGGGCTACGTCGCCGTCAAGACGATGGCGGCCCACCTGGCCGGCGAAACGGTCGAGAAGCGGATTTCGACCGGCGAATACGTCGCCACGGCCGAGAACAAGGACGAGAAGAAGATCGCATCGGTCCTGGCCCCCAAAAAGCACGCTCCGTAACCACCCACGGTCCTTCCCCGCCTTCTCCTTTCTCCACACTCGCGTATGCCTCCCCTGCTCGGCATGTCCGGTATCGGCAAGCGATTCGGTGCCACGCAGGCGCTGGATGAGGTGTCATTCGAACTCCACGCCGGCCGGGTGATGGCGTTGATCGGTGAGAACGGTGCCGGAAAGAGCACCCTGATGAAGGTGCTCAGCGGAGCCTGCCCGGCCGACAACGGCTCGATGAACGTGGCCGGCACCCCCTACCGGCCCCTCGGCCCCTCATCGGCCCGCGACGCCGGAATCGCGATGATCTACCAGGAGCTCAATCTCGCGCCGGACCTCTCGGTCGAGGACAACATCATGCTGGGCCAGGAAGACCAGCGGTGGGGCCTGCTCTCTCGTGGCCAACAACGGCCACGCGTCCGCCAGGTCCTCGACCGCCTGGGCCACCCGGAACTGCGACCCGACACGCCGGTCGGCCAACTTTCCGTGGGAGCCCAGCAACTGGTCGAAATCGCACGTGCCCTGATCGGCCAGGCCCGCGTGATCGTCTTCGACGAACCGACCAGTTCCCTGGCCGGGCAGGACGTCCTGAGGCTGTTCGATGTCATCCGGCGGCTGCGGGGGGACGGTATCGGCGTGGTCTACATCAGCCACTTCCTGGAGGAAGTCCGCGAATTGTGCGACGACTACACCGTACTTCGTGATGGCCAGGTCGCCGGCACGGGAGTGCTGGAGGGTACGACCGAGGCCGAAATCGTCTCGATGATGGTCGGCCGCAAGGTCGAGGAGTTGTTCCCCACCGTCCCGCACACGGCCGGTGATCCGGTGCTGCACCTCGAGGGGCTGACCGGGCGGGCAACGCCACGGGACATCGATCTCGTCCTGCACCGGGGCGAGATCCTCGGGATCGCGGGGCTGGTCGGTGCCGGACGGACCGAGATGCTCCGCTGCCTGTTCGGACTCGACCCCGTCGTCTCGGGCACGGTCCGTGTCGGCGGCATCATCCGGCGGCCGCTGCCGGAAACCATGATCCACTCGGGACTGGCCCTGGTCTCGGAGGACCGCAAGGATGAAGGCCTGGCCCAGGACCGCTCACTGAGCGACAACATCACCTACAGCCACCTGTCACCGTACACCCGATTCGGCCTGTTGAATCTCGGCCGCCGCCGTCACGCCGTGGCCGAATGCATGCAGGAGTTGGCGATCAAGGCAAACTCTCCCGAACAGTCGGTCGCAGAACTCTCGGGCGGCAACCAGCAGAAGGTGGCCCTGGCCCGCGTGCTGCACCAGGACGCCGACGTGCTGCTGCTGGACGAACCCACTCGCGGCATCGACGTGGGCACCAAGGCGGAAGTCTACCGACTTGTCGGCGAGCAGGCCGCCGCAGGCAAGGCGGTGCTGTTCGTCAGTTCCTACACGCCCGAGTTGCTGGCCGTCTGTGACCGCGTGGCCGTACTGGCCCGGGGCCAATTGCAGGAGATTCGCGCGGCGTCCGAGTGGACCGAGGAGACATTGATCAACTGTGCGATTGGCAGTGACGGAGCGGCCGCATGAGCACAGACCGCAGCCGACTCTCGAACCTCGCCTGGTCACTGGGGCCGCTGCTGGGCCTGGTGGTCGTCTCGCTGATCTTCGGCGCGATCGAATACCAGGTGGCGACCGATGAGGGACGCGAACCCCAGTTTTTCACCCCTCAAAGCGTGCAGGTGGTGCTCAACCACGCCTCCCTGATCGGCGTCGCGGCGCTGGGCATGACACTGATCATCATCGCCGGAGGCATTGATCTCTCCGCCGGCACAGCCATCGCCCTGACAGCCACGGTCATCGCCTGGATCTACCGTGAGGGATTCGAAGGAATGGCCGATTGGCGGGACACGTCACCGGTGCTGGCCACGCTGGTCCTCTCGACACTGGCCATCATCGGCGGGGTTCTCACCGGGTGCCTTTGCGGGTTCGTCAACGGTGGCCTGATCAGCCTGCTGAGACTCGTCCCTTTCATCGTGACACTGGGCACCATGACCGCCTTCCAGGGCATCGGTCGCACCATCTCCGGTGAGACCCCCGTCCGAGCCTATGGCAAGGTGCCCGACGCCGTTGCGTCATTGCAGAAACCCTATCCCGACCCCGAGTGGATGCTGGTCTCCCCGAGTGTCTGGATCATGCTGATCCTGGCGGCCATCGTGGCCCTGGCGCTGCGGTACACCGTCTTCGGCCGCCACGTCTTCGCGATCGGGTCCAACGAATCCACTGCCCGTCTCTGCGGCATCAATGTCGTCCGCACCCGCATCCTGGTCTACACGCTTGCCGGCGTGTTCGTCGGTGTCGCTGGCTTGTACCAGTTCACCGTGCTCGGGGGAGAGGGCGATCCGGTCTCGGGCCTGGGCCTGGAACTAAAGGTCATTGCCGCGGTCGTCATCGGTGGAGGAAGCCTCAACGGGGGACGTGGCAGCATCCTCGGGACCCTGTCCGGAGCCTGCATTATCACCGTGATCCAGCACGGCTGCGTGCTGATCGGGGTGCCCGATCACTACCAGGACATCCTGATCGGCCTGATCATCATCGCCGCGGTGACCATCGATCAACTGCGAATCCGACTCCAGGCCAATTGACCATCATGGGCAACCCTCCCTCAACCCTGCCGGTCAGCTACCAGGACGTGCTCGAAGCGGTCCCCCGCGTCCACGAGGTGCTCCGGCCCACGCCGTTGTTCGAGTGGCCGGGGCTCGGCCGGCTGTTCGCAGGCCGCTTCCTGGCCAAGCACGAAAATCACCAGCCCGTCGGAGCCTTCAAGGTTCGTGGCGGTGTCAACCTGGCCGCCACGCTTTCCGACAACGAACGACAGTCGGGGCTGTTGGGTTGCTCGACCGGAAACCACGGGCAGTCGCTGGCGATGGCCGCCAACCTGGCCGGTATCTCCTGCACCATCGTTGTTCCCGAGGGGAACAATCCCGGCAAAAACGCTGCAATGAGGCGACTGGGGGCCACCGTGATCGAGCACGGTGCCGACTACGACCAGGCGAGGAGCTACATCGAGCGTGAACTGGCTGGAGACCAGGCCCGCTATGTTCACTCGGCCAACGAACCGGCACTGATCGCCGGAGTGGGCACGATGGGGTTTGAGATCTTCGAAGACTGCTCCGACCCGGACGTGATCCTGGTGCCGATCGGACTGGGCAGCGGCGTGTGTGGCACCGGCATCGTGGCCCGCGCCCGCCGACCACAGACCCGCATCATCGGCGTCCAGGCTCAGGGAGCCTCGGCCGTGTCCGACACCTGGCGCAGCGGACAGTGGACGACCACCGAAACGGCCGACACGTGGGCCGAGGGGATGGCGACACGCGTGCCGGCCGAAATGACCCTGGAGATCATGCGGGAAGTCGTCGACGACGTGCTGCTGGTCTCCGATGACGACCTCCGCCGCGCCTGCCGGACCTATCTCGATCAGACGCACAACCTGGTCGAAGGTGCCGGAGCCGCTTCATTGGCCGCCGCCGTTGTGCACCGCGACCGCTTCCAGGGACAGACGGTCGTCGGAATCATCTCTGGCGGAAACCTCGATCCGGACGAACTCCCCGAGATCCTCGCCAGCGAGGCGTATTCCTAGACGTGCGACCCGATCCGCCCTGCTCAGGCCGCCTGGGCGAACGCTTCGGCCCCCTCGTCAACCTCCGCCTCCTCCTCGTCCGGGCCGCCCAGGAACCCCACCAGGTGCTTGGTCCTGGTCTCGTGCTGCAACTTTTTCAACGCCTTGGACTCGATCTGGCGGATCCGTTCACGAGTCACATGGAAGATCCGGCCTGTCTCCTCCAGCGTGTAGCTGTAGCCGTCACCCAATCCGTACCTCAACTTGATGATCTCACGTTCGCGGAACGTCAGGCTCTTGAGCACGTGGTCGATCTTGTCCCGGAGCATCTCGCGGCCGGCCGCCTCGACCGGGTTCCCTCCTGAACCGTCCTCGAGGAATTCTCCGAAGCTCCCGTCCTCGCTCTCCCCGACCGGGGTGTCCAGGCTGACCGGATGCCGCCAGCTCTTCATGATCCGCTCGACTTCCTCGACGGTCATCCGAGCCGCCTTGGCCAGTTCTTCGGGCGAGGGATCTCGCCCGGTCACCTGGCGAATCTTCTCCGCCTCGGCCTTCAGCGACGAGATACTCTGGAACATGTGGACCGGAATCCGGATTGTCCGGGCGTGATCGGCCACGGCCCGTGTGATCGCCTGGCGAATCCACCAGGTCGCGTAGGTCGAGAACTTGTACCCGCGACGGTACTCGTACTTCTCGACACCGCGCATCAACCCGGCATTCCCTTCCTGGATCAGGTCCAGAAAACTCAGGCCCCGGTTGCGGTACTTCTTGGCAATCGACACGACCAGGCGGAGATTGCCACTGGAGAGTTGCTGCTTGGACTCGGTCCAGTCGTCGAAGCGACGATCGATCTCCTCGACCCGGGCGATGAAATCATCGGCCGACTCGAGAGTCATCAACTGCAGCTCTTCAAATTCGCGTTCGGCCAGGCCGCGTTCGGCCGCGTGACGCCGTCCCGCCAATTTCTCGATCTGCTGCTTCAGGCTCCGGAACCGCCCGACCAACTGCTGCATCCGTTTCATCAGCGGCTGCAACCGAGAGGTCCTCAGGCTCAGTTCCTCGCACAACGACGCCATCTTGCGTCGCCGCCACATCATCTGTTCACGCAACTCCGCGGCGCGATTCTTACCGGTGCTCCGCGTGGACAGTTCACGGAAGTCCCGTTCGTTGTCCTGCATCAGCAGTTTCAGTGTCCCCAGGTTCGCCGACATTCGGCCTATGATCTGCTCCTTCTGAACACTTTCGGTTTCCGATGTCCGCAGCGTCCGTTCGAAAGGCAGGTCACCCGACTGGATTTTCTCCAGTGTCGCCACGGCGTGCTGCATGGCGAAGTCTGACTCGAGAATCGTCCGTCGCAGCCGCTTGCGAGTGATCTCGATCCGCTTGGCCAGGAAGATCTCCCGCTCGCGGCTCAACAGTGGGATGCTGCCCATCTGGCTGAGGTACATGCGGATGGGATCTCTGGAGATGGCCGGGTTCTCCGGAACCAGCATCTGCTGCTCAGCCTCCTGACGGGCGATTTGGCGGCGTTGCTGGATGGCGACAACATCGGGGTCATCCCGCAGCGGTAAAGCCACCTCCTCGAGCGTCATCACGATGCGATCGATCATTATCGCATCACCGCCCTCGTCGGGCAGGTACTCATCGACCTGTTGAAACGTGAAGAATCCCCGTTCGATTGCTTCGGCAACCATCGACTCCAAAGAACTGTCAAAACGATGCACGGACAAACCCCCTCCATGGAATTCACGAGCGTGCAGGTGCCGTCGGCAGCAGCCGACATACCGTTTCTTGCACCACATCCTGGGTGCTCACGCAGCAACGGGCTCTCACCGACGGCATCCTTGCTCTTGTTGAGAGGTCTGCCCGGTGGACATCCCCCTCGAGAACCACATCGACCGAGACGGTGTGCGGCCTTCCTGGCCTGCCGAAATCGGTCGAATGACAAGGCGGCGACTCTACCAGAAACCTCCCAATCGCCCACAAACAATCCTCACAATCGGAAAAGTTTTTCAGATTTCTCGAGGCTCCATTGATGACGGTCTCCCGTAAGCCTGGCCACTGACCTGGACCTGACCGTTAGCTTCACTACGACGCGATTTCCCGCGTCGGCTCTTGTCTCACAACCCGCTATCGGCCGATGCTTCCCGATGACACCGTTCCCCCCTACCAATGTGCCGTGCAGCAGGCCTCTCCATGAGCCACTCTCAGCCGAACTCCGTTGTTTTCTCCGCTCACCCCCTGCCGCAACGCCTCCAACGGCTTCTGCTCTCGCTGCTGCTGGTGTCGCTGGTGACAACGGCGGCCCAGGCGAGCGTCATCTACGTCGACAACCTTCGGGGCCGTGACGTGTGCGACGGACTGGTCAAGAATCCGATCGACCGCATCTCCGGACCGGTTCGCACGCTCACTCGCGCCGCCGCGCTGGCCGGCCCATCGGACACGATTCACCTGATCAACACCGGGCACCCTTATCAGGGTGACCTGAGACTCTTCGGTCGACGCCACAGCGGAATCGCCACGCTGCCGTTCCGGGTCATCGGCAACGGCGCGGTGATCTCGGGGGCCAGGCCGGTGCCCGCGTTCAGTTGGAGATCGGTCGGCGGATTGTGGCAACTGGCTCCCCGGCGGAAAGGCCACTTCCTTTTGCTCCGTGACGGCAAACCACTGCCTCGACACGATCACGACCGTAACGCGGCCGAACCGGTGCTCGAGTCACTCCCCGACGGCCACTGGACAGTGTGGAGCGGAAAGATCTACTACCGCACATCGGAACTGATCGACAGCGGCATCGCCAACCTGTCAATCGCCGGCGGGGACTGCGGCGTCACACTCTACGCGGTTCGGCACGTGCGGATCGAGAACCTGGTCGTCCAGCACTGGCGGCTCGACGGAATCAGCGCACCGGGACTGTGCCGGGACGTTGTGCTCCACAACGTCAAGTGCCGTCAGAACGCTCGCGCCGGCCTGGTCATTTCCGGAACCTCACAGCTCCGGGGAGAGACGATCGAGTTGAGCGACAATCGGCGTCACTCGCTGTTGATCGAGGACTTCGGGCTGGCCGATATCGTCAACGGGAAGTTCAGCAAGCCGCCGACACTGGCCCCCTAGTCGGCCGCCCCGTCGTCGCGATCGGCTCCCGCTTCGACCTCGGTCACCTCGCGCCATCCCAGCCCGGTCTTCTGCAGGCACCACAGCCCGACCAGGGTCACCGGGATGAACTGCCAGAGGTGATAATAGACCGACGCGGCGATGGCCGTGTTGGCGTCGACGGCGTAGAGCGCCAGAACGCTGGTGAAGCAGAACTGGACCACGCCGACGTATCCGGGCGGGGCCGGCAACAGGATCGCCACGGCGATCACGCCCACCACCACCAGCGATGGGCCGAACACGTCCTCGGCCCCAAGTGTCCGCAGTGACACCCAGACCATCAGGCCCATCAGGAACCATTTGACCAGCGACGTGGCCACGATCCCAACGGCCAATCGCGGTCGTTTCAGAGCTCCCAGGCCACCGGCGGCCGAAGCCGCCAACTCAACCAGCCCCTTTCGCCATCTGGACGGCAGGAACACCAGGCACCGATTGCAGGTCCAGTCCACCAGTCTCAGGCAGCGGTCCGAAGCGCACACGAATGTGACGGCCGCCGCCAGCATCACTCCGGTCAGCACCGCCACCACCACCACGGCCCGGTGGTAGTCGTCACGCAGACGCGGGTCGGCCACCAGTCCCACGCCCAGGAACACCAGGATGGCGACGAGATCAAAGAGACGTTCCAGCACAACTGTCGAGAGTACCGCCGCCCGGGACACACCCCGTGTTCGCCCCAGCACGTGCACCCGAACCAGTTCGCCCAGGTGGGCCGGCAGCAGGTTGTTGGCCATGAAGCCGATCATCAGCGGGCCAGCCACCGCGCGAACCGGCATCCGTGACACCGGGTCCAACAGCAATTTCCACCGCAACGCCTTCAGGGCAAAGAACGCGAAGAGCAACACCGCCATCACGGGAGCCAGCGACCAACGTGCCCCGGCCCAGCGATCCCGGACCTGCGACCAGTCGACACCTCGCACCGCGTACCACAGGCAAGCCCCGGCCACCACCAGGCCCGGCAGCAACTTCAGCAGTTGCCAGGTTCCCCGCCGACCGCCCACCATGAGTCTCCCACGCCAGATGCGTCATCGGGTGGCGTGTGCCGACGTTGTCGCCGTGCCACGCCTACCACTGACTACGTCAATCTGAACCCCGCCGCGAAAACATCTTGTTATTCCCGCGCGCGGATTCTATGTTGACGGTCGCTTCGAGGTCCATGCGGACTCACCTGCGGGACAGGATGTTCCCCGCCGCGGACCCGAAGGCAGGGATGCCGGCCCATGAGCCAACTAAAGCTGTTTCGTCCGTCCGATGACGCCCCCCGCGGCGATCTCGACGAACCGGCCCCGCTCATCTACTCGATCTCGGCGTTCCGGATTGCTGCGGGACAGTCCACTGCCACACGCGCCCGGGCGATCCACGCCAACCGCACTTGTCCGGCGTGCGGCCGAACGACGGTTGTCCCGCTGGAATTGCGAGACGCTGCAAGGAACCCCAACCTGATGCCGATCCCCGGCACGGCCACCCTGGCCGGATTCTCGTGCCACTCCTGTGGTGCCGAGTGGTCCCTGGACACCGCGGTGTCCGACGCCTAGCGACCGAACTGCGCGGCCGTTATGCTGACCCCGTTCTGAACACCAGGCGGGAACCGCGCATGCCCAAGGTCCTGATCATCATTGGAGACGCCACCGAGTGTCTCGACACCATGTACCCTTATTTCCGGATCGCCGAGGACGGTTATGAGGTTGTCGTGGCGGCCCCGGAAAAACGCCTCTACCACATGGTGCTCCACGAAATTCCTCCGGGAACCAACTGGGACATCACCCAGGAAACCGCCGGTTACCATCTTCAGAGTGACATCGCCTTCCGGGATGTCGTTCCCGAGGAGTACGCCGGCCTGTTCGTTTCCGGCGGCCGTGCACCGGAATATCTCCGTTACGACCAGGACCTGCTCAACCTGACCCGCCACTTCTTCGAAGCCGACAAACCCGTCTGCAGTGTCTGCCACGGAATCGAGATCATCGCGGCGGCCGACTGCATTCGGGGCAAGACGGTCACCACCGTCGCCAAGTGCGCCCTGGATGCCACCACTGTCGGCGCCGAATTCGTCGACCAGGCCTGCGTGATCGATGGAAACCTCATCTGTGGCCGCACCTGGCACGACAACACGCCGATGATGAAGGCCTACATGGAACTGCTCAATGCTCAAAACCCCGATCGATAACACGAATTCCGCCGCCCTCGTTCCCCGGACGACGGCCTGGCTCCTCGCCTCCCTGCTGTCCGTCACCACCGCCATGGCCGGTGACTGGCCGCAGATCCTCGGGCCACAACGCAACGGGATCGCCAGCGGCGAACGACTGGCCGAATCCTGGCCCGCGACGGGGCCTCGGGTCGCCTGGAGCCGTCCGGTGGGGTCCGGTTTTTCCGGCGTGGCCGTCGCCGACGGCCGCGTGTTCGTTTTCGACCGCCAGGGGGACCAGGAGCGTGTCACCGCCGTCGCCGCCGACACGGGAAAACAGATCTGGCAAAGCGGCTTCAAGGCCAATTTCGTTCCGGCCTACGTCAACGACAACGGTCCCCGCTGTGTCCCCACCGTGCACCGCAACCGCGTGATCGTCTTTGGTGCCAAGGGCGGACTCCATTGCCTGGACGTCAAGACCGGCAAGACGATCTGGAGCCACGACACGATGGCCCTGTTCAATTCGAAACGCCCCTTCCGCGGCGAACCGCCCGAAGGATATTTTGGTAAAGGCAGCTCGCCGATCGTTTCCAACGGCCTGGTCATCGTCAACGCCGGTGGTGCTGAAAAGAACGCCGGAATCGTCGCCTTTTCGTTGTCAGACGGAAAACTCGCCTGGCAGTCCACCGACGTCCGGGCCAGCTATTCGTCACCGACACTGGCCAAGATCGGCGGTCAACCTCACGTCGTCTTCGCGGCCCGGCTCAACGTGATCTCCGTCGACCCCAGGACCGGCAAGGAACTGTTCCGGTTTTCCTTCGGACGGCCCGGCCCCACTGTCACCGGCGCCAACCCTGTTGTGCTCGGGGACCAGGTTTTCGTCACCGCCAGCTACGGCTTCGGCGCGGTGATGGCCAAGATCGGCCGCGGCAAGGTCAACGAAACCTGGCGCAGTGACGACATTCTCTCGAGCCAGTACACCACCGCGATCTCCGACGGCGGAAAACTTTACGGCGTTCACGGACGCCAGGACGTTGGTGGTGCGGCACTGCGTTGTGTCGACGCCGCGACCGGCAAGGTGGCCTGGGAAGAACCGGGCTTCGGTTACGCCACGTTGATCGCCGCCGACAAGAAACTGCTGATCCTCAAGACCAGTGGCAGCCTGGTGCTGGCCGGGCTCTCGCCGACCCGTTTCCAGGCCATGGCCACCGCCAAGGTTCTAACCGGCACCGCGAGAGCCCTGCCCGCTCTCGCCGGCGGACGTCTCTACGTTCACAACAGCCGCACGCTCAAGTGCCTCGAAGTCGGCCGGGCAGCCAAGTGACCGCGATCATCTCCTGCCTCACCAACAGCTATGGGCGATTCGGCGCCCAGGCGGCCATCGAGAAGGTCCGCCAGGCGGGGATCGAGTGGATCGAGTTGCCGATTCGGACCGAGGGGTCCGAGTCGATCTTCGGGGATGACCCGTTGCTCACCGACCAGGCCACCCCGGACGACTTGTCCGGCGTCGCCAGGCGGCTGGCGGACCACGATGTTCGCCTGTCCAGTTGCAACGTCACCAGCGGCAACCCGCTCGACCCCGAAGTGCTCGCCGTCACCCTCCGCAAGCTCGACGTCGCCGCCGACCTCGGCGTGGACCTGGTGGTGGGAGGCGCCGGTGAAGCCGACGGCCAAGAGGACCTGGCCTCGCTCTACGCCAATCTGCGCCGGATCGGTGACCACGCTGCGGACCTGGGCCTGACCTACTGCTTCGAGACCCATCCCGGGATCTGCCAGGACCATGGAGGGATGATCGATGCCATGCACGAACTCGAGCACTCGAACCTCAGGATCAACTTCGACACCGCCAACATCCTCTACTACAACGAGACGATCAACGGCGAAATCGCCCTGGCCAAGGTCTGCCACTTCGTCTCCCACCTGCACCTGAAGGACTCGCACGGCGAGTTCCACGACTGGTACTTTCCCGCCCTGGGCTACGGCGGAGCGGTCGATTTCGTCCGGGTGCTCGAACTGATGAACGTGTGCGGGTTCACAGGCCCCTACAGTCTCGAGATCGAAGGGATCGAGGGAGAGGGCGAGTTGTCACTGGACGAGCACCACCAGAGGATCGTCGACAGCGTCGATCACCTGAAAATGTGCGGCTACTTTGATTGATCAGCCACGAGAATCACCTCGAGAGGGTTTCCTCATGATGCTCACTGAAAAACTTGCCGCCATCAGCCTGGTGATCCTGTTGGCCGGTCCCGTCGACGCAGCCGGCAACCGGTACAACCACGTCAGCCACGGCCCGATCCTGGGACGGCTCAGTGCCGACGGCGTCGGCGTGTGGGCCCGGACCATGCGGACCGGCCATTTCGCAGTGCGGTACGGCACGGCACCGGGCCGGCTCGACCAACAGACCAAACCCGTGCCCACCCGGCTCGAACGAGACAACACCGGCTGGGTCCACATCCGCGGTCTCAAGGCTGACACGAAGTACTACTACGAGCTGTTCATCCCCGGCCAGACCGGGCTGACCGGCAAGAGCGGATCTTTTCGCACGATGCCCGACGGGAAGCAGATGATCGACGCGAAGCTCAACCCGCGAGGACTGTTCAACTTCAGCTTCGAGTTCGCCTGCGGCAACAACCAGAACCCCGGTCACAGCAACGGCCCGGGGCTGCCCACCTTCGCCACAATGCTCAGGCAGGTCCGGGACCGGGTCAACTTCGCGATCCTCAACGGCGACTGGCTCTACGAATCGCGTCGCGAGTACCAGCCGCAGCAGTGGTTGAAACAGGTCGATATCAACGACGGGGACACGCCCGCGGTTGTCCGCGTGGCCCCATCGATCGTCGGCGTCTGGCAGAACTACAAGCAGTTTCTGGAACAGGGCCAGAACATGGCCACCTGGCACCGTCACGTCCCCAGTTTCTTCACCTACGACGACCACGAGATCCTCAACGATGTCTGGGGTGCCGGCACACCGGGGCTGCGGGACCGACGGGCCGTGTTCCGAGATGTCGGTGTGCGAGCCTGGTACGACTATCTTGGCTGGAGCAATCCCACTGAATTCCCGCAGCCGGTCCATTTCGGCCGCGGCAAGGTCCGCAGGGGCAAGAGCGTGATTGAAGATCCGGCCGCGGATTTCACCAAGCTCGACCTCCAGCAGGCCAACAACCTGCATATTCACTGGGGCACCCCGACGGCCGGCATCAACGACAACGCCCTGGACGGTGTCGGTGGCACTCCCAATGCCGGGGTCTATCGCATCGTCCGAGTTCTCGGCAAGCACCGGATCAAGGTCGAGCCGGAGACCGAGCTCGACGAGACCGTCTCGTACTCGATCGGCCGACGGTCCTACTACCGCATCCGCATCGCCAACTGCGATCTGTTTTTCACCGACACCCGTGGCCAACGGCAGATGCACGACACCAGGGAACCCGCCAAGAAGGGAATCTCGATGCTGGGCCCGATCCAGCGGGACTGGCTGCTCAAGGGAGTCCGCTCCAGTGACGCCGACTTCATCTTCGTCATCTCCAGTGTCAACTTCATGGTCCCCCATGTCGGCGGCGGCAAGGTGCGGGCCAACAACAAGGATGACGCGTGGACGGTCTTCTACGACGAACGCGAAAAGCTGATCAATGCGTGGGACAAGATCGACAAACCCGTCTTCGTCCTTACCGGTGATCTCCACAACAGCTTTGTCTGCAAGATCACCGACAACGTCTGGGAATTCGCCTCCGGCCCCCACAACTCGAACAACCACTGGTCCACCGACGAAGGCGACCGGCCGGCCAACGGTCGGTTCCAGTATGGCCCTCGTCCTGTCGATATCCGCTGGAGCACCTACTTCCGCCCCGACATCCCCCGCTTCAACCTGAGGCACCCGCACTACTGTGTCGTGCAGGTCAACAACGTCTTCAACAACCCGATCGAACCCGACGACACGCGGTGGATCGCCTTCCCGCGGCCCCAGGTCATTTTCCAGTACTACAACGGAAAGACGGGGCACCTGGCGTACGCCGAATCGATCCTGGCGAAACCGCGACGGATCAAGGCCAGGGACTAGAGCGGACGCATCAATGAAGATCACCGATGTCCGGGCCTGCCAGCCGATCGCCGCGGACTCTCCGGACGACTGGCGGACGACGATCGGCCAGATCCTTGTCGCCATCGACACCGACGCCGGCCTGACCGGTTACGGAGTCGGTGGAGGCGGCGCGGCCGGGATCCACGTGATCGAGGCCGAATTGCGATCGGCATTGCTGGGACGCGACCCGAGCCCGGTCGAAGAGATCTGGGACGATCTTTATGACCTGATGCTCCCCTACGGACAGGCCGGGATCGCCATCATGGCCCAAAGCGGCATCGATCTCGCACTTTGGGACCTGCGAGGAAAGGACGCCGGTCGTCCTGTTGCTCAACTGCTCGCCGAAGACGGGACGGCCCGGATCGGAGAGCCGCTGCCGACCTACATCACCGTCTGGGACGGCCTGGCCGAGGCCCAGGCCGCCGGGCACCGGGCGTTCAAACTGCATGTCGAACGCAACGCCGGTCCCGACCGTGTGCAACGCGTGATCGAGACCGTCCGGGAATCCCGCGAGATCGTCGGACCGGGTGTCCCGCTGATGGTCGACGCGTGGATGAAGTGGGACCTGGAGACCACCTTGGCTGTCGCCGAAGGACTCGAGGGACTGGGCGTCGAATGGATCGAGGAACCGTTGCCGGTGCACGACATCGACGGCTACCGCACCCTGTCCAGGGAATCCGCGATCCCGATCGCCGGAGGAGAACACGAATACACCGCCCGCGCCTTCCAGCGTCTCATCGACGAACGGCTGCACCAGGTGTTGCAGCCGGACGTTTGCTGGTGTGGTGGTCTGACCGAACTGGTCAAGATCTACCGGATGGCCCGTGACACCGGAATCCGTGTCTGCCCACACCGTGGCTCGGAAATCTGGTCGCTGCACGCCCTGGCCGGCCTCGACCCCGACCCGTTGCCCGAATCGGGACGTCCCTGGATGACCTGGGTCGGAGGGCAACCGCCGATCGTCGACGGTATGGTCACGCTCGGTGATCGCCCCGGGCTCGGAGTCGAAATCGATGAAACGGCTCTTCCCGGACTGGACCGCGGCTAGTTCGGATCCGGCCCGGGGACCGCGAACAGTCTCGATCGCAGGCCCACACGGTGCAGCCAGAACCTGGCCAGCACGCCCAGCGTGCCAAGCCCGTAACGGATGCTCCGCCAGAGATTGATGCTCGAGGCCTCGTCGAAGTATCTCACCGGGACGGGGATGTCACCCAGCTTGAATCCGAAGTGCACCGCCTGGGCCAGGAACTGGCTGTCAAAGACGAAATCGTTCGAATTGGACTCGAACGGGATCGTCTCCAGCACCTCGCGACGGTAGGCCCGGAACCCGCTGTGGAAGTCACCCAGGTTCTGGCCGAGTGCCACGTTTTCGACAGTCGTCAGCACGCGGTTGGCCAGGTACTTCCAACGGGGCATTCCCCCGGCCAGCGCTTCGCGACGGGTGCGAATCCGTGATCCCAACACGCAATCACAGATTCCCAGCCGCAGGATCTCGGTGGCGACCCCCAGCAATCTCGCGTCGTACTGGTAGTCGGGGTGGATCATCACGACCACGTCGGCCCCGGTTTCCAGGGCCCGGCGATAACAGGTTTTCTGGTTGGCCCCGTATCCACGGTTGGAGTCGTGACTGATCACCGTCAGGCCCAGCCGGGTGGCGATGGCGACGGTGTCATCGCTGCTGTGGTCGTCGACCAGGATCACCTCCTCGACCCCGTCAGCCGGGAGGTCACAAACCGTCCGCTCGAGCGTGCTGGCTGCGTTGTAGGCCGGCATCACCACCACCGCGCGGACCGTCTCCGGCACCGGAGGTTCATCGACCGTCAGGCTGGCACTGAGCTGCTCACCTTCCATCCCGCCATTCTCGGCCCCGGCCTCTTCAGCCGACAACCCCTTGTCCCGTCGAACACGCCTGCGACATCCTCCGGCGGGACGGTTACAATGATCGCGCCGGTCACACCGGGATCCGGAACGGAACCCCGACAGCACGTGGAGGAGAGGACACCTACCGATGACCCGACACCTCACCATCGCCGCCGCCCTGGCGGTCTTGCTCTCGCTCTCCACGGGCCTCGAGGCCGCTGCCCCCACAAAGACGAAACCCTCAACCACCGGCTGGCAAGCCGGGGTAGCCCGGGTCGTGATCACGCCCGAGAAATACATGTGGATGTCCGGCTACGGCAGCCGCTCAAAACCCGCCGACGGCAAGGTCCACGACCTCTGGGCCAAGGCCGTGGCGATAAAGGATCCCACCGGCAAGACCGCCGTGTTCGTCTCCACCGACCTGATCACCGTCCCGATCAAGATGGTCGAGGCGGTGATGACCGAAATCACCCGTCAACACGGGCTGGGACGCTCGGAGGTGATGTTCACCTGCTCGCACACTCACTGTGGCCCGGCGCTCGACGAGATGCTCAGCCATATGCTCGACATGAAGGACCCCGACTGGAAACAGGTCCGTGGCTACCAGAAAACGCTCAACGCGAAACTGGTCACCCTGATCAGTGCCGCCCTCAAGGACTTCAAGCCCGCGGCCGTATCCTCCGGCAACGGCCACTGCCAATTCGCCTCCAACCGCCGATCGCCCAAGGGTATCGGCCCCTACGATCACGATGTCCCCGTGTTGCGGATCGCGTCTCCCGACGGCCGGACCCTTCGAGCCGTCATCTTCGGGTACGCCTGCCACAACACTGTCATGAGCTACTACAAGTGGAGCGGCGACTACGCCGGCTTCGCACAGCTCTACCTCGAGGGCCGTCATCCCGGCACCACGGCCCTGTTCTTTGCCGGCTGCGGAGCCGACCAGAATCCCCTGCCGCGGCGCAAGGAAGAACTGGCCAGAAAATACGGCCGCATGCTCGGTGTCGCCGTCGACCACGTGCTCGATGGCCCCACCACGCCGATCTCCGGTCGCATCGCCACTCGCTTCGAGAACATCGAACTGACCTTCGACAACCTCCCCAAGAAAAAGGAGCTGCTGGAGGTCCAGAAGACCGGCAGTCGCTACCGGAAGGCCTGGGCCGGCAACCTGCTCAAACAATACGACCTTTACGGTCGTCTCCTGCCCACCTACCCATACCCAATCCAGTCGTGGCAGATCGGGACCGGACTGACCTGGGTCGCCCTGGGCGGAGAGGTCGTGGTCGACTACGCCGTGAGACTGAAGAGAGAACTGGGACACGGCCGTGGAGGTCGTTCGGTCTGGGTCACCGGGTACGCCAACGACGTCATGGCCTACATCGCCTCCGAACGGGTCCTCAAGGAGGGCGGCTACGAGGGTGAGACTTCAATGGTCTATTACCAGAAACCCTCCAAGTGGCGTGCCGGACTCGAGAACCAGATCGTCAAGACCGTCACCGCGCTGACGGCCGACAACCGTTCCCGGGTCACCCGTTCCGCCAACCGACCCGGACAGCTGCTCTTCGACGGCAAGAGCCTGTCCGGTTGGAAGAAAACGAAGTTCGGTGGCGAAGCGGAGGTGGTCGTCCGGAACGGGCAGATGATTCTCCAGACGGGGGCCGACATGACCGGAGTGACCTGGAACCGTGCCAAGCCACCCCCGGACTGGGACTACGAGGTCACGCTCGACACGATGCGGGTCGAAGGGCACGACTTTTTCTGCGGGCTCACGTTCCGTGTCGGCAAGAACCCCTGCAGCCTGATCCTGGGCGGCTGGGGGGGAGGCGTCTGTGGACTTTCGAGCATCGATGGATTCGACGCCAGCGAAAACGACACCACCGGCTATCACGAATTTCAGAACGGACGCTGGTACCGCGTGAGACTGCGGGTGACTCAACAACGAATCACCGGGTGGATTGACGGCAAAGAGATCCTCGACCAGCAACTCAAGGGACGCAAAATCGGCATCCGTGGCGAGGTCGACCTCTCGCAACCCTTCGGGCTCTCGACCTGGCAAACCACCGGGGCGGTTCGCAATCTCCGTATTCGGACACTAACCGACAAGGAGAAAACCCCGAAGAAGAAGGCCAATCCCAAATGAGCCGACGGGGGGCGGCCCCGCGGTTGACCTTGATCGTGGTGGATACCTAGTATTGCCGCAGAGGCGGACGGGCCGCTCTGTGGGTGTCCGGTCTCGACCTTCTTCGAACAACCCAGGACCAACACAGATGCCGCGCCGGACGCAAAATCGTCGCAGCAACCCCAGTAATTGCTGGTGGTGGCATCGGTTCTTGTTTACCAGCCCGGGATTCCCGGGGCGGTCCAGCGGTTGTTCCGAATAGACGGGAACAAACAAATCACGCAAGACCTCACGCCCCGGAATCCCACGAGGATTCCGGGGCGTTTTCTGTTTGAGAACCCCAGTTTCCTTCGCCCCCAGTGGGCCATCGAGGACAAAGATGATTGTTGTCATGAAACAGCGGGCCACCGACGAGATGGTCCAGTTGGTTGCGTCACGGATCGAATCGATGGGCCTGAAAGCCCACGTGATCGTTGGCACCGAGCGGACCGTGATCGCGGCCATCGGCGAAAAACGGAATGGCGAACGGGAAACACTGTCCGGGCTGGATGAGGTCGACAAGGTCGTGCCGATCCTGGCCCCGTACAAGGTGGCCAGTCGAGAGACCAAGGACGAGCCGACCACCGTGCGGGCTTTAGACCTCGTCCTCGGCGGCGGTCACATCGGCGTGATCGCCGGACCGTGCTCGGTCGAGAGCGAGCAACAGATTCTTGAGTCCGCTCGCGCCGTCCAGGCATCCGGAGCCACCGGACTTCGTGGCGGAGCCTTCAAACCCCGCACCAGTCCTTACTCGTTCCAGGGACTCAAGGAGGAGGGCCTGAAACTGCTCGCAGCGGCCCGCGAGGAAACCGGCCTGGCAGTCGTGACCGAGGTGATGACTCCCGAACACGTGGCGTTGGTCGGTGCCTACGCCGATGTGCTTCAGATCGGAGCACGGAACATGCAGAACTACCACCTGTTGCAAGCGGTCGGAGAAACCGACAAGCCGGTGCTGTTGAAACGTGGTCCGTCGGCGTCCATCGACGAGTTCTTGCTGGCAGCCGAGTACATTCTCGACCAGGGCAACCCCCATGTCGTGCTCTGCGAACGCGGGATCCGCTCGTTCGAAACTCACACCCGCTTCACACTGCCCCTGGCCACGGTGCCGTTCCTCCGCGAACGGACCCACCTGCCGATCGTCATCGACCCCAGCCACGGCACCGGAATCGCCTCACTGGTCCCGACCATGGCTGCGGCAGCCGTTGCGGCCGATTGCGACGGTTTGATCATCGAGGTCCACCCCGAACCCGCCGAGGCACTCAGCGACGGGGCCCAGTCACTGACTCCTGAACAGTTCAGCGACACGATGACCCGGTGCCGGGCAGTGGCCGAGGCGGTGGGACGGACCATCTGATCCATCCGCTGTAATCTGTACAACCGGGCCCATTCTCCGGTATCTCCCTGTAGCGAATCCTCGTCGTATGCCATTTTTTGTTGGCGCGTCGGGAAAACATGGGATACGATTGAAAAAACCTACGGGCCTTGTCCCACCAGGAGTTCACCCATGGTGTCTCGTCTTACTGTCACGCGAATCCTCAAAGTTGTCGTCCCGGCCCTCGTGGCCTCGGTCCTGGTCTCCCAGGCCCTCTCGGCAGCGACACGCTCCAAGCGGGTTCCGGCAATCACCAAGCCGAAGTTCGATCCGACCGCCAAGAAGGTCGAATTGTTCAAAGGCATCAAGGATGGAGTGATCACGGCCCGGTTGATTCTGAAAAACTCGCGACAGGGTAACGTGCTGATCAAGAACAAGACGGACCAGCCGTTGACCGTCAAGTTGCCCAACGCCGTTGTTGGCGTCCAGGTGCTCAAACAGGGTGGCATGATGGGCGGAGGCGGTGGCGGCATGATGGGTGGGGGAGGCGGCGGCCAATCCGGTGGTGGAGGTGGCGGCGGCCAGTCCTCCGGCGGCGGCATGGGTGGCGGAGGCGGTGGCATGGGCGGCGGAGGCGGTGGTATGGGCGGCGGAGGCGGTGGCATGGGAATGTTCTCGATCCCCCCGCAAAAGGTCGTTCGCCTGCCTTACCACGGCGTGTGCCTCGAGCACGGCAAGCGCGAGCCCAG
>DLVV01000263.1:6031-26101 GCA_003445035.1 Planctomycetaceae bacterium | reverse complement strand
TCGCGGATGCGGTACAAGCTGGTTCCCGTCCAGGAGTATTCCAAGGATCCGGGCCTCAACGAATTGCTGACGCTGGTCGCCCAGCGCAGGATTCCCACTCCGGTCGCCCAGGCGGCGGCCTGGAACATCAACAGCAAGATGCCGTGGCAAACGTTGGCCGCCAAGCGACGCTCGCGTCTGGGTGGCGGGTTCCATCCTCCTTACTTCCACCTGCAGCACCTGATCCGTGCCCGGCAGGTGGTGGCCTACGCCAAGTCCAGGGGAGCCGAGCGGAAACGAAACGAGTCCAAGGGCAACGCCGGGGCTGTGCCACAGGGTGAGCCGACACGGCCCGCCAGGGGCGTCCGGAACTTTCGGACCACATCGACATCTCGTTGAGGTCTCGGCCAAGGCATTCGCAACTTTCTGGAACCCGTCCCAAAAGGGCGGGTTCCTTCCATTTGAGTCCTGTGGATCGAGCCGAACACGACATTCTTGACACGTCCCCGACGACGTGATTGACTATCCAGCGACCTCGCAAAACGGCCTCATCCGAGATCCTCGGACCCCGCCTGGCCGGCCAGTTTGTCCATCGTGGAGCCCCAGAGATGCGTCGCGTCAGACTCTCAGCTCTCTCCCTGTTTGTTCTGCTTGGCACGGCCCTCACATCCGCCGCCGAGGACCAACTGCCCCCACCGGCCAAGAAGACCGTCGATTTCAGCAAGGACATCAAACCGCTCCTGGCCAAGCACTGTGTCGCCTGCCACGGCGCCAAGAAACAGGAATCCGGTCTCCGGCTCGACACGCGTAACCACACCCTGGCCGGAGGTGATCGCGGAGTCGCGTTCTCGATCGGCGAAAGTGCCAAAAGCCTGATGATCCGCTACGTCGGCGGACTCGACCCGGACATCACCATGCCACCCGAAGGGGATCTGCTGTCCAAACCCCAGGTGGCCTTGTTGCGTGCCTGGATTGACCAGGGAGCCAAGTGGCCCAAGGGGATCCGCATCGGCGGCCCCGCCAAGACCCACTGGGCCTACAAGCCCCTGGCTCGCCCCACTCCCCCCAAGCTTCCCCCCGCCCTGGCCGCAAAAAGCCACAATCCGATCGACGCCTTCGTCCTGGCCCGGCTTGCCGCAAACGGGCTGGCCCCCTCGCCGGAGGCCGGACGGCACACCCTGGTACGACGCTTGAGTCTCGACCTGCTCGGCCTGCCACCAAGCCCCGATGAGGTCGACCGTTTCGTCGCCGACAAGACACCCGATGCCTACCAGCGCCTGGTCGACAAGTTACTGAAATCCCGACATTTCGGTGAACGCTGGGGCCGCCACTGGCTGGACAAAGCGAGGTATGCCGACAGCGACGGATACGAAAAGGACCGGCCGAGGCCCAACGCCTGGCGCTGGCGGGACTGGGTTATCGATGCCGTCAATCAGGACATGCCTTTTGACCAGTTCACCGTCGAACAGATCGCAGGAGACCTGCTGCCCGGGGCCAACGAGAACCAGGTGCTGGCAACCGCCTTCCATCGTCAGACGCTGACCAACACCGAAGGGGGAACGGACAAGGAACAGTGGCGTGTCGAGGCGGTTTTCGACCGTGTTGAAACCACCGGGGCCGTCTGGCTGGGATTGACGGTGGGATGTGCGCGCTGCCATTCGCACAAGTACGACCAGATCTCGCAGCGGGAGTACTACCAGTTCTTCGCGTTCTACAACAACGGCGACGAGATGAACTCTGACGTCGTGACTTCTGCGGACGCCCTGAAGACATTCACACGGGAATCCGCCGCGCACCGCAAACAACTGGCCAAGCTCGAGACCGACCTGGCCACCGCACGCACCAAGTTGCAACCAGCATTCGAGGTTTGGCTCGCCAAGCAGCACCAAGCGCTGGACGCTGCCGGCAAGGACCCCATAAGAGACCTGCCGCTAACCGGCCTCGCTGCCACCGGCTCCGGCGGAATCAAGTTGGCCGTTCAAAAGGACAACGTGGTGCTGGCCTCGGGTCCCAACCCCGTAACGGCTGTTTACACACTGGTCGGACGCGTGGAAGCCTCGTCCCTCTCCGGGCTGCGACTGGAAGTCCACCCCGACAAGTCATTGCCCAAGAATGGACCCGGACGTGCCTCCAATGGCAACTTCGTGGTCACCGGCCTGAAGATGGAACTCTCTGACAACGAGTCATTCGCCAAGGCCACCGAGGCCAAGCTGGTCCAGGCCCGCTCCACCTTCGCCCAGGACAAGTTCCCGGCCACCAACGCCATCGACGGCAAACCGAAGACCGGCTGGGCGATTTCTCCCCAGATGGGTAAACCGCACAACGCCACGTTCTTTCTGGCCAAGCCCATCTCGTTGAAAGGGCCGCAACATCTCCGGGTGACGATCACGCAGTCCTACGGAGGAACACACACCCTGGGCCGCTTCCGCCTCGTCCCCCTCACCGGTCGTCAGAAACACCTGGGCTTGCCCCAGCCAGTACTGGCCGCTTTCGAAGCCCGCAACAAGAAGGCCAATGACAAGAAGGCCACAGCCGTCCTGCTGGATCACTTCGCCACAGTCGACAAAACGACCGGCCCCCTGATCAAGCAGTTGGCCGAGACCAGGAAAAAATCACCGAAACGTCCTCAGATGAGTGTTCGCGTGATTCGGCAGCGCACCAAGAGCCCCAGGACCACATTCCTGTTCCAACGCGGTGATTTTCTCAGGCCACAGAAAACGACTCCAGCCATCCCGGCTGGACTCGGGGTGCTGCCGCCGGTTCGGCCCCGTCACAAGGACCCCAAGCGACTGGCCGATCGACTCGACCTGGCTCGCTGGCTGATCTCCGACGACAATCCCCTGCCACCCCGGGTCGCCGTCAACCACACCTGGAGCCACTTGTTCGGCAAGGGGTTGGTCCGGACGATCAACGATTTTGGCATCCGCGGCGACAAACCCACTCACCCCGCACTGCTGGATTGGCTCGCCACCGAGTACCGGCGTTTGAAGTGGAGTCGTAAAGCGTTGATTCGAATCATCGTGCTGTCAGCCACCTATCGCCAGACATCAACGACGTCCGAGGCGCTGGCAACCGCCGATCCGCAAAACACCTTGCTGGGCCGCCAGAACCGAGTCCGCTTGCAGGCCGAAATCATTCGCGACAACAGCCTGACCGCCGCCGGATTGATCTCGCGCAAGATCGGAGGCCCCAGCGTGTTCCCACCGATGCCGGCCGATGTGGCAGCACTGAGTTACGCCAACAACTTCAAGTGGATCGCCAGCAAGGGTGCCGACCGCTTCCGCCGCGGCATGTACACGTTTTTCAAACGGACCGCTCCGCACCCGAACCTGACGACCTTTGACTGCCCCGATTCGAACACGACATGTGTCGAACGACGGGCGTCAAACACACCGCTGCAGGCCTTGACGACCCTCAACAACGAAGTCTACGTGGAAGCCTCACAGGCAATGGCGCGACGCGTCCTGGGCGAAAAACACGTCGACGACCGTGGTCGACTGACCCGCGCATTTCGCCTGTGCGTCTCGCGGCCACCCAATTCTGAGGAACTCAAAGGTTTCGCCGGCCTGCTCGAAGCCTCTCGCGAGTGGTACACCGAGCACGCCGATAACGCCAAGTCCCTGGTGGGAAACTACAACACCAAGGGCACGGCAACCGACGAGTCAGCCGCCTGGGTAGCCACCTGTCGGATCATGCTGAACATGGACGAATTCATCACTCGTGAATAACCACGAGAGGAGAGAGTGACATGCACGCGTTGCTGTCGCAGACACGTCGCAACTTCCTGACCAGTTCGGCCTGTGGCCTCGGAGCCGCGGGACTGGCGTCGCTTCTTTCCGATGATGGACTGCTGGCAGCTGACGCGGAGAATCCGCTGGCTCCCAAGTCGACTCATTTTGAGCCGCGGGCCAAGTCGTGCATCTTCATTTTCATGGCCGGGGCTCCGTCGCACCTGGACCTCTTCGATCCCAAGCCCAGGCTCAACCAACTGCACGGGCAACCGATGCCCGACGAACAGCTCAAGGATGTCCGCTTCGCCTTCATCAAGAAGGACTCGGTCCGCCTGATGGGGTCCAAACGGAAATTCCGCCCCTTCGGCGAATGCGGCACCGAGTTTTCCGATTACCTGCCACACATCGGGAGCTGTGCCGACGATCTTCTGCTGGTCAGGTCGCTTCACTCCGATCAATTCAATCATCACCCCGGGCAGTTACTGATGCAGTGCGGCCGTGGCACCTTCGGCCTGCCAACGATGGGTTCCTGGATCAACTACGGCCTGGGCAGCGAGACCCGTGACCTGCCTGGCTACGTCGTATTGACCAGTGGGCGGGGCTCCAGCGGCGGAGCGACGCTGTGGCAAAGTGGTTTTCTGCCGAGTCTCTACGCGGGTGTGCGATTTCGCACATCTGGCGAACCCGTCCTGAATCTCTCCAATCCCAGCGGGCTGCCCCCGCAGCTGCAACGCAAGGGCCTCGACGTACTGCGTCAGATCAACGGCGACCGGCTGGCCGAGCAGCGAGATCCGGAGATCGCCAGCCGGATCGCCAGCTACGAACTCGCTTACCGAATGCAGACAGCCGCGCCGGAACTGATCGACCTCTCCAGCGAGACCAAGGCCACGCACGAGATGTACGGCGTCGATCGCAAGGAAATCCGCAAGGGCGGCCGCGGCAAAGCCGGCAACACCTACCAGAGCTTCGCACGCAACTGTCTCCTGGCCCGCCGGCTTGTCGAGCGGGGTGTCCGGTTCGTCAACCTGGTCTACGCCTCGTGGGACCACCACAGCAACCTGGACAACGAACTGGCCTACAACACCCACGTCGTCGATCAACCTATCGCCGCATTGATCAACGACCTCAAGCAGCGAGGGTTGCTGGACCAGACCATGGTCGTGTGGGGTGCCGAATTCGGCCGCACTCCGCTGGGGGAAAACCGCGGTGGACGCCCCAACGTCACAGGCCGCGACCACCATCCGTTCTCTTTCAGCATGTTCCTGGCCGGCGGTGGACTCAAGGGCGGGATGGTTCACGGCGCCAGCGATGACATCGGCTGGGGCGTCGCCGAAAAACCCGTGCACGTCAACGACCTGCACGCCACGATGCTGCATTCCTTCGGACTCGATCACCTCAAGCTCACCCACCGCTTCCAGGGTCGAGACTTCCGGCTGACCGACGTCGGTGGCCACGTCGTCAAAGACTGGCTCGCGTGAGCGTTTCCGATTCTCCCGAAACCGCCACGAAGCCCCGCCGACGCTCCTCGTACCGCCGCGTCCCTCGACACCGCCTGGCACGCCGGTCTTGGTAACAGTACGGCCAACGTCGTCGCCCCTAGGGCGAGGCGTTTTCTGCCAGTACCGTCCCAGCAGTGTCTAAGACGCTCTGGCTGACGGCGCCCACAACGCCCTCGACAGCCTCTTCCTGCAGGTCTTCCGGCCGTTTCAGCCCCTGAAGAATCTCGACAGCGGTCTGACCACACAGGAACGCACCGTAGCCGCCGAAGAGCACCAGGATGCCGAACAGTAGCGTGCCGCTAGCCAGTCCACCAATCCGCCACAGGCACGAACCACAGCAATACACCAGCCCGACACACGCCGTGGCGTACATCCCCGCATACAACACTTCCCGCAGCTTCCGTTTCATGATCGAACCCTAAACCACTTCCCGACTCAGTGTCAATCCGCCCTGCGATGCACCGGTCGACGATTGCCCGCGTTGCCGTCGGACCTTTTTCCACAGATTCCAGGCCGAAAGTAATGTACAGATCTCCGATGTTCCCAGCATGAGAGACGGTGACTGGTACCGCTCCGGAAATCACATCGCGGCCAACGGCCAGTTGCCCCGCGTCACCGAAGTGTGTGCAGGCCGGCAACAACAGCCGCGCCGCGGTTCGGATTGGCCGACAGCAAAAACAAAGCGAGGGATCCGTAACAACGGATCCCTCGCTCGCACGGATCAGATTGGTGCCGGGCCCAGGTTCGCCCGGTGGCCGGTTGCTATCGCAACCAGATTTGACCTCCCAGGACCAAACCTTGCCACCAGACTCTCTCGAACCCGGGATCAACACCAATAGCCGGGGGCTCCGACTGACCGTTGTCGTTGTAGTAGACATTATCGTGTGCCCGCGAAACGTTTTGGGCCACAGTGATGTCGTAAGAGAGAAAGAACTCGATATCTTCGCTGGGGAACAGTTTCAGATAGAACCGGAAGTCCATGATCATTGCTTCTTTCCATCCGCTGGAACTGCTTTTCGTCAACGGATCGCCGAAGCTCCGCAACTGATCGGTTTCCACTTCCATTTGGTAACGGTTGCCACCGACGGCAACCTTTGGCTCGAAGCCCACAGTTAACCAGCGATGCTGCAACTGGAACCTCATGCCAATCTGCGGGGCAAAAATCTCGTTGTTGACTCGTGAATTGATGACGCTGACCAGTCCGAGGTCCAGCAGGCCGTCGTTATTGATATCTTCTCCGGCGTCCATCACTCCATTGCTGTTGAGGTCTTCTCCAAAATCGACAACACCATCGAATCCTCCATTGAACACACCGGTTTGGAACAGGCCTTCATTCACTTCGAGATAGCGGAACCCAAGAATCGGCATCATCCTGAATCCCTCGCCGACGTTCGCGTCATTCCGGATGTAGTTGATCCCGGTTCCCCACACATCCTGGACGTAACGGGCTCCGAAGCTGTGATCGTAAAGGAACGCTTCTCCGCCAAGAGGTTCACCGAACTTGTTGACGGTGGTCGCTGCGAAAACCGGGTCCGCCGGGGGTCCGCCCGCATCGGTGGTTCCGAAGCCCTGCGCACCAAGTCCGGTCATCAAGAATTTGGAACTGTTCTCCTTCAAACCCCAAACGTTGGCTTCCAGCGCACCACCGCTCAGCATGAGGCCCACCGTGCCTCGCATACCATTGATGTTTTTCAAACGGATGTTGTCGATTGACGGCACCGTGGCCTGGCCGATCACAGTGCCACCGGCGGAGACGTTGAAGGGTAAACGTTCGTTGTCCACCATGGGATCGTCAGCACCCAGGATATGATTTCCCGGTCGCCGCGTCTGGAACAGCATGTAGTCCAGCCGGATCCAGCTGTTGCGCACCACGCTGTTCAGGATTCGGTCCAGGTGAGTGTCCTGGTAGCCCCAGCCTCGGTCCTGCGAGAGCATTCGCTCGTGGATCACAGGCCCGCCGTTTGACGGCTCGACCCACGCGCCAGCGGCGTACGAGGCGGGGGACACGCCGGTCGGATAACCCGGGCTCGCCGCGGGTTGAGGTGGTTGTGCAGGGTACTGAGCACGCGCCGGTACACTCACCAACAGAGTGAGCATCACGATCAGTAGAACTGCAACACGGCCGATCATAGTCGGTTTCCTGCTAACCCCCGCTCAATTCGTTCGCGCAACTCGCGAACGGATTGCACCGGTTGTACGGCTTATGACACCAACATCGGCCATACGACCGGCACAACTTGCCCGAAACACGCATCCGGAGTTCGGTTCGTGCGTTTCAGGCAAGATTTTCTATCCCGTGAGGTCATTGCCCTTTTTGACCCAATTCCCTCGATTCCCCCCTCCGCGTCACTGTTCGCATTCGCGACCCCTTTGCGATATTCTTGCCCCGAGCGGCTGTCGTCGTTTCGGCCTGTTCCCCCAAACATCTCGCACCAGGACGTGCCATGGCGGCCATCGATTTTCGCGACCGACTGCGTACAGGGCTTGGCGGAGACTGGCCCGATCCCTGTCCCCTGGCAATTCGCGTAACCAAGACGCAGCAGAAGGACGGATATCGCCTGTTGACGCTCAGTTACGAAGTCGAACCCGGCGACCGGGTTCCTGCCCTGCTGCTGATCCCCGACGGCGTGACCGCTGCCAAGACGGCCCCCGGCATCGCGATCTGGCATCAACACGCCGGCCAGTATCACCTTGGAAAAAGCGAGCCGGCCGGATTGGCAGGCAACAAGATGCACCACACTGGTGTGTCGCTGGCTCGCGAGGGTTACGTGGTCCTTTGTCCCGACGCTCTCTGCTTTGAAGAACGGCAGGACCCGACGGGCAAATTGAAGACACACTGGTTCGAACGTTTCGAGTTCCTGCGTCAAATCGTCGATGGCCGGTGCATGGCCTGGAAGAACATCCTCGACATGCGCCGGGCCGTGGATGTGCTCGCCGGACTCGACGAGGTCAATGCGGAACGGCTGGGCTGTTACGGACATTCGATGGGCTCGACCCACACCTGGCTTGTTGGCCCCTGGGAACCCCGGTTGACATGCCTGGTCGGCAATTGCTGTTTACCAACATACAAGGCGATCCACGACGGCCACATGCTGCACTGTTTCCCCAATTTCGTTCCGGGCATCTATCCTCACGGCGACACTCCTGACATCGCCGCGTTGATCGCACCACGCGCCCTGCACCTGAATTTCGGAGAGAAGGACAGCGGCAGCCCAATCGACGAGGTTCGACGCGGTGTGCAGGTGATTGCCAACGCCTACGAAGCGATCCACGCCGAGAAAAACTTCTCCTACTACATAGAAGACGGCTCCGGCCACGTGCTCTCACCCGAGATGTGGCGACGGACGCGTGACGTCTTCGCACGCCACCTCAAAGCCTGACCGCCCCCGAACTGACCTTCCGGACCCACTGCCATGGATGCACTCGAACACAACAAGCGACTCGTTTCATTTGAATCCACCAGCAACCTTTCCAACGTGGCAGTCAGTGACTATTGCCAAGAAGTGCTCACGGGACTCGGATTCGCGATTGAGCGAATCGAGTACGACGACCCGTACGGTGTGCGGAAAGCGAGCGTGATCGGCAAGAAGGGCGACGGAACCGGTGGCATGGCCTATTTCGGCCACACCGACGTGGTGCCGGCCGACCCCTGGCACACCGAAGACTTCGGAGCCTTCGAACCGACGATTGTCGGCGACCGACTTTACGGCCGCGGCAGTTGTGACATGAAGGGCTCGATAGCCTGCATGTTCGCGGCAGCCGAACGGCTTGCCGATCTCACGCTCAAGCACCCCATCTACATCACCTGCACCTCCGACGAAGAGATCGGCTACGGCGGCGCGATGGCGGTGGCCGAACGGAGCGAGATGTTCCGCGAGATGGTCGCCGGGCAGTCTCGCGGCATCATTGGTGAGCCAACGATGCTCGAGGTGGTCTACGCCCACAAGGGCACCACCGGACTGGTCGCCACCTCACACGGAAAGGCTTCGCACTCCAGCACCCGAGCCGGGCTCAACGCCAACCTTGCAATGATCCCCTACCTGGCTGAGATGAAACGGATTCACGACGAGACAGAATCCTCGGCCGAATGGCAAAACGAGGAATTCGATCCGCCGACGATCAGTTGGAACATCGGGATCAACGACCACACCGCTGCGGTCAACATCACGCCACCCAAGAGCGTTTGCACCGTCTATTTCCGGGCCATGCCCGGACAGCAGATTGACAGCCTGATCGAACGTGCCCGCGCAACCGCCGAAGAGTGCGGCATCGAATTCGTGGTCAAGAGCCGGGCCGAGCCACTCCACATCGATCCCGGTTCACCGTTCGTCCGCGAGGTTCTTGACCTGGCCGACCGCGAGTCGCCCACCACCGTCTGCTACGGCACCGATGGCGGCATGCTGACCGATCTGGAAAACATGGTCGTGATTGGCCCCGGTGACATCGCCCAGGCACACACCTGGGACGAGTTCATCGCGTTGGAACAGCTTGAACTGGGCACCGATCTCTACGCCCGCATGATCGACGCCTGGTGCGGTTAGCCACCGCCGGACGGACGAACCCGCCGACGCCGCGCTGCCGTCGCGGCGGTTTTCCTGGCCGCCTCGATTCGGCGTGTCTCCCGGTTGAAGACCTCGGGATCAAACACGTCGACTCCCGGCCGTTTACCGCGACCTTTTGGCACCGTGGCGGAGGTCTCTCGTGACGCCTCCGCCTGTGACGGCGTCTCGGCCCGAACCTCCTTGGACCGGGCCACCCGTCGCACCCACGACTCGATCAGCAACAGTTGCTCCCTTCCCAGCGGCCGGGCCGGGCGGATTCCCGGGGTGCTGCCGTGAGATTTCCTCGCAAACCGCAAAAGTGAACTGTCAGCCGGACGGGACAGATTCAGCTGGCCCAACACGGCCTCGAGATTCTTTCGAGTGCGAACCTGGAAACCACTCCGGTCACGACCGATGGATTCCAACCGAAAGGCCCGTCTCACGCTGGTCCCATGACACGACCCGTTGCCACATCGATTCGACAACAGAGGCTGAAGCCGCTGGACAAACGCGCCGGCAACATCGCGAGGCAGCCCTCCCAATGCTTCGATCGGTTCGACATCTCGAGACATCAATGCCGTAGTGCTACGAACCGTCGGAGCGTTACCGCGGTCCGCAACAGTCGGAGCCAGTCGGGCTATCATCTCCCTGGTGGCCGACTTCTTGTTCTTGGGCCCCAGTCGTTCGGCTTCCCGAAACTCTGCGAGAGCCTGTTGATTGAGTCCGTGGACCAGGCACCATCGACCCAGCGAAATATGACCGGACGCAGTCTTTTCGGGCATCTTGGATCGCAGTTTCTGATGGGCATCGACGAGGTTCAACGCCTCCACCTCGACCAGGTTGCGAGGAATCACAACACGGCCCGACAACGAATCGACCTGGTATCCGGCTTCAACCAGCGTCACCTGGCCGGCCAGCACACGACCGTTCCGCAACACGATGACGTGAGGAACCACTTTCTCGGCGGCCGGACATACCGACGCCGACAGGACCGCAGACCACAACAACGTAAACCGGACGCCAGCCAACCGGTCAACGGACGGGAAAACAGTCACGCTCGAGGCTCTCCGGAAACAGGTTGGCGGGAGAATACCGGCGTGTTTCCCGACGGGTCAAGGTCGACTGGCGGGCGTTGAGCCGTCATCCTGACACGCTCGCTGTCTTTCCGAACGAATCCGATGAATTCTCCACGCCCCGCCACCGTCCACGATCTGCCGCAGATCATCGACCTGCTGGACAGGATCTTTCGTAGGGAAAAGGGTGTCGAGGATCAAAGCGTTCTGACCGACTTTCCATTGGTCTTCGACGACGACAACCTGGCCAATTGTCGCGTGATCGAACGTGATGGCCGTATCGTCAGCCACGCCGCCGTCTGGCCACGGACTTTCCGGTTCGCCGGAGAATCGATCTCGGTTGGAATTATCGTGCTGGTGGCCACCGACTCCCGGTACCGACGACAGGGCCTGGCGGCCGAATTGATGCGAGACCTCCAAGTGGCAATGCCCGGACTGGGCTGTCAACTGGGGTTGCTTTGGACTGGCGTGCCCGACTTCTACGAACCCCTGGGGTGGAGTGTCGTCCAGGCCCCTGGCTGGATTGTGCGTGAAGCCACCTCTCCCCAGGACCGCCGGGGACGACTTCGCGTTGTCGACTACGAAACCAACCGGCACCTCGACGCCCTGCACCACCTGCACCGCGACCAGCCAATCCACTCTCAGCGAACACGTGCCGAATCGGCAAAGTTGTTCACGCTCCCCAAGTGCCCGGTCCTGGTCGGCGAAATCGATGACCATCCCGTGGCCTACCTGGTCGAAGGCCGCGCCACCAACAAGCGCGGGCTGGTGGAGTACGCCGGTGACTCCGGCGATGTCTGGGAATTGGTCTGCCACGTGACGACTGCTCGGGGCCCCCAACAACTGTTGATCTTCCCGACCCATCCGGAACTGGCCGAACTGGCTCGTGGGGCAGGGTTGACGATTGCCCCCTTGAAGAGTTCCAAGGGTTTCGGCGACGAGATGGTGCTGCTGCTCGACGAAACGGTCGCTGAAGCCGGGATCGTGGAACAACTGTTCTGCTGGGGACTCGACCAGGCCTAGTTCAACGACGACCCGGTTCCCGTGAAAACAGCGGCCGGATGACTTCTCCATCAGCCAGCGTCTGCGGACGCGAGAAGCGGTCGCGGATCCGGTGCCGTGGATCAACACCCAGGGCCGTGTAGATTGTCGCCGCCACATCTTCGGGCGTCACCGGCGCGGAGGCCGGGTAGGCGGCAAACCGGTCCGAGGACCCGTGAACGTACCCGGCTTTCATGCCGCCGCCGGCGAACAGGATCGAGAAGCAGTGCGGCCAGTGGTCACGGCCGTCGGGGGTGGCACCTGCCGATGAGGTGATCTGCCCCAGTTTGGGTGTACGGCCGAACTCGGCCAGGCACGCCACCAGCGTATCCTCCAGCAGGCCACGTTCCGACAGATCCTCAACAAGCGCCGACAACGCCTGGTCGGTCGGCGGGCACAGCCCCTTGACCAGGCTCTGGTAATGCCCCTTGTGGCCGTCGAACGCCTGGCGACCGGCCCAGACCGACACCAGTCTCACGCCTCGCTCTATCAGCCGGCGGGCCAGCAGCATGCACTGCCCCAGGTGCGGCATTCCGCCGCCCTGAACTCCCGAGATCTCACGACGGAGACCGTATCGTCGGCGGACCGACTCGGGTTCGTCATCCAGCCGGAATGCCTCGCGGGCTTCTGCTGCAGTGATCAGATCGAACGCCTTTTCGTAAAAGACATCCTTTCGGTTCAGGGCGCGGGGCGGAACCGGCTCGTCGAGACCGCGATCCAATTGAGAAAGCAATTGCCGCCGCTGACCAAATCGGCCAACCCCCAGAGTCTGTTCCAGTCCCGGCACGCGATAATCCCCCTTGCTCGGGTCCCCGGCAATGAACGGGTCGTGAGCATCGCCGAGAAATCCGGCCAGTACCCCGGGAATGAAGTGACCGCAGTTGAAGAACCGCTTGGGCAGATGAACATAATCGGGCAAAGCCCGTTCGGTCGGCATCAGCTTGGAGAGCACCGAGCCATAGGCGGGGGCATTCGACGGGGACGAGCCGCGGATCAACTGCGAATCCCTCAGCGGCGGCTGGCCGGTCAGCATGAAATACGAGCTGGCGTTGTGGTCGACGATGCGGTGATTGACCGAACGCACCACGCTGAAATGGTGCATCTGCCTGGCCAGCTTCGGCAGGTGCTCGCAGAGCTGATAACCGGGGATCGTGGTGTCGATCGGCTTCAGTGGCCCCCGAATGTTCTCCGGAGCCTCCGGTTTCATATCCCACATGTCGATCTGGCTCGGCCCCCCTTCCATGAAGAAGAGAATGCAGGACTTGGCCGTCGCCCGCGACGGGTCCGCCGCCAGCACCTCCGGCAACGACAGGCCCAGCGCTCCCAGGCCACCCATCTGCAGAATTTCTCGCCGCCGCCAGTTCATCTCGTTTGCTCCCAGCCACCGGGGCCACCATGACGATTCTACGCCTCCCCCCGCGCCCCGTGCAATTGGCGTCTCGCACACGTTGACCATTGGCCGACCGGCTTGAGACCGAGGCCGCAAGGCGGGTAGCATTCGGTGAACCAATCGCCAGATCCGACGACCGGAGACGACCATGAGCCAGACCGACCGACGTACGTTCCTGGGCAGTGCCGCTGCCCTGGCCGCCACGGGGCTCGGCACACTCGAAGCTGCCGCTCCCAGCGAAACCGTCAACATGGCCGTGCTGGGATGCGGCCGCGGTTCGAGCCTCGCTCGCTACTTCTCCCAGGTCAAGGACAGCCAGGTGGTGGCGATCTGCGATGTCGACGAAAGCCGTGGACAGGCACTGTGTGCCCAGATCGGCCAACTCTCAGGCCGCCGCCCGGAATACGTCGTCGACTACCGAACGCTGCTGGACCGCAAGGACGTCGACGCTCTGGCCGTGGCCACGCCCGATCACTGGCACGCCCCGGTCACGATCAATGCCTGCCTGGCCGGCAAGGACGTCTACGTCGAAAAACCGTGCTCGCACAACGTTCACGAGGGCCGCATGGCGGTCACAGCAGCCCGCAAACACAAGCGGATCGTCCAGCACGGCACCAACCTGCGAGCGGCGCCTCACTACAAGCAGGCCTGGAAGCTGATCGCTGACGGGGAACTCGGCAAGGTGATGATGGTCAAGGCCATCAACAACCAGCGACGTGGACGGATGGCTCACCGTAAGGACGAACCGGTGCCCAAGGGGGTCAATTACGACATCTGGGTCGGCCCGGCCCCCATGAAGCCCTTCAACCGCAACCGCTTTCACACCGGCTGGCACTGGCTGTGGGACTATGGGACCGGGGACCTGGGCAATGACGGAGTCCACCAGGTCGACATCGGTCGCTGGGCACTGAACCTCGGTGCCCCCAAGGCCGTCAGTTGCAGCGGGGCCAAGCTGGGCTGGAAGGGCGACGCCCACGAGGTGCCCGACGCGATGGTCGTCACCTGGGAGTACGACGACCTGCTGTACGTTTTCGAACAGCGGGACTTCACCCCGTATCGCATGCAGGCCCACATGAACGACAACGACAACATCATCTACGGCGACAATGGCTATATGATGGTCGACCGTGACGGATACCGGATCTTCCACCGTGGTGGAAAGCCGGGCAAGAAGTTCTACAAGAAGTGGACCGACGACGGGGGCCACTACCGCAACTTCGTCGCCTGCGTGAAGAACCGCAACCAGGACGCGTTGAACGCCGACATCCTCGAGGGACACTACTCGTCCATGCTCTGCCACCTCGGCAACATCGCCTACCGCACCGGCAAGCGGCTGGAGTTCGACGGCGAGACCGAGACCTTCACCAACGACAAGTCGGCCAACCAGTACCTCACCCGCGAGTACCGCAAGGGGTACGAACTGCCGAAGGTCTAGGCCTCAGGCGGCAATGGCCGACCGCTACGCCGCATCGGCGAACTTGTCGAGGTAGGCCCGCGCCCGGTTGATCTCGGCCGTGACTTTGGCGGTCGTCTCCAGGATCGGCACGCCGCGTGGCACCGGGTGCATGAAGATCTCGACCCGGCCGGCAAACTTGATCTTCTTCAGCCCGGCAACGATCGGTTTGAAATCCAGCGGCCCACGACCGGGCATCTGCATCAGTTCCTGCGCCTTGGGCAACTTCTTGCTGCAGCCCATTCCGTGCTCCCACGCCTGGAAGTGCACCAGCCGTTGCCCCAGTCGTTCGATGTGTTTGCCGATCAACTCCGGATCCTGCGGCATGTGGTAGCCGGCCAGAGCCATGCCGATGTGCTTGGACGGCAACAGATCCATCAGCATCAATTGCGATTCGGGCGAATTGATGATCGTACCGCTGTGGTTCTCGATCCCGATCTGCACGCCGATCTTTTCAGCCGCCGCCACGTGAGGTTTCAGCTTCTCGGCCAGCGCCGTGACCGCCTTCTTCAGGGCATCGCCCTTGAGGTTCCTGGGACCGACGGTGTTGCAGATCACCATGTCGCCGCCCAGCGCCTTGACCAGTTTCATCTCCGGCTGCATGCCGAAGACTCCGTACTTGAAACAGGTCATGCTGCCGAGTCGAACCTTGTTCTTCTTCAGCAGGGCCTGGACGGCTTCCACCCCCAGCTTGTCGACCTGCTCTCGCTGGTTCCCGTGAGGACGAGCCCAGAACTCGACCGTCTCGGCCCCGCACTTGCGGACCTCCGGCAGAATTTCGGCCAACGGCTTCGTGCCGTACATGCAGGCGCCAACGATGTAGCGGATCCGAAACTTCTCCTTCGATTCGGCGGCGGCCATCTCGCCAAGCGTCGCGCCGGCAGCCAATGCTCCGGTACCGGCAAGGAATTCCCGTCGAGTCTGTGTCTCAACCTGCATGTTCCTGGTCTCCATTGGATTCTTCGCTCCCTGGGATCAATTCTCTCGCTGCCTCAACAATCGGTTCGCGCGGCATCGCGTTGTGGCCCACTCCTGGAAGTTCGATGAACCGCCGCTCGACTCCCGCGGCCGACCGGGATGGAGCGGCTTCAAACAGGTTTCGTGACAGGCGAACCGGAACAACCTGGTCATCTGTACCGTGGACGATCGTCAAAGGGCAGGTCACATCTCCGATGTGGTCGATCGACTCGTAACGGTCGATCAGCATCCAGCGAACCGGCAACCACGGATAGTGGTGGCCGGCGGTCTCGGTCATCGACGAAAACGGAGCCCGCAACAACAATCCGGCAGGCGGCGTGCCTTCGCGACACAGATCGGCGGCCAGTCGGACCGCGACGGCGCTGCCCAGAGATTCTCCAAACAGGATCAACCGCTCGGCAGAAACACCACGGCCCGCCAGCCACGCCTGGATCTCTCGGGCATCGGCGTGCAACACCGCCTCGGCCGGCTTCCCGGCATTTTCGGCGAAGCCGCGGTAGTCCACCAGTACGACATCGAGTCCCAGTTCCGTGAAATCGGCGATCGCGTTGGCCCGGTAACCACGGTGCCCGGCATTGCCCGGAAAATACAGCAGAAGATTTCTTCCGTCAGTGAGCTTGGCAAGACCATCGGCGGAATCATCAGCGGCCTGACCGGTGGCCAGCGCCAGCCACCCCGCCAACCGCATATCGTCGGCCACCGGCACCTCGATTTCGTGAATCCGATCCGGCGGCAGGCCACACTCGGACGTCGGCACCGCCGCCACCCGGGCGGGAAAGTACATCATCGACCGCTGCAACCAGGTGAACATCAGGACCAGGACCAGGTAGGGAACCAACAGGAACAAAACCACGCGGCGCATCCCCGCTCGAAATCGACGCGGCACCCCGGCATTTGATGATTCGGATTGTTCTCGATCACCCACACCAGCCCCCGACCTCGCATGCCGAAAACCCGGAATCCCGGCACATTCACCGGCCCTCCCGTTTGCTCTTGTCAAACCGCTCGTTGCGAGCCGGCATCACCGCACCGGTCTCCTTGAGCATTCGGTGCAGTGTGACCCTCATCGCCCGGACCCGTTCGGGCTGGCCCTTGGCCAGGTCCCGGTTCTCACCGATATCGCTCTCGAGGTCAAACAGTTCCACCCGCTTGTCCTCGTACCACTCGATCAACTTCCACCGTCCCTCGCGGACGGCTCCCGCGGGGGCTCCCCCCTGATTTCCGTAGTGAGGATAGTGCCACAACAGTGGACCCCGCTTTCGCGTTTTCCCTTTCAGCAACGAAACGAAGCTCACCCCATCCCGGTGCTGATCAGGCCGAGCCTTCAACCCGGTGATCTCGAGAATCGTCGGATAGAAATCCGTGCTGGTGACGACCTGTTTGCAGACACTTCCGGCGGCGGTCACTCCCGGCCAGCGAACGATCATCGGTTCGCGGATCCCGCCCTCGTACATCCATCCCTTGCCGCCGCGAAGCGGCAGGTTGCTGGTTGGGTGCCCTTCGGATGTCGACAGCCCCCCGTTGTCGGACATGAAGAACACCGCCGTGTTCTTCTCTAGCCCGAGGCGTTTCAGGCCCGACAGCACCGTGCCCACCGCCTGGTCCATCGCCTCGATCATCCCGGCATAGACCGCGTGGGCCTGCAGCGTCCGTACCCGTCTGCGGTGCTCTCGCTTCGAGAATTCTCCCGCCACGGCCGCGGCGTCCAGTTGCTTCCTCTTGGCCAGATACTTCTGCCGGAGATCCTTCCGGGCGATCAGCGGGGTGTGAACCGAGTAGAACGACAGGTAGGCCAGGAACGGCTTCTCGCGATTTGTCTCGATGAACTTGACCGTCTCGTTGGCCAGTCTGGCCGGCAAGTGTTCCCCGGGCGGCCCGTCCTTCAACCGCGGATTTCCGTAAGGGGAAAAGTACTTCTTGCCGCCGTAAGGGCCACCGCGGGTGATACCACCCCGGTTGACATCGAATCCCTGGCTCTCGGGCCAGAACCCCTCGGGGCCCAGGTGCCATTTGCCGGCAAAGAAAGTCGCATAACCGGCTTCCTTCAACGCTTCGGCCAGCGTCACGTCCTTGTGTGCCATCCGATCCTTGTAGGCTGCCGGCAGCAACTTGGTATTGCGACGCCACTTCCCGGGCTGGTTGCCGCCACCGGCATTGATGTAGTCGGTGATGCCGGTCCGTGACGGGTATTTGCCAGTCAGGATGCTGGCCCGAGTGGGGCTGCAGACCGGGCAGGCGGCATAGGCATTGGTGAATTTCATCCCCGACCGGGCCAGTCCATCGACATGTGGCGTGTCGTAAAACGAGCTGCCGAAACAGCCCAGGTCGGTCCAGCCGAGGTCATCGACCAGAAAGAACACCACGTTGGTCCGCTCGGACGCTAATGACACTCGCGGAACCAGCAGGATCAGCACCACGAGCCACGACCAGCCCCGCATGCCTTCACTCTCCCTGGTCATCCGGATCCGAGGGAGCCGCCCCGGTGTCTGGAGTCTCGGAACCGGAGGGCACGGAAACGCCGCCACCCGAATTGCCACCTCGAACAACGTGGACCACGCCGGCCAACAACAGAAAGGCGACAACCCCTCCCACGCCATACCACTGCGTTTTGCTCCAGATCGACCACCCGGCTCCCACCGTCGCTGCGGCCAGCGCCACGCACATCGCGGCGTTGACCAGGTTGCGGCGTCCGCCCTGTGGGAGGTGTTCGCCCAGCATGCGGCGGTTGTTCATCATCAGGAAAAATGTCAGGTAAGCAATCGGCAACAGCACCATCCCGAAGACACTGGTCGGTACCGCCAGCCAGAACCGGGCCTCGCCATCACCCCACAGGAACAGGAATCCCAGGGCACCGGTAATCCCGGGCAGCAGGCTCCAGATGCGGTGCTGAATTCCCGAGGCCGGGATCCCGATCATCTCGCAGACAGTGAACCCGTTGATCAGCATCAAGATGATGATCGTCGAGAAGGCCATGCCGACCACGCCGATTCCGAAGACGACGTGAGCCACGGTGCGGCCGGTCAACTTCTCGAGCGTGTTGGCCAGCAGGAAGGCATCCCGCTGGACCAACATCGCTGCGATCTTCCGGTCGGCCAGTTCGATCTCTCCGGAGCCGTCCAGGTGCTTCGCCAGTCCTTCGACGTTCTTTTCGTACCCGCCCTGCAACTTGTCGGTGATTCCCGGAGTCGCCGGCCCCTCGCCCACAAGTCCCGGATCGAACTGCCCGTGGAACTGGCTGGCCGAGGCGATCACGACGCAACTGGTCGCCAGCACGAAGGGGATAAACAGGCCAACCGAGAGATCGAAGATGGCCAACCCGCGAAAATCTCGATCCCAACCCCGCTTGAGCATCGAGTAGGGCAACAAGAAGGTCATGTTGATTCCGACGGCCGTCGCCGCAGCGGTCACCATCCGGTCACGTTGTGTCGAGAGGATCTGTTCTCGCCAGTATTCGGCGTGGGTCGAATCTTTCAGCGCCGTCTCGAATGCCGCCGCCGGCCGGTCCAGCAATGACAGGTCGGGAATGAAACCGGACAGGATCTCGCCCCAGGCCAAGCCCCCCCCTTTTGAGGACATCGCGATCACCACTCCGAAAAAGCTCAGAACGACGATTGCCACCATCGACTTCAACAGAATCTCGAAGAGCTTCAGCCCCCAGCCACCGCTCTCGTAGAACCAGATCACCAGCGCTGACACACCGAACAGCAGCCCCACAGCGATGTATTTGCCGGTGTCGCCGCCGAACAGTTCCGGAAACAGGTTCTGCTGTATCGCCGCGGTGCCGAGAGAAAACTGGGGCATCGCCCAGACCAGGTTGGCCATCAGCGTGGCAATCGCCCAGCCCCAGCCCAGCACCGGGTTGACGTGACGATTGATCGCGTCGAAGGGCCGTTCACCGGTCGAGAGTGCGACATAGCCGATGGCACTGAGCATCACGATGCCCAGAATCATCATCAACGGCTGCAGCCACATCATCTCGTAACCGCCGATGACTCCCAGGTAGAGACTGCCGGCCAGCGAACCACCGCCGAGCGTGATCGCCCCCTGCAACCAACCAGGACCCGACAGGCGGCCGTAGGTCATCAGCGTGGCCAGCATCCCCTTCTGCTTCGCGTCGAGAATGGCCTGGCGATCTTGTTCTACCTGTGACATGGGTCATCCGTCCCGTACGGGGTGTGTACACCTGAAGCGCGTGCCGCCGATTGTGCCACGCGACGGCACACGGCGAAAGCGAGCTACAACGAGCCAACCCGACGGACAACAATCCGTCGCACCGCCTACAGCAGCGAATGGACCGGGCTGCCCTGCACGACGAAGTGCGGTCGGCCGGTCGGGTCCACCACCCGCGTGTCCGAGCCGTAGCCCAGGCAGTGGTAGATCGTGGC
>DLVV01000263.1:4878-5720 GCA_003445035.1 Planctomycetaceae bacterium | reverse complement strand
ATGAAGTCGCGAACGTGGACCGGATTGTCGGCCGGGTATCCGGCAATCTTGTCGCTGGAACCGTACACCTGCCCGCCGCGGATTCCCCCGCCGGCCAGCACCGTGCTGTAAACCGGACCCCAGTGGTCACGTCCGGCCTTCTTGTTCACCTTCGGCGTCCGTCCGAATTCGCCCGTCCAGGCAATCAGCGTCTCGTCCAACTGCCCGCGTTCCGAGAGGTCTTCGATCAATGCCGAAAACGCCCGGTCCATCGGTGGCAGCAGCATGTCCTTCATGACCTTGAAATGCTTGTCGTGGGTATCGAAGTTCTTCGTCGAGTGCAGGAACATCCAGGGCACCGTCACCAGGCCCACTCCCGCTTCGACCAGCCGCCGTGCCACCAGGCAACTGCGGCCGAACTTGTTGTCCCCGTAGCGGGCCAGCGTCTCGGGCGACTCGTCGTCGATCGTGAACGCTCGCCAGGCCGAGTTCGAGCCAAGGATGTCCAGGGCCTGCTGCTGGAACCGCCCGTAGTTGGCTTCGGCCGCCGAGACGTCGGGGCGAGACTGCTCGACACGGGAGAGCAACTCCTGGCGGCTGACCTGCCGCTGGTCTCCGACTCCCTTGGGGGGACGGAAGCCGGGCGGAAGCGTACCGGGCTTCCACGATTCGTCGATCAACATCAACGGGTCGAAGTTCGGACCCAGGAACCCGGCGTGCTGACCGCCCCACTGGAAGTTGTTCTGGTCGCCGATACGAACCGGCAGGTGCACCGAGGCCGGCAACCCGTTTTGGTCACCACGCAGCTGCCGTATAACACCTCCGACACACGGAGGATCGACGCGGTCCATCTGGGGCTCGCC
>DLVV01000263.1:496-4503 GCA_003445035.1 Planctomycetaceae bacterium | reverse complement strand
CCGTGCGTGTTGCTGTTGTGATAGGTCGAACGGATGACCGAGTAACGGTGGGCCTGTCTCGCCATCATCGGCAGGTGCTCGCAGACCTCGATCCCCGGCACGCTGGTCTCGATCGGATTGAAGTCGCCCCGGTATCCCTGGTTGGCCTTCGGCTTCATGTCGAAGGTCTCCTGCTGGGCCGGACCGCCGGTCATGTAGAGCAGGATGCAGGACTTGGCCTGGCCCGAGGTCCCAGCGGCCTGGGCCGCGGTCGCCTCGCGACCCACCAGCAGGTCGGTCAGCGACATTCCGAAACCCGACAGACCTCCGGCCGTCAGCCCCGATTTCAGGAAGCTGCGTCGCCGCATCGCCAGCGTCTGGTCCACCTGTTTCGGCCTCATGCCGCCATGTCTCCGCGTGAGATTGTTTCCGCCTGTGATTCTACTGATCGGCGATTCGTCGGATCAAGGTGCATTGATCTTTCCTGGCCCGACAAATCACCTTCGGCATCCGCTCCAGGCGACTCGGTTGTCGTGGTTGTCAGGATTTCCAGACGGTATGCTGAGTGCCGCTTTGATTCGCATCCAGGGGAGTTCTTCCGTGAACATCTTCGCCGGTTCGCTCGTGCGGTCGCTGCTTGTCGCCAGCCTGCTCTGCTCCACCACGCGGTTGTCGGCTGCCGATGGCCCGACCTTCAGCACCAAGTCCCGCATCGCCTGGACGACGTCTCGGGTCAAGGGATCACCCGATCCCCCCAGTCCCTACCGCACGCGAATTGCCTTCCCGAACCTCAAGTTCGACGAACCCCTGGACATGAACTACTCGGCCGGTATCAACCGGCTGCTGGTCGTCGAACGGTACGGACGGATCTTTTCGGTCCCCCTGGATCGCAAGACCGCCAAGCCCGACCTGCTTCTCGACACCAACGAGGTTCTGGGCCGCAGCAAGCCGAAGACGCTCTCGGCTTACGGCATCGCCCTGCACCCGAAATATCCCAAGGTCCGCTACGCCTACGCGACGATCGTCACAACCAACACCGAGGAAATCCCCAAGGGGAGTCGCGTGTCACGGTTCCGCGTGCTGCCGGGTGAACCGCCGCGCTGCGACCCCAAGAGTGAGCAGATCCTGCTGGAATGGCCCTCGGGCGGCCACAACGGCGGCTGCCTGCAGTTCGGTCCCGATGGCTACCTCTACATCGCCACCGGTGACAGCAGCGGCATCGCCGATCTCTACCTCACCGGACAGGATCTCACCAATCTCTCCGGCGCGATTCTGCGGATCGATGTCGACCATCCCGGCGAAAAACTTCCCTACACCGTTCCCCGGGACAACCCCTTCCTGCAGACCAAGGGCGCACGGCCGGAGATCTGGGCCTACGGGCTGCGACAGCCGTGGAAGATGAGTTTCGACACCGCCACCGGCGACCTCTGGACCGGCAATATCGGGCAGGACCTCTGGGAAATGGTCTTCCGCATCAAGCGGGGCGGCAACTACGGCTGGAGCATCACCGAAGGGTCTCACCCATTCGAACCCGAACGGCCTCGCGGTCCCACGGCAATCATCCCACCGATCATCGAACACGACCACGCCAACTTCCGCTCGATCACCGGCGGCTTCATCTACCACGGCAAGAAACTCGCCAAGCTCCGTGGGGCCTACGTCTACGGCGACTACGACACCGGGCGGATCTGGCAGCTGCGCTACGATCGCGACAAGCAAAAGCTGATCTCTGCCGCGGAACTTGTCGATTCGAGCATGCGGCTGGTCAGCTTCGGACAGGACGGCCAGGGGGAACTCTACCTGCTGGACCATGTCAGTGGTCGCATCCACGAACTCATCCCCAACCCCGACGCGGGTCGCAAAAGCAACTTCCCCAGGACCCTCGCCCAGACCGGCCTGTTCTCATCGGTCAAGGACCTGGCCCCCGCCGCCGGCCTGATTCCCTACGACGTGATAGCCCCGCAGTGGTCCGATGGTGCCACCAAGCAACGGTTCCTGGCCCTGCCGGGTGATTCGAAGATGGAATTCGAAACACTGACCTATCCGCAACCGGCCCCCGGATCTCCCCCCGGTTGGAAGTTTCCCAATGGCACGGTGATCGTCGAAACAGTCTTCCTGGAAATGGAAGCCGGCAACCGCAAGAGCCGACGACGGATTGAGACCCGCATCCTGCATCACGAACGACTCGCGGGCAACGAAACCAACGGTGACCAGTACTGGCAGGGCTACACCTACGTCTGGAACGACCAGCAGACTGCCGCCGAACTGCTGCTCGATCCGCAGGGACGCAACCGCACGTTCCAGATCGCCGACCGCAGTGCTCCCGGCGGTGTCCGCAAGCAGACCTGGCACTTTCCCAGCCGGACCGAGTGCACCGTCTGTCACAACATGGCGGCCAAGTACGTGCTCGGGGTGACCACTCACCAGATGAACCGCAGCTACAACCATGGCGGTGACACGGTCAACCAGATCGACATGCTGCAACGCCTCGGATGCTTTTCGGAACCGCTGCCGACACCGTCCAGCGACCTGCCACGGCTGGTCGACTACCGTGTCGACTCACACGAACTTGGCCAGCGAGCCCGATCCTATCTCCACGCCAACTGCTCACACTGTCACCGCAAGTGGGGCGGTGGAAACGCCCGCTTCCAGTTGCTGGCCACGCTCGACCTGCCCGACACCGGAACACTCAATGTCCGTCCCGGCCAGGGGACCTTCGGCATGGCCAGCGGCAAGGTGTTGGCCGCCGGCGACCCGTATCGCAGCGTGATGTATTTCCGCATGTCCAAGCTGGGAGCCGGCCGCATGCCGCGGATCGGATCCTCGGTCATCGACCCCATCGGCACCCAGCTGATCCACGACTGGATCAGCACCCTGCCGTCGGCATCCCCGGATGCCGGCATCGCCCGCTCGCGAGGCGAGACAGCCGTCGCACTGAAGACGCTCAAGTCCGCGAAGGACGTCAAGCAGCGAGCCGCCCAGATCAACTCGCTGCTGGGCAGCACGTCAGGAGCCATTCGGCTGCTGCAGGCTACCAGCGGAAGCGAGTTGCCAGGAGCGGCTCGTGATCAGGCGATCGCCGTGGCCACCACTCACCAGTCGGCAACTGTCCGGGATCTGTTCGAGAGGTACCTGCCGGAGGAGAAACGGGTCCAACGGCTCGGAACCACCGTCAAGCCGGCCCAGATCCTCGCCCTGCCCGGCGACATCACCCGGGGGAAAACCGTCTTCTTCAAGACCGATGGGATCCAGTGCCGCAACTGTCACAAGATCGCCGGCCAGGGCAAGGAGGTCGGCCCCGATCTCAGTGGCGTCGGCAAGAAATTCACACGGGCGCAGATCCTCGAGAGCATCCTGCAGCCGTCCAGGAAGATCGAGCCGAAGTGGTTGACCTACGTGGTCGAAACGGCCCAGGGACGTGTCCACACCGGCCTGCTGGTCAAAAAGGATGACAAGGAGGTGGTCCTCAAGGACGCCAAAGACAAGCTCATCCGGGTGGCGGCCGACGATGTCGAGGTCCTGGCCGCACAGCAGAAATCCCTGATGCCCGACCTGCTGGTCCGGGACATGACGGCTCGACAGGTGGCCGACCTGACCGCCTTCCTGGCCAGTCTCAAGACCCCCGCCCCGAAAAAGGACAAGTGACCGGCGAGTTCAACGGTGGAACCGGTGGGATTTCCCATCCTCGCTTCGACCTTGTCGCGTCTTCATCGCCCCTCTACACTAGCCGTTTCAGCGTCACTCCAGCGAATTTCTTTCGACAGGCAAGACCATGCAGAAGGACATCCATCCCGATTACATGGACACCGAGGTCAGCTGCGGCTGTGGCAATTCGTTCACGACGCGGAGCACCGTCGAAAAACTCGTCGTCGAGATCTGCAGCGCCTGCCACCCGTTCTACACCGGAACGATGAAATACGTCGACAGTGCCGGTCGCGTGGAGAAGTTCCAGAAGAAATACAACTGGGGCAAGAGGAAGGACACGGCCGAGGACGAGACCGCTACCGAGGCCGACACCGCTACAGAGG
>DLVV01000263.1:0-177 GCA_003445035.1 Planctomycetaceae bacterium | reverse complement strand
ACAGAGGCCGAGACCGCGGCCGTCGCCGAAGAGGAGTAGCTTCGACGAGGCAGCGTAAACCGATATGTCGCCGGTCGTGCTCGGCGACGTTGGACCCCGCTTCGGCGGATCCGACACAGGAATCAGCACGCCAAAAAGTTCGGCGATACAAGGACGATCGCTGATGTTGTTTCCGTC
>DLVV01000115.1 GCA_003445035.1 Planctomycetaceae bacterium | reverse complement strand
AATCGTCCTCGACCCGCAAAGCTACCGTCTGTTGCGAGGAGCCGTCAAGCAAGGTGGACGGCGTCGTCGGGCACGTCCGGGCCGGTGTTGACGCCTTCCGGGGAACTCCCTTACATGGACCCGCGAACCCAAACCACCGACTCGTGCGGCGGCCTTTCGTAGCGGCCGGGTGCGGATCGGAGAGAGTCGAGGCGACGATGATCCAGGTACAACTGCCCGATGGCACGCTGCAGGAGCACCCCGACGAGGCGACGGCACTGGACGTCGCGGCGGGAATCGGTGAGCGGCTGGCGCGGGCCACGGTGGCGGCCGAGATCGACGGAACGGTCGTCGATGCGATGCGGCCGCTGAAGCAGCTGACCGATGCCGATCCGGTTCCCCTGAAGTTGCTGACCGACCGTGACGCCGAGGCCCTGGGCGTGATGCGGCACAGCTGTGCCCACGTGATGGCCCGTGCGGTGATGAGGCTTTTTCCGGGCGTTGGCCTGGCATTCGGGCCGACCGTCGCCAACGGGTACTACTACGACTTCGAGCTGGATGAGCCGATCCGAGAAGACGACTTCGAACGGATCGAGCAGGAGATGCGTGCGATCGTCAAGGAAGCTGAGCCGTTCGAGCGGTTTCATCTGGATCGCGACGAGGCGGTCGCGTTCTGCGGGGAACTTGGGCAGGAGCTGAAGGTCGAGCACATCGAGACGGGCCTCTCGGAACATTCGGACCTGAGTTTTTACCGCCAGGGCGAATTCGTGGATCTCTGTCGAGGCCCGCACGTGCCCGACGCCGGCCGGATCAAGGCCTTCAAGGTGCTCAGCGTCGCTGGTTCACACTGGAAGGGCGACGCCAGCAACGGCCGTCGTCTTCAGCGTCTCTACGGCACTGCCTGGTTCAGCAAGAAGGAGCAGGCGGCATATCTCGAACGGATCGAGGAGGCGCGTCGACGTGATCACCGTGTACTGGGCAAGCAGCACGGGTTGTTCTCGATCACCCCGGAGGTCGGCCAGGGACTGTGCCTGTGGATGCCCAAGGGCGCCAGGGTGAGGAGTCGGCTCGAGGATTTCATTAAGGCCGAGTTGCTGGCCCGTGGCTACGACCCGGTCTACTCGCCCCACGTCGGCCGTGTCGAGTTGTACGAGACCAGCGGTCACTTTCCCTATTACCGCGATTCGCAGTTCGCACCACTGTTCACTCACGACGCCGGCCAACTGGTCGATGGTTGGATCAGGAGGCTCGAGGAGGGGGCGTTGGGCGAGACGGACGAGCAGGCGTTGTGTGCCGCCGCGGCCGTGCTGGGGTGCGACACGTCGAGCTACCCGGCCAACGGGACCAGGGACGAGCGGGTGGCGTTCCTGCGTCACTGGGAGCGGACTCAGGAACGATTCCTGCTGAAGCCGATGAACTGCCCGCACCACGTGCAGATCTACAAGTCCCAGCCTCGCAGCTACCGTGAACTGCCGGTGCGGTTGGCCGAGTTCGGCACCGTGTACCGTTACGAGCAATCCGGTGAACTCAACGGAATGCTGCGCGTCCGGGGCCTGACCCAGGACGACGCGCACCAGTTCTGCACGCCTGACCAGGTCGAGCAGGAATTCCGCGAGACGCTCGAGTTGGTCAAGTTCGTGCTCGCCTCGGTCGGACTCGACGACTATCGCGTCCAGCTCTCGCTGCGTGAAACCGGCAGTGACAAGTACGTGGGCAGCCAGGAGAACTGGGACCTGGCCGAGCGAAGCTTGCGGAACGTGTTGGAGGAGACGGGGCTGGACTACGAGGAGTGTGCCGGCGAGGCGGCCTTTTACGGGCCCAAGGCCGATTTCATGGTCAGCGACTGCATCGGACGTGAATGGCAACTGGGCACGGTGCAACTGGACTACAACCTGCCGGAACGTTTCGATCTCGATTACATCGGTTCCGACAACCGGCCGCACCGCCCGGTGATGATCCACCGGGCACCGTTCGGCTCGATGGAACGTTTTGTCGGGATGCTGATCGAACATTTCGCGGGGGCGTTCCCGCTGTGGCTGGCTCCCGAACAGGTGCGGGTGCTTCCGATCAGCGAGGACCGGCACGCCGAGTACGCGGGGCAGGTGACCGAGCGGTTGCGGGCGGCCGGGTTCCGGGTGACGACGGACCTGAGGAGTGCCAAGGTACAGTCGAAGATCCGTGACGCGCAGCTGGAGCTGATTCCCTACATGGCCGTGGTGGGCGACAAGGAGGCGGCCGAGAGTTCGGTGGCGCTGCGGGATCGGATTGATGGCGACCTGGGCATGATGCCCGTCGACCAGGCGGTGGCGAGATTGCGCGAGGAGATCGACGGGCGGCAGGTTCGCCAGGTGGTCAAGAGCGAATTCACGGGTTTCGAAGGCGAGACGGCTGCCGACAACGAGTATTAGTCGGGTTGATCAGCTCGCGTTGCCTGGCAACTCCAGCAGATCTCGAAACCGGCATCTACTTCGCTGCCGCATCGCGGGCACGTCCACGCTGTCCCGGTGGTTTCCTTTGACGGTTCGTTGGCGATCAATTCGCGGGCTCGCTGCAGGTCGCTGTCGGCGACCTGCAGCTTGACGCCGCCCAGGGCTGTGCCGACCTGGAAGAGCTGTCCGGCGGTCAGTTCGTCCTGCATCCACGAGCGGATGCCGGCCTGGTCGAGCCGGCCGCGGACGATCGATGCCTCGGTGATCGACGGGTAGACCCCAACGGTCTCCATGGTCCGGTCATCCGGTGGCCGATCCTCCTCGGTCACTCGGCACCACCCTCGGGTTCGACCTCCGCCAGGGCCTCCTCGCGGGTTTCGAACAGCGGCCACAGCCGGCCGATCTGGATGCAACTCAGCACTTCCTGCACCTGGTTGTTGGCACAGCAGAAGACACCCTTTCCGCCCAGCTGACGCGACTTGGTCAGCACGCGGAGCAGCGAACTGATGATGATCGAATCGATGTAGGTGACGGCCCCGAGATCGATCAGGACATTCTTGAGCTGTGGTTCGTCGATGATCCGGAAGAGCTCGTTGGATTCCAGGTGCACGTCGGTGTACTGGAAGTTCATCGTAGCGCCCTGTGGCACGATGACGAGAGTGTGTGGCAGCCGTGCGATCTTGAAGACCTTGCTCGGATCGGGCATGTCGGGTGGCTCGGACCTGGCGATCGATGTTTCGACAGCGACTGCTGCAGCCTGAGTGTATGACCGCAGCGGGTTTGCCGAACCAGTTGGTTCTGGTCGGCGAGTGCCCAAGAGAGGACTCGAACCTCCACGTCCATTACGGACACTAGGTCCTGAACCTAGCGCGTCTGCCAATTCCGCCACTTGGGCCAGTGCGAAACCAAGAGTACGCATTGCTCGGGGTCTTGGCAAGCTGCCGGTTTGTGGTCGGCGGTTACCGTTTCTGCCGCAGGACGTTGACGCCCTTCTTGTTCGAAAGTGCGATGTCGGCCAGCCCGTCGCCGTTGACATCGGTCACCAGGAATTGCGTTCCCACGCCGGTCCCCAGCCCCGCCGGAATCTTGTGCGACACGAACTTCGGGGCCTTCCCCGCCCGCTTTTGTACTTCGTACCAGGTCATCCGGACCGGGTCGCGGCCACCGGGGTCGCTACCGTTGTGAGCAAAGAACCTCTTGCCGGTGACCAGGTCGCGGGTGCCATTTCCAGTGATGTCGACCCACTCCATCGCGTGCGTTTGTGAGTTCGTCTCGTGGATCAAGTGATAGGTGAACTTCGGCTGCTGGTTTCCGCCGGTGTTCTCGAACCACCAGACGCCAAAGGTGTGAGCCGAACTCATCACCAGGTCGTTGTCGCCGTCAAGATCGTAGTCGTCGACATAGATGTTGGCCGCCTTGACGGGTGCACTCTTGGCGTCCTTGGCCAGGTGCAGCGGGTGGAANNGCACGTCGGTGTACTGGAAGTTCAGTGTCGCCCCCTGTGGCACGACGACCAGGGTGTGGGGCAGCCGGGCGATCTGAAAGACCTTGCTCGGATCGGGCATGACGGTGTGCTTGATCGGGGTCGGGTGGGCTGGAACTGCGCCGCCGGAGGTGGCAGGTGGCAGCCAGCACCGCATTGTCCAATTCTTGTCCGGGACGGTTATGATGTCGAGCCGTCAGGTGGGAAATTAAGGGGACCGAAGATGACAAACGAGCGAAGCGACCACGATGGAACCGGACAGGCCGTGGGGCCGATGCGATCGACCCGCCGCGGATTCGTCCGCACCGCCGCACTGGGAGCAGCCGGATTGGCCGCCGTAGGAACCGGTCGGTCGGCCGACGCCACGGAGGTGACACGCCGGCCGCGGTCCAAGACGAAGATTCGGCTCGGCACACGTGTCAACCAGTCGTGGATGAAGAGCGACAACGACAACGATCTGCGATACCTGAAACAGATCGGTGTCGACTACGTCGACATCACGCTCGACATGATCGAGGGGTACGCTGAGCACGGTGAGTTCACTCGCAAGGCCCTCAAGACACTTGTGGATCGGCTTGGCGGGCTGGGCCTGAAGATCGAACGTGCCAATTCGCTGGGGCCGTTCTACCTCAACGCGCACCTGGCTCGACCCGAAGGCCAGAAGGAAATCGACAAGTTGAAGCGGATGGCCGAGTTGCTGGTCGATTTCGAGATCCCCGTCTACGGGATCCAGGCTTGCCAGGCGCGTCTGCACCTGGCCAATGACAACAATCGCTGGATTCGACGCCGCGGTCGAGGCGGGTACCAGTACCTTCATTTCGATCTCGACCGGGTTCAGTCCCTGGGCCTGAAGCCGAAGTACAAGGTGACCAGCGACCAGTTGTGGAAAGGATTGTTGAACATCTACCGCCAGGTGATCCCGATCGTGGACGGGTCCAAGACCAAGGTGGCGATGCACGGCAACGATCCGCCGTTGCACAACTTCGTCGGTAGTCCACAGATCCTGTGTCGCCATCGCGACTTCGATCGCCTGTTCTCGGAGGTGCCCAGCGCCAACAACGGAATCACGTTCTGTTGTGGCACACGTTACGAATCCGGTGAAGACGTGTTGAAGGGGATCGAGCACTTCGGGAAGAAGAAGCAACTGTTCCACGTTCACTTCCGCAACGTCCGCGGCACGTTGCCGGAGAACCGCGGCTACTCGGAGGTCTTCGTCGACGACGGTGACATGCAGATGGGCCAGGTCGTGCGGGCCCTGGACGCGGTCGGTTACGACGGCGTGATCGATTTCGATCACCCGGTCGGGATTACCGGCGAGGGCCGCCTGCCCAAGCAGTACATTTCGTTCGCCGTCGGCTACATGCGCGGCCTGCTGCACAACCTGTAGGCCGCCCCGTTCTACCCGGGGTGTTTCCTGGCCCATTCCAGGTACAGGCCCTCGGAGTGCAGCAGCGACATCTCGAGGTGGTTGCGGTTCCTGGGCAGCCAGTAGTACTTGCCGCAGGCGTCGGTGCCCAGGTAGGTCATCTGCCC
>DLVV01000029.1:2476-3513 GCA_003445035.1 Planctomycetaceae bacterium | reverse complement strand
GGGGCCAAGTAGGGCATGATCGAAGTGGACCCGCTGCAGACCACGGCCGTTGACCGGCGGACTTTCCTGTTGGCCGCCACAGCCCTGGCCACCACCAGTTCAAAGGCCCGTTCGGCACCGAAAGTTCGCGTGACGACCCACACTTACAAGACTGTCAAGCGGCTGCCGATCAAGCTCGATCTGCATCGTTCCGACACGGCCGGCCGACCGCGACTGGTCGTGTGGATTCATGGCGGGGCCCTGATCAACGGGCACCGGGCGGGAATCAGTGGCCGAGTCAAAACGGACCTGCTCGGGGCCGGGTACGCCCTGGCGTCGATCGATTACCGGTTGGCTCCCGAGACCCCGATGCCCGAGATCCTCGGGGACGTCGGGGACGCCTTCGAATGGCTTCGTGAGCGGGCCGACGACCTGAAGGTCGACACGTCGAAGATCGCTGTGCTGGGAGGATCGGCCGGAGGCTACCTGACGCTGGCGACCGGTTACCGGGTGAAACCCAGGCCTGCCTGCCTGGTCCCGTTCTGGGGCTATGGCGACCTGGTCGGCGACTGGTACAGCAAGCCAAGTCCCCACAAGCGGCACAACAGGGTGAAGTTCACCGAGACCCACGCCCGCAAGCAGGTTGCCGGTCCCCCGGTCTCCGATTCACGGCTCCGCAAGGGAAACGGTGGCGACTTCTACAACTGGTGCCGCCAGACCGGCCGGTGGCCTCTCGAAGTGTCCGGCTGGGATCCCCACACCGAGCCCGAGAAGTTCTACCCCTACATGCCGGTCAAGAACGTCACCGCTGACTACCCGCCGACATTGCTGATCCACGGCACCGCCGACACCGATGTGCCCCACGAGCAGTCGGTGCTGATGCAGCGGGAGTTCAAGAAGCACGGTGTCAGTCACCGGCTGGTGTCGATCCAGGGTGGAGAGCACGGCCTGGGAGGTGGTGATCCGCAGGCGATCGATGACGCCTACAAGGCGGCCTTGGCCTTCGTCAAGAAGCACACCGGCTAGGTTGTGCCCGGCTTCTTCTTGTTCTTCTTGTT
>DLVV01000029.1:1109-2153 GCA_003445035.1 Planctomycetaceae bacterium | reverse complement strand
CGCCGGCGGGCCTGGTGCTTGAGGGCTTCCAGTTCGGTCTGCTGTCCCCGGTCGCCCTGGGCCTTCATCCAGCGGTCCAGTTGTGCCTTCAGCCGCGACTTGACTTCGGCCAGCTTCGGATCACCGGCCAGGTTCTGCCACTCGTAGGGGTCGGCCGTGATGTCGTAGAGCTCCTCGGCGGGCCGCTGCCGGAAGCGGCGGACCTTTTCGCGGGCATCCTTGTCACCCGAACGCGCCTTGGCCTCCCACGATCGAAAGATCGACGACTTCATGAAGATGTTGCGGAAGGGAACCTCGGGAGTCAGGTTGACGATGAGCTTGTAGCGATCCGAGCGGACGCTGCGGATTCCGTAGTGATCGGAACCGTTGAGGATGCCGCGGGTGGTCATCAGTCCGAAGACATGTTGCTTGTGCGATTTGCGTTTTCCCTGGAGCACCGGCAGAAAGCTGCGTCCATCGAGCGTCTTCGGCAATTCGACTCCGGCGACGTCCAGGAACGTCGGCAGGATGTCGACATACTCGATCATCGCATCACTGGTCGTGCCGGGCCTGATGTGGCCGGGCCAGCGGGCGATGGCCGCACTTTGCAGTCCGGTGTCGTAACAGGTCCACTTGCCGAAGGGAAAACTGGATCCCTGCTCACTGAGCACCAGGACCAGCGTGTTTTCCGTCAGCTTGTGTTTCTCGAGCAGTTCCAGGCACCGGCCCACCTGGCTGTCGAAAAAGGTGATTTCGGCCAGGTAGGCCACCATCTTGTTCCGTGTTTCCGGCGTGTCGACGAAGTAGGACGGCAGCCTGACTTTTTCGGGGTCGTATCGTGAACGGTCCCCCTTGTTCCACGGCGAGTGCGGTTCGTTGGAGCAGGCGAAGAGGCAGAAGGGTGTGCCGCGGGATTTGCTCTGGGCCATCAGGCTGTCGATGGCTGCAAAGTCGGGGTTCTGTTTGCCGGAGTATTCGAAGGGGAAGACGGCCCGAGGTGCGATGTGTTTCTTGCCCGAGAGGGCGACCCTGTAGCCGCGTGGTTTCAGGTACTGCACCACGCTG
>DLVV01000029.1:0-691 GCA_003445035.1 Planctomycetaceae bacterium | reverse complement strand
CACATCGGGGCCGCCTGGAAGCACCGGGTCAGCCGCATTCCCTGCGTGGCCAGGCGGTCGATATGCGGCGTGTGGGCCTGTCCGCCGTAGCAGCCAATGTCGCGGAAGGTGCAGTCGTCGGCGATGATCAACAGCAGGTTGGTCGGTGCGGCCCGGACGGCTGCCGGGGCTGTTGCTGCAACCAGGACGAGGCCTGTCAGCGAGAGTCGTCGGAGCATCGGGTCACTTCTTTTTCTTGCGTTTCTTTCGCTTGCGGCGTTTCTTGTCGAAGCGGATCTGGCATCCGAAGGCGATCGTTTCGGGCTTGCCCACCTTTTTGCCGGCCAGCACGCTCTCGACGGCAGTGTCGAGGTAGTGCTTGGTCACCTTCTTCAGATCGGGGTTGTTGTCCATCGATCCCATGTAGGCGATCTTCCGCTGCTTGTTGAGCACGAAGAACTCGGGAGTGAAGAACGCTCCGTAGTCCTTGGCGATCTTCTGGGAACTGTCGAAGAGATAGGCGAAGGGGAAGGCCTTCTGCTTGGCCTTCTTCTTCATCGCCGGCAATGCGTCCTCGGGGACCTTGTTGACGTTGATGGCGACCACGGCGACGTTGCGGGAGGCGAACTTCTTGTGGAAGGCGATCAGCCGGTCCTCGTAGTCCACCGCGTAGGGGCAGCTGTTGCAGGTGAAGACAACAACCACGACGTCC
>DLVV01000187.1:8922-12341 GCA_003445035.1 Planctomycetaceae bacterium | reverse complement strand
GGAGCGTTGTTTGATGCGGTTGTGCTGATGACGGATTTGGGCAGGCCGAACCTTGCGAATGGCTACCTGCAGAAGTTGCTGGAATCGAATCCGGACGACGCCGCGTTGTTGTCCATGCGCGACAAACATGGTCCGGCGGTTTTCTTGCGACTGTCAAATCTGGTGTCGTTGCAACCCGGTTCAGCGACGTTGCTGGGACGAATGAACGCCGCTTTCGGCCGGTTCGCCGGGGACAAAACTCGTATTGATCGTTTGATTGGAGAATTGGAGGGGGCTCCATCAGTCCGGGATGCAGCAATTCTGCAACTGCGATCAGGTGGTGTTCTTGTGGTTCCGCGGCTTGTCGAGCAAATCGGGGACGTGAAGGACGATATGACGCGGGAGTTACTGATTTACACGCTGACCATGTTGGGTGCCGAGGTGATACCCCCGGTACTGGCCGTGCTGGAAAGTGAGGATGCCAACCTGAGGACAGCCGCGTTGGAGGTTTTGGGGCGGATCGGAACCAAAGACACCGCAGTCCACCTGTGGTTTTTCAGCGTGGACGCAGCCCAGCCGCCGGGTGTCCGAGTTTCCGCCGCCGAGGCTGTTGCGAGATTGACCCTTGGGGACGCACGCCACGCTTCCGCGTTGGGGCGAACCATGGCGCTGCGATCCATGGAGCAAGGGGCACGTCTGCGTTTGGCTGGCGGTGGCCGAGAGCCCGCGGGAACCAACGGCAAGGTGACGGCGTGGTATTTTGACAAAACCGCGGCAGGAATCCGGAGTACAGCCGCCGACCCGACGGACGCGGCCCTGCACGTGGGAAGTCGACTGGCCCAACAGGCGTTGGCTATCTCCCCGGAAAACCGCCGATTGCAGGCACTGGTTGTCTCGCTGTTCCTGGCCCGTGAACGAACCAGGACGCCCTGGACACAGGCACTGCCGCGCGGACGGGGAACGGCTTACGACGCGGCGTTGTTGACGGGACGTGACGTCGTTATGCAGTCGTTGAGCGATTCTCTTGGTAGCGGCAATGCGACCGCTGCTGTGGCTGCGCTGGAGGTCTTGCGAAACCTGGCTAGCCGGCATGATTTGCAGTCGCGTGGGGGAGGCCTTTCTCCGCTGGCGGGTGCCCTCAACTATCCGGATCCCAGGGTGCAGTTCACCGCTGCGATGGCGGTTGTGGAAACTGATCCGCGTCGATCATTCCGAGGTGCGTCCCGGGTGGTTGAAATTCTGTCGCGGGCACTCAACTCCACCGACAGGCGGCGGGCGGTGGTGGCCGGCCCAAAGCCCGAACGGGTGAACGCCCTGGCAGGATTGGTGGACCAGAACGGCTTCCAGGCTGTCATCGTGTCAAGCGGGCGTGATGCCTTCAAAGAGGCCGCCGGCCGCGGAGATGTGCAGTTGGTGATACTCGATGCGAACGTGATCCGTTGGGGTCTCACGCAGACGATGGCCAATTTACGCGCAGATTCGCGAACGGCCTGGGTCCCGGTCCTGGTCGTGGGCGACCCGATGCGAATTGCCTCGGTAGAGCGGATGATCTCCACAGACCCGTTGCTGGGCTACATGCAGCGGCCCGCCACCGTGAAAGGATTCGGAGTCCAGGTGGGCCCATTTCTGGCGAAGTTGACGAGCGAACCACTGTCGGCGGCCGAGCGGGGTGAACGGGCCAGGGCGGCCGTTGATTTGCTGGGATATCTTGCCGAAGGCCAGCGGGTGACCATTTTTGATCTTCGTCCTGCAGAAGGCAATTTGCACGCGGCCATCCAGGTGCCCCAACTCGCCGGAGGGGCCGTGTACGCTCTGGCCGCCATAGGGACCACGTCGTCGCAGGACCGTTTGGCAACCACGGCGATGCAGCCGGACCTGTCTTCGCCGGTTCGTGAACGGGCGGCGGCCCACCTGGCATTTCACATGCAAAAACACGGCGTGTTGTTGACGAAGACCAGGATAGCGCGATTGCGGGTCGTTCACGGCGAAGAAAACGAGCCGGGCGTCAAGTCGTCTCTGGCGGTTGTCCTGGGGGTGCTGAATCCGAGTGCGGCTCGGGTCGGCCAGCAGCTTCGCTCGTTGCCGTTGCCGACTCCGAAGTGACGTCCTGTCAGCCGTTGTCGTTTTGCGATGCGGCGACAAAGTCGGCGAGCAGATCACGGGCGACCAGACGTGGCGGTTCACGGACAGGGAGGTCGGTGTCGATCTGTTGCCGTTCTGCGAGATGTTCCGCCATTTCCTGCGGGCATTGCCGCTGGAGTTGTCGAGCGAGGGCCTGGAAGTCGTCGCTTAACAGCGCGTCTGCGAAACTTCGGAAATGACCGACGATGTGGTGGGGATTGGTTGAGAGAACAAGATCTCGGCAGGTTTCGGCTTCCTCGGTCCAGCGGGCGTCTGAGGCATGATGTGCGGCCAACAACAACAAGCGGTCCCGTGCGTCTGTAGGGCCACGATCACTGGAGGCCCAGGCGAGTTGCAGATACAGGACTGCGAGTCGTTGGTTCCGCGGTCGTTCGCTGGGATTGTTCACGAGGACTTCCCCAACGGGATTCTCAGGCCGTCCCAAGCCAGTTCCACGTGGTCGGGGAGTTTAGCGGAGGTGGTGGCGTGGTCGAGATGGTGGGATATGTGAGTGAAGTAGGCCTGCCTGGGTTTCAGTTGTTCGACAACCGCAAGGCTTTGCTCGACGGAAAAGTGGGTCGGATGTGGTCGGTCGCGGAGGGCGTCAATCACGAGCACATCCAGCCCCTGAAGTTCGCTCCAGCTCTCTTCTGGGATCGCGCTGACGTCTGTGCAATAGGCGACATCGTCGACACGAAACCCAAGGACGGGCAGGTGTCCGTGATGGAGGCGAATGGGAGTGACCGTAGTGCCCAACAGAGAGAACGGGTTGGTGGAGATGCGTTCAAAATGGAACCGCGGGGTGGCGCCACGGTGGTTGTTGGCCGGCGGATCTCCGAAGGCGTAGTGGTAGGCTCGACGGATCTGGTTCTCGACCGCCTCTTCACAATACAGGGGGATCGAGCTGTCGAGGTATTGTCCGCAAATCCTCAGGTCGTCGAGTCCGAAGATGTGGTCGGCGTGGTTGTGGGTGAACACCGCGGCGTGGACCCGGTCGATCCGTTCACGAACCAACTGCAGTCGCAGCTCGGGAGGTGTGTCAATCAGGAAGATCCCTTCGGGCGCTTCGACGGCAACACCGCAACGTCCACGTTGGTTCTTGGGATCGTCAGAGTCACAGACCTCGCAGTGGCACCCGATCATCGGGACGCCAACGCTGGTGCCGGTGCCTAGCAGCACGAGGTGCCGCGAGGTGGTGTCACCCATTCCTCAACCACCTTCGTTGGGGTCCGCCGCGAGGTCATCGCCGGAAGCCGGTCTGTTGTCGGGCTCGTGGTCGTCACCGGGGCCGGAGCCTGCGTCTGCGTCTGCGTCTGCGT
>DLVV01000187.1:0-8559 GCA_003445035.1 Planctomycetaceae bacterium | reverse complement strand
TGCGTCTGCGTCTGCGTCTGCGCCAAGAGCATCCGGTTGAGTCTCGGCGTCTGCAGCTTGTTGGACCTGGAGAAATGCCATTCGAAGCTCATGGAGCGATTGGTCAAGGGCTTCCTGGTCTGTGGCGTCAAGACGGTCGCCGGTCTTATCGTCGAGCAGTGCAAGGAGATCAATGAAGTGACGCGCGAGCGGAAGGTCAAAGGACGCCTGCTCTTGTCCAGGAGCGGGAACGACTCCCAGGCCCATCAATGCGGGCGACGTGCACATCGTGACAAGTTCGCGGAACGAGGCGTCGGGCCACTCGCCGGGAAGATCTGATCGTGGAGACGAATCCGAGGTGGACATGGTGGGGAAATCTACGGGGGATGTGGTGAATTGATGGCAGGCAGGATACGGCGGCTTCCGGCGAACGGTCAAGGCGGCCAGCGGACGGACGGAGCGGATGAATTGATGACGGCGTCGCCACGAGGCGGTTAGGATGGATGTGGAACGTGTTGTTGCGAAGTTGGAGGTGAATTGAAGTGGGAAGTGGTGCCGGCCCCCGCGTTCTGAGTTTCGAGAGCCGCAGACAACGGGAGATGGCCGATTTGATCAGGCGTCACGGTGGTCTGGCCACAGTGGTCGCATCGATGCAGGAAACGCCGCTTTCGGACAATCATAAAGCCCTGTCGTTCGTGGATTCCCTTCGAAAAGGAGTTGTGGATACGGTCGTGTTTCTGACGGGCGTCGGGGCCAAGACCTTGGCGGAATCCGTGTCGGGGGAATGTCCGATAAATGAATTGGTGCAACTTCTCGATGAGTGCACCATCGTGGTTCGGGGACCAAAACCGGCTGCGGTGCTAAACAACTGGGGCGTTCGGATCGATGCCCGCGCGGCAGAACCCAACACGTGGGAGGAATTGTTACCGGAGTTGGAGCGGCTTGAAGCGGTTAAAGGCCGGTGCGTGGCCGTGCAGGAATATGGCGTGCCGAATACGGCCTTCTACGACGCGATTTCGATTCGCGAAGGACGGGTGATGCCGGTCCCGGTGTATCGATGGAGTCTTCCCGATGACACGGGTCCGTTGGAACAGGGGATACGTGACACGGTCGCGGGCGTTTTCGACGTGTTGTTGTTCACCAGTGCCCAACAGTTGACCAACGTGTTGGCCGTGGCCAATCGTCTTGGGTTGGAGGAGGCCTGGAGGCGGTCGGCGGAGTGTTGCCTGGTCGGTTCGGTTGGTCCGACGGCAACGTCGGCACTAACTTCGTCGGGTGTGCGGGTCGACATCGAACCCGCCCATCCGAAGATGGGGCCGTTGGTTCGCGAAACGATGATCGAGGCTATCTCGCGTACTCGACCACCTTCGTCTCGCGGAGAACTGTGACCCGGATCTCGCCCGGGTAGGTCATTGTGTCCTCGATGGCCTTGGCCACTTCCTTGCTCATGGCGATGGCTTCTCGATCGTTGACTTTTCCGGAATCAACGATAACGCGAACTTCGCGGCCGGCCTGGACGGCGTAGGCCTGTCGAACGCCCGGAAAACCGCATGCGAGTGCTTCAAGTTCTTCCAGCCGCCGTACGTAACGTTCCAGCGATTCTCGCCGTGCTCCTGGACGGCCGGCGGAAACCGCGTCGGCGGCGGCGACCAGCACCGTATAGATGTAGTCGACACGGATGTCATCGTGATGACCGGCGGCGGCATGCACGACCTCTTCTCCTTCGCCATAACGTTTCAACAATTCGGCACCCACGGCGGGATGGCCCCCCTCCATCTCGTGGTCCGCTGCCTTTCCGATATCGTGGAGAAAACCGCAGCGTCGGGCGAGTTGGGCATCGAGACCGAATTGTTCGGCGATCAGGCCGGTAATCACGGCAACTTCGAGAGAGTGCTTCAGGACGTTTTGGCTGTAGCTGGTGCGAAAATGTAAGCGGCCCATCAAGTGCACCAATCGTTCGTTGAGATCATTGACACCGATCTCCTGGCAGGCCTCCTGTCCGAGTCTTTTGATATGCGCGTCCATTTCCTTTTCCGTTTCGGCGACCACCTCGTCGATCCGGGTGGGGTGGATACGGCCGTCCTGGATGAGTTTGACGAGCGCAAGGCGTGCGATTTCTCGTCGCACCTTGTCGAAGGCACTGACGACGACGACTCCGGGGGTGTCGTCGACGATCACGTCGACACCGGTGGTCTTCTCGAAGGCGCGAATGTTGCGCCCTTCACGGCCGATGATTCGGCCCTTCATCTCGTCGTTGGGGATATCGACGGTGGATACGGTCATCTCGGACGTGTGGGTCGACGCACAGCGTTGAGCGGCCATGCCAATGATTTCACGTGCCATTTCATCCTGCTTCTCTTTCAGGTCGGCTTCGTGCTTGAGGAGCAGGGCCCCGGTGTCCTGTTTGAGTGTTCGCTCGAGTCGATCGAGCAGCATGTCCTTGGCGGCGTCCGCCTCCAGACCACTGATCTTGTAGAGTTCCTCTTGTTCGTCGTGAAGAACGCGTTCGAGTTCGACCTCTCGCGAATCCATGACCTTCTGCCGTTCGGCGAGGTTCTTTTGTGTGCCTTCCAGCATCCGTTCGCGTTTTTTGAACCCGTCCTGTTGTTCGTTGAGAGTGTGTTCCCGGCGATCCAATTCTGTGGCGCGCTGGTTCTGTTCGTCCCTGGTGAGATTGTTTGCGGCGTCGAGTTCGGAACGCGTGGTAAGCAGTTCCTCTCGGGCGGCCAACTCAGCCGCCTTCCTGACCGTCTCCGCCTCGCGTTCGGCGTCGCGGAGAATGTCTTCACGCCGGTGATTGGCCGCGGCCTGCCGGGTGCGTTCAAGAAACCAGAAAGCGGCGGCTCCGACCGTTAATGATCCCAGCGCGATGGCAACAGCGGTGAGGTCTGCGACTTGGGCCAAGGGCATATCGGACTCCCACGGGCGGTCACCGAGGGGGACCCGTTAGGAGTACGGCTGTCGTCTGATTCTCACGTCGGCGTGGAGGCCGATGTTCACCGTCGGTGAACCTCCGCGGGCGCCAGCCGTCCACGACCACAAGAGGTGGAGGTATGCGGAATCGGTTGGACAGGAGGGTGGTGGATCCACTCGGGGGCCGAGTTGAGCGACGTTGCGAGGAGAAGGGTTCCTCGGCGACGGATGGTGACTCGGCGGGCCACGACGGCACATCCGACGAGGCAGGTCGCCAGCAGGTTCAGGGCCATTACGGCTAGAACCCAACTCGGTGGCTCAACGGAATAGGCCGTCATGAAGAAAGCCCAAGAGGAACGGAAAGAATCGACGAAACAGCAGTGTCCTGTGGGGTACCAGTCGTTGACCGGACCGCTATCTTGTTCAAATTGATTGTTGCGGTCATCCTACCACAGGCCGACGTCCGGTCAACGGTTGGCAAGCATCGCTTGAAGAGCCCGTCAAGCCGGTCATCCTGCGGAGGCTCTCGATCATGCCGGCACACGACTCAACCGAAAACCGCTTGTCGGCGCATGTGGCCGACTGGTGGGGAGGACATTCGGCCGAGGCGTCGTCCGTACTTGTTGGGGTTTCCGGCGGTGCCGACAGCGTCGCTTTGCTCAGGGCGATGGTCGCTCCGGATGGAATTCCGCAGACGAGGATCGTCGTCGGACACGTGAACCACGGTATTCGGGGTGCGGAAGCTGATGACGACGCGGAATGGGTGGCGTCGCTGGCTCGTTCATTGGGAGTACGGCACGAAGTCGCCCGGGTGGACCTGGAGGAACCGGTCTCCGAGGAAGCGGCCCGTCGTAATCGCTATGAGGCGTTGACAAAGATGGCGGTGCGGCATGACTGCCGAGGGATTGCGGTGGCGCACACACGTGATGACCAGGTGGAAACCGTGTTGCATCATTTGTTGCGAGGCACCGGTTTGAAGGGATTGGCAGGCATGTCGGCCAGGCAACCCCTCCAAGACGGGCTGGAATTGTGGCGGCCGTTGCTGGAGATCAATCGCGAGTTGGTGGAAAGGTGGTTGGAGTCGGTGGGCCAGGCGTGGCGTGATGATGCGTCCAATCGTCAGACGCGATGGACGAGAAACCGGATTCGCCATGAATTGCTGCCGGTGCTCGAACGCGAATACAACCCGCAGGTCAGGGATGCCCTGTTGAGGGTCGCTCGGCTGTCGTCAGAAGCCTTGGGGATCGTCGACGAAGCTGTCGCGCAACTGCTGGAGACCTGTGTCCTGCAGCAGACTCCCTCGTTGGTGCGGCTGAATATCGAGAGCTTGGCGGGCGTTCCCGAACCAATGACCAGGGCGCTGGTGATGGACCTGTGGTGTCGTCAGGGTTGGCCACGCCAGGGGATGAGCTTTTCTCACTGGAGGGACTTGGCCGGGCTGGTCGTGGAAGGCACGGCCGTCGACCTGCCCGGCGGAGTGACAGCACGCCGCAATGGGTCGGTGTTACGAATTGAAAGAGCCCCGTAGTCGAACAGATATCTCTCGGGTTCAGCGGGCACTCATCGCGTACACCTCGTAGGGCCGGTCACACGGTGTTCCTCGCGTGACATGCATCTGTTGTGCTGCGGGTTCGATGATCACTGAAAAAACGGTGCTCCAGAACCCGGTTTCCGGGTCGTCGTTGGCATGGCGGCAGATCGATCGGGGATGGCCGTCATGATCTCTGAGTGCCGTTTTGATGGGTTCCAAGTCAACGCTGCGCTGCCTGGTGGTTGACGCTGGTGCGGACGGGACCAATGTGTCAATCCGACGTTTCCTCGAGTGTGACTGGATCAGTTCTGGAAAACGTTGGTTGATCGGGACGAGGTCAGGGTGCAGACAGTGGTTGGTGTGGGTCAGCCGGTGACCGTTGTCGGGCCGCAGTACATGGACCTCGTCGATTGTGACTTCCATGTTCGCAGGTCCCTGGGGGGTGGTGAGGATAATGTTGGCAGGAATGGCCCGGGGGGCACGTGCGATGGAGGAGACGGCATCGTCGAGGTTGGTCTGTTCGTAGAGATCCCTGAGTGTGAAGTAGTGGGGGACGCCGTGAATTCGCGTGGGAGCCGGCAGCGTGTTGAGGCAGGCACCCAATCCACTGTCGTTGAATCCGATGTAGGCAATCAGCCCGGCCTGGGTCAGGGTGGTTAGCGATGGGCGGTCATCGGGGTGTCTTGTCAACACCACGGTGAAGGGGTCCAGTTCGGGGTCGTTGTCCCAGTTCTGGGCGACGATGCCAGGTTGAAGCGAGATGGACGTGCAGGCGGACTCCGGTTCGGCCGTCAACTGGTTGCGGACCTGGAGTAACATCAGATCCATCAAAGGGACACCGGCGGATTCGGCGGTTCCTTCGAGTTCCTCGATCAGGGGTTCGTTGTACTCGCGGGTCAAATCCAGGCACCGGACGGCCACCGCTTCGGCTTCCGTGCGGCTCACCACGGCGGTCTTGTTGACTCGTTCCATGGCGATGGCACAAAAACCACGAATGAGTTCGCGGGTAGCCTCCCCAATCTGACGACCCATTTCCCGAGGAGAACCGGATACGGAAATCTCGGGATAACGATGTTCGGAACTGGCCATGTGAAGTCCTCAGCGGTGGGATGCTCCGAGCCTACCGCGGACGAATGAGCGAGTCGATGGTTTTGGCTGCGGTCGGCGACAAACCGGGTTGACAGTCGCCGAGATATAACAAGAATTCGCGCGAAAAGCAGAACTCGGACCTCACTCCGAACCCATCGCAAAAGGGTCGGCTGTGATGTCTCGACCAGGGGCAGGGAGGCCCCAACGCGGTGAGGACACGTGGTCTCTGGCAACCGGTGACCGTCAGTCTCAGGCGGCTGTTTCCGTCGGCAAGCTTCGTCGGGTGTGGTGACATCCGGGTGAGCGAGGCAACCGATCAGAGCGGCGCTTGTGGGCCGGGTTCGTTATTTGCCGCCGTGCGGGGTACGCGTCACGATGGCGTGAACTACGTCAACGCGGCCCTGGAGCAAGGTGCCGGGGCGTTATTGATTCCGCACCCGGTCTCCACGGCAGCGGTTCCCCAGTGCGTCGTTCATGACGTCCGCACGGCCTATGCGAAACTCTGCCAGGCCCTGGCCGGTAATCCCAGTGGTCGGCTCAAATTGGCCGGGATCACCGGGACCGATGGAAAGACCACGGTGGCCTGGTTACTGAGATCCATTTGGCAAGCTGCGGGACATCCCAGCGGGTTGATGGGCACTATCGAGTACGACGATGGGGGGCACACCCAGCAGGCCAACCTGACGACGCCTGGACCTGCGGCATTGGCATCCTGGCTCGCCGCCATGGTCGCCCGAGGGACCACGCATGCGGCACTGGAACTCTCGAGCCATGCACTGGACCAAGATCGGGCTGCGGGTGTCGAGTTGGAGGTCGCTGTTCTGACAAATCTCACGCAGGACCATTTCGACTATCACGGTGACCTCGCCAGCTACGCTGCAGCCAAATCTCAAATCGTCGATCTCTGTGCCCCCACAGGGTCGATCGTCTTCAATGCCGACGATTCGCAAATTGACGGGATGGTCAACTCAACAGTTGCCCATCGGATCGCCGGCCGGGCGCGTGTTTCCTTCGGAATCGATGCGAAAGCGGATTTCACCGCCCAGATCGATGACGAATCGGTGTCCGGCACTCGTTTCCGTTTGCAGCAGCGAGGCCGCGGTGGGTCTGCGGTCGACTCGATGGAATTGACCACCGGGCTGGTTGGTCGGCACAACGTGCTGAACTGCCTGGCGGCCGCTGCTGTGGCCGTTGGACAGGGTGTGCCGGACTTGGCAATCACCTCGGGAATCGGAGCTCTTGCGTGGGTGCCCGGTCGCCTGGAGTCGGTGAATTGTGGGCAACCGTTCGAGGTGTTCGTGGATTTTGCTCACACCGAGGAGGCGTTGCGGCGGTGCCTGGGGGCGTTGCGACGGGTGGTGTCGGGACGTGTTATATGCGTGTTCGGTGCCGGGGGAGACAGGGATCGGGGCAAGCGACCATTGCTGGGGAAGGCTGCCGCCGCAGGATCTGACATCTGTATCGTTACCAGCGACAATCCTCGCAGTGAAGACCCTCGCCGCATTTTGGACGCGATTGCCGATGGGGTTGCCAAGGGGGGGGTGGAACCGGTCGTGGTCGAGGATCGCCAGGATGCGATTATCGAAGCGATAGGGATGGCCCGGGCGGGTGACGCCATCTTGGTCGCAGGAAAGGGCCACGAGACATACCAGGAAATTGGTGGCCGCAGGTTGCGTTTCGATGATCGCGAAGTGGTCCGGGCCACATTGCACGGTGTGGCGTGGTCAGATCGTGTTGGTGCATGAAATCCGAGTCGGTTCAAGTGCGATGATTCCCATACGATTCGATCAACTGCTGGAGGCTGTCGACGGAACGATCGGTCGACCCGTTGCGAAGTCGTACGCGCGTCAAAACACGCAACTGCGGCGGGTCGTCACCGATTCGCGACGTGTGCAGCCAGGCGATCTTTTCGTGGCTCTTTCCGGGAGTCTTCATCACGGTGAGGAGTTTCTGGCCGATGCAGCCCGTGCGGGAGCCACAGCGGCAGTCGTGGAGCGTGACGGAGTACGGTGCGAAGGTCTCGAATGTGTTCGTGTCGAGGAATCGCTGGCTGCGTTGTGGCGTCTGGCGGCGTGGAACCGTGATCGGAGTGCCGCGGAACGAGTTGCCGTGACCGGCAGTTTTGCGAAGACCACGACGCGACAGATGATCCAGACGGTTTTGTCAGTTCGGGGGCAGGCGCGGCAGAGTCCGCGAAATTACAACAACCAGGTCGGCGTGCCACTGAGCCTGTTGGCGATCGATTTGCAGGACCGGTTTGCTGTCATCGAAGTGGGAGCGTCGGGTCTTGGTGAGATCGAACCACTTGCCCAGTTGGTTCGGCCAGCGGCGGCCGTGCTGACTGGCTGTGGTCGGGCACACCTTCACGGTTTTGGCTCGGCCGAAGCGTTGTGCCGAGAAAAGATGAGACTCCTCGCTTCGATACAATCCGGCGGGTTGGCAGTGATCCCCACAGAGTGTCACCGACGGTTGCCCCGGCTCTCTCGCGATTTGGAGGTGGTGACCGTTGGAGTGGAAACAGATGCCGACATAGTGGCAACCGGTGTCGAACACGACCTGGGGATGTTGCGTTTCCATGTGTCCGGTCAATTGTTCGAGTTGCCCGTTGCGGGTCGACACTTCGTGCGTGCAGCACTGGCGGCCGTGGCCATTGGGCGGTGGTCAGGGGTCAGCGACATCGAATCGGCGACAGCGTTGGCGTCGTTTCGAACCGAGGCGGGGCGTTGCCGTGTGGAACACACATCACGGGGGACCGTGATCGACGACAGTTACAACGCCAGTCCGGAATCGATGCTGGCCGCATGCCAGTTGCTTGAAGAATGGAACACGGTGGGACGTCGAGTGTTGGTGGTGGGTGACATGGCGGAACTCGGAACTCACGCGGCGGCCTGTCATGCCGAGGTGGGGACAGCTGTTGGCCGTGGCGGTGAAATAGACGAGTTGTGGGCGGCGGGCACTTGGGCGGAAGCGACGGTGGAGGCTGCGATTGAAGCGGGAATGGCACGGGAAACCACCCGGATTTGCGCTTCGGTCGACGCCTTGCTGGT
>DLVV01000254.1 GCA_003445035.1 Planctomycetaceae bacterium | reverse complement strand
GTTCGACCGCCGGTGGCCAACAACCGTTCGAATCGCCACGGAGCCAGCAGCAGCCCCAATACCAGCCACAACAAATAGGGTGCCGTGTCGACGTTGATTCCGACCAGCACGGCCTCGAGGCCATCACCTGCAGCGTCCCGCCATCGCTCGAGTTCGACAGGCACCACGAACGTCAGGCCCGCCGCCCAGGCGGCCAACCATGCCGCCCACGGCTTCCAGCTGGAGCCTTCGCTCGAACGACCCGACGAAACGGGCTTCGTGGAATCGCTCATCAACAGCCCATCAGCGAGACATGGGAGAGTGCGGCCGGCCACCGAGCCACCTTCGGAGCATCGCTTGACGCTCTCGCTCGCTGCCATTCATACTCGATTTCTCCACCACGGTGGTCACCTCGTTCCAGCTGGACCATCTTAGCTGGGAACGGCTGGCCGACGAAACAGGAGTCATCGTGAATCGCGTCGCTCTGGTCACCGGGCTCTCGGGGCAGGATGGGTCGTACCTGGCCGAATTCCTGCTCGAACGCGACTACGACGTCCATGGGCTGGTCCCCTACGGGCGACGCGAACTGTGTGACCCTCGCTGCCGGCTGCACTACGGCGACCTGACCGATGCCTCGCGGATCGCCGCGGTCTTCAATGACGTGTCCCCCGACGAGGTCTACAACCTGGGGGCCCAGAGCCACGTGCGGGTCTCATTCGACCTGCCGGTCCACACCGCCGACGTCACCGGAGTGGGTGCCCTGCGGGTTCTCGAGGCGATGCGACAGCACCGTGACGCCAGCGGTCGTTCACCTCGCTTCTACCAGGCGTCCTCCAGCGAGATGTTCGGAAACGCCGTATCGCCGCAGGACGAGTCGACCCCCTTCCATCCTCTCAGCCCCTACGCCTGTGCCAAGGTCTTCGCCTATTGGCAAACGGTCAATTACCGCGAAGCCTACGAGTTGTTCGCGGCCAACGGGATCCTGTTCAACCACGAATCGCCCCGTCGAGGCGAACATTTCGTGACTCGCAAGATCACCCGTGCCGCCGCCCGAATCAAGCTGGGGCTCCAGGACCGGCTCGCTCTGGGAAACCTCGAGGCTCGTCGAGACTGGGGTTTCGCCGGCGACTACGTCGAGGCGATGTGGCTGATGCTCCAACACGACGAACCCGACGACTTCGTCATCGCCACCGGCCAGACCCATTCGGTTCGGGACTTCCTCGAAGAGGTCTTCGGACACCTCGACCTGGACTACAACGATTTTGTCGAGATCGACCCCCAGTTCTTCAGACCGATCGAGGTCGACGCCCTGCGAGGGAACTCCGAGAAGGCCCGTCGCATCCTGGGATGGGAGCCGCGTGTGAGTTTCTCGGAACTCGCCAGATTGATGACCGAACACGACCTCGAAGAGGCTCGAGCCGAAGCTGAAGGCCTGACCAGCGACACACCCAACTAGAGTCCTCACCTGCCCCCTTCCTTTCGAGCCCCCGCCATGTCAGCACCTCTCGCCGGACAAACCGCATGGATCACCGGCTCATCACGAGGCCTCGGCAGGGTGATGGCCGAGGAACTGGTTCGCCTGGGTGCCAACGTGGCCGTCCACGGCACTCGACAGGACAGCCCCAAGACATTCGGCGAAGGCGAGTCGATGGAGCAGGTGGCCGACGACGTGGCCGAATCGGGTCCGGGCGACGCGATGGCCTGCTGGTGTGACGTCACAATCGAGCAGGAAGTGCAACGGGCTGCGAACGAGGTCCGAAACCGTTTCGGACAAATCGACATCCTGGTCTGCTGTGCGGGAGGTGACATCGGCGCCGGCGGCACGGATGTCGGCAAGGGGGGACGCCCCGAAAACGACGACTGCCTGAACATTTCACTCGCCGACTACCAGAGCGTGATGGATCGAAACCTGCTGGGCAGCATCCTCTGCTGCCGCGAGGTGGCTCCCGGGATGATCCAACGCCATGCCGGCCGAATCATCACCATCGGCAGCATCGCCGGCTGTTCCGGCCGCACCTACGGCGCCATTTACTCGGTCGCCAAGGCCGCCCTCCACGAGTACACCCGTTGCCTGGCCGACCAGCTTCGCCAGCACAACATCCCGGTCAACTGTGTCGCGCCGGGCGGCACCGTGACCGAACGGTTCCTGAGGATCAACCCGATCGACGACGAGATGATGGTGCAACAGGGGACCCTGGAGCGTTACGGACGTCCCGACGAGGTGGCCGGAGTCGTCGGATTCCTCTGCACCGACGCGTCGGCATTCATCAGTGGGCAGGTCTTGCGGGTCGACGGTGGCGGACAGACGTTCCCCTGTTGATCATGGCGGACCCGCGGTTGACGCAACGGCCGGATCATCGGATCCTCCTGTCATGAATGACCCGGTTCCTTCCCTGTCGACACCTCCGGTCGCCGAGGCTGCCCCCGAACCGCTCAACCCGTTCTTCCGCATCACGATCTTCGCCGGCGGGCTGTTCGTGATCACGATCCTGGCGATGATCGCCTCGGCCCTCGGCCCCTCGTCGTTGTCGTCGACCCGGGCCGCTTTCGATGAGAATGCCGGCTGGTTGTTGACCGCTGAGGTGCTCGCGATACTCACCTCGGCGTTCTTTGCAATGGCCGGCGACCAGGGCAACACCCACGAGCAGGCCACCGACTCCACGGACGAGAATGAGCCAGTCCATCCAGAAGCAGATTGAGTCTCTCCGCGAGACGATTCGACGACTCAACCGGCTGTACTACGTCGAAGCGGCCCCGGGGGCGACCGACGTCGAGTACGACCGGATGATGAGCGAATTGCAGTCGCTCGAGGAGGCTCATCCCGAATTCGACAGCCCCGACAGCCCGACACACAAAGTCGGCGGCGAACCGATCGAGGGGTTCGAGACAGTCACGCACCGGGTGCCGATGCTCTCGATCGAAAACGCCTTCTCGGACGAGGAACTGCACGAATTCGATGCTCGGATCCTGAAGTTGCTCGATGAGAACGAATCGCTCGAGTACACCATCGAGTACAAGATCGACGGAGTGGCGTTGTCGCTGATCTACGAGAACGGCGTTCTGGTCCAGGGCCTGACCCGCGGCAACGGGGTCCAGGGAGACGACATCACCCACAACGCCCGCACGATCCGGGGTGTGCCGTTGAAACTGTCCGAGGGACCATGGCCGGACGTGATCGAGGTCCGTGGCGAAGCCTTCATCGCCAATTCCGACTTCACCCGGCTGCAGGCCGAGCAACAAAAACGTGGCGAGAACACGTTCGCCAACCCCCGGAACACATGTGCGGGGGCACTGAAACTGCTCGATCCCAAACTCTGTGCCCAACGCAGGGTCCGCTTCTTCGCCCACTCAACCGGACACATCGAGGGTGGCGAGTACCGAACGCACACCGAGTTCCTCGATGCGGTCGCGCGGATGGGACTCCCCGCCACTCCGGGCGTCGAAACCCGCCCGGACATTGTCTCGGCTCGCGAATACGCTCAGACGCTGATGGACAACATGCACGCGTTGGATTTCGAGGTCGACGGGCTGGTGTTGAAACTCAACAACCTCGAACAACGCCGGCGGCTGGGGACAACCAGCAAAAGTCCCCGCTGGGTGATCGCCTACAAGTGGGAACGCTACACCGGTACCACAACGGTTCGGGAAATCACGATTCAGGTCGGTAAGACCGGCACGCTGACACCGGTGGCCGAGATGGAGCCCGTCGAGATCGCCGGAACAACGGTGTCGCGGTCGAGCCTGCACAACCGGGACGAATTGAAGCGACTGGGGATCCGTGTCGGTGACACCGTGGTCGTCGAGAAGGCCGGCAAGATCATCCCTCGCGTGGTCCGCGTCGAGGAACACAGCCGAACCGGATCCGAGAAGAGATTCCGGTTCCCAAAAAAATGCCCCGAATGCGGGACCACGGTCGTGCAGGACGAGGGTGGTGTCTACATCCGCTGTCCGAACCCCACCTGCCCGGCCCAGTTGAGAGAAAACCTGCGGTTCTTCGCCTCCCGTGCGGCAATGGACATCGAGGGACTGGGAATCAAGTTGATCGAAAGCCTGCTGGAATCGGGACTGCTGACCTCCCTGGGTGACATCTATCGCCTGAGTGGTCACCGCGAGACGTTGATCGAGATGGAACGAATGGGTGAGAAGTCGGTCGACAACCTGCTCGAGGCCATCCAGGACTCCAAGACCCGACCGTTGTGGCGACTGGTGACCGGCTTGAACATCCGCCACGTTGGCGGCACCAACGCCCGGGTCTTGACCGATCGGTTCGGGACGATGGAGACAATCGGCAGGCAGTCGGTCGAACAATTGTCCGAGGTGGAGGATATCGGCCCGGTGATCGCTGAGAGCGTCCACCGGTTCTTCCACTCACCAATCAGCCGGGCCGTTGTGGAGGATCTCCGTGAACTCGGCCTCAACCAGGGCGATCCGATTCCGGAGTCCGCCACCGATATCTCTCTCCCATTGGATGGAATGACCGTTGTCGTCACCGGGACCCTGACGCAGTTCACCCGTGACGAGATCAAGGAGTTCATTCGGGAGCAGGGAGGCAAGTCGACCGGCAGCGTCTCGAAGAAGACCGACCTGCTCGTCGCCGGTGAAGACGCCGGCAGCAAACTGACCAAGGCACGAGATCTCGAGGTCCGAGTCGTCTCCGAACAGGAACTGCTCGATTTGACCAACTCGACCGATTGATCCGGCTGCCCGAGACTGACGGTTGACGGCCGTTCCGGAAACTTCCGAGCGGCGACGGCGACAACTTACGGGACCGTGATGAACTCGTTCGAGTTCAGGTAGGCCCAGAAGACATCCTGGAGGCCTTCGGCCAGCGGCCCGGAAGCAGGGGCCTGGCGTGCCTGTGCGGGAGACCGCAGCGGCAGCATCTCCGTGATCGCCCTCATCTCGGCCGACGATGGGAAACGGCCCAGGGCCGCCAGGCACAACCTCTTCACCCGGTCGATGTCACTTCCCGGAGCGTGGACAACGTGGTGAAAGACGGACCCGGGCTGCTGAGACAACGCCTCACGAATCAACGGGCCGTTCATCATCATCATCGCCTGGGTGATCGTCCCGTCGAACGTCACCGCCTCATCGTTCTCATCGGTCCCGAACGAATAGACGAACTGTGATCGCCAACGGCGGCGATTGTCTGCCACGCTCTCCCAGTCGCTGGCGGTCGCCCGATCGACCTGGGTGGCCACCAGCAGGGAATCGTAGAGTTGCTCGACGCTCATGGGCTTGGTGTACACGTGGCTGAAGAGCCGTTCTCCGCTGGTCTCGGGATGGTCGACACGATTTTGATCCGTCATCCGGCTGGTCAGGCCATAGGCCTGCGTGCTGCAGATCCAGAGGATCAGCCGCTTCACGTCAAAACCACCGGCAACGAATTCCTGGGACAGACGATCGAGCACCTCGGGATGAGACGGCCGGTTGTGTGGCCCCATGTCATCGACCGGAGTGGTGAATCCGTGTCCCAGCAAACGCGCCCAGGTGCGGTTGACCATCGCCCGAGCCAGCCGGGGGTCGCTGTCACCGGTCATCAGGCGGGCAAGTTCCCCCCGAGGGTGCTCGCTCCCTTCCAGGTCAACTCTCTGTCCACCCAATCCGGCCGGGGCCATGTGCAGCACTCCACGGCGGTCCTCGTAGAACGGGGGCTCTTCAAGCGGACCGCTGACCAATGCGTAGGCATCGGTTCCACGAATCGGTTTGGAGCGAGTGCTCTTGAAGAAGGCACTCAGACCGTGAAACTGCTGCTGCCGCCAACTGTTGAACGGGTGATTGTGACACTGCGTACACTGGACCTGGGTCCCCAGGAACAGGCGAGCTGTGATGGCCGTGGCCGGCGTGGCGTCGTTGTTCAGATGGGCCAACAGGAAATTGGTGGCCCCGTTCTGGTCGTTGCGACCGTGGGCTGCCACCAGTTCACCGACCACCTCGTTCCACGGACGATTCCTGGCAAACGATTCGCGAAGAAACTTCTCGAACGCCGGTCGATTCACCTCGCGACGCTCGACACGCCCCACCAGCAGGTTGGACCAGATGGTGGTCGAGTGACGGACGTAGTCGGCGTCGTCCAGCAACCGGTCAATCGCCTCGGCACGCTTTTCGGGACGCCGATCCTTGAGAAACGCGATCACGTCGTTGGCCGGCGGGATGTGGCCGACGATGTCCAGGTAAACCCGACGAAGCCACTCGGCATCTGATGCGACCGGTGAGGGAACCACCTGGTACTCTCGCCACTGTGCCGCCAGGCGGCCATCGACAAACTCGACAATCTCAGCCAACGATCCGGCACCGGACCCGGGATTCGTCGAAGACTTCAACTCCCGAGCAACGGTCTCCGGCGAGACCACTCGCTCGACGGTGTTGTCCTTTTCCACCTTGTTCGCCATCGGAGGTGCCGGCGGCGACTCGATCGTCGCCGGCTGCCGACGTGACACTCCACTGTCGGCAACGGGGGAGGCCGCGTCCTTTTCGATGATCGGGAGGGGGCCCGACGGATCGGTGACAGCAATCTCCGGCCCGAGGGATGGGCCGGTCGGCCACCACGAAAGTCCGACGGCCAACAGCAGGGCTGCAGCGGAGGCCCACACAGCCACGGCTGACAGAGTCCTGCGGCGAGTGGCCGGCGATCGATCGACCGAACCAGCCGCAGCCACCTGGACATCGGCCATCTCGGACTCGTCGTCGATTCCCCGAGCGGCATCCCAGTAGAGCGTGCCGTGCAGCGAGAGGTATTCGAGATACACCCGCCGAGCGTCTTCGTCGCCGAGCACGATCTCCTCGAGCCGCGTTCCCTGGTCGCGGTCGAGACGATCCTCGCACAGCGATTCGAGCAGCTGCACCAGCTCTTCGTGTTGGAAACTTTCGACGCTCATGGGGTTGCCTGTGCCTGGACCTGACGGTTCACACATTCCAGCAGCGTGCGGCGGATACGGGACAGCGACTGGTAGACCGAGTTGATCGGTCGTCCGATCAACTCGGCCACACTCTTGCCCGATTCCCCCGCCGAGTAACGTTGTTGGATCAGTTCGCGATCCTCGTTCCTCAGCTTGCTGAGACAAACGGCCAGGTGCTGCCGTCGTTGTTCGAGTTCATCGGCCTGCTCGATCGCGTCACTGGCAACCTGGCGGACGAATTCGTCGCTAAACAGATGCCGGTCGCGTCGCTGACGCTCGCGATACTTCAGCACCTCGTAGGTGGCGATCTGGCAAGCCCATGCCAGGAAGTTGGTCCCCAGTTCAAAGCGGTCGAACTTCCGCCAGATGATCACGTTGGCCTCCTGGTGGATCTCCTCGGCATCCACCGGGTTGGGGACCTGCGAGAGGATGAACAGGAAGACCCGTCGCTGGTACTTCGTGAAGAGCTTGATGAACTCCTCGCGAGGCCCCGCAGCGGGCATCGTGGCTTCCGCCTCGTCGACCTCGGTGCTGACCCGAAATTCGGACACGAGCGACGATCCTGCGTGATGGGTTCGTGTTGGAGACCGGAAAATGTGTCGATCAAAACCATCCGGCCGAGATCACCGCTCGGGCCCGGTTGATGCGAGCCAGGACTCGAGCGGTGACACGACCAGTGACGGGTGGTCAGCCGATCAGTTCCTTGATCGGCGAACCGCCGTTGGCCAACTTCATCGGGCGTCCCCGCTTCGACCGATGGACGGTCTTGGACGGGATGCCCAGTGCGTGCGAAACCGTGGCCCAGATGTCGCCGGGGAGGTAGGCCTTCCCGTCGACGCGGACTCCGTCACGGTCGGTCTTCCCGACAGCCTGTCCGCCCTTGAGCCCGCCACCGCCGACCATCACGCTCCAGCTCGCGGCCCAGTGGTCGCGGCCGACGTTCTGGTTGATCCGCGGTGTGCGGCCAAACTCGCCCATCCAGACCAACACGACATCGTCAAGCATGCCACGCTGGGCCAGGTCGGCCGTCAGGGCACCAATGCCCTGGTCGAGCTGCGGCAACCGCTGAGTACTCAACGTGTTGAAGACGTTGTTGTGGAGGTCCCAGCCGCCCATGCCGACCTCGACGAAGGGAACCCCCGTCTCGACCAGCCGACGGGCCATCAACAGGCCCTGGCCAAATCCGCCGGTGCCGTAGGCGTCCTTGGTCTCCTGTGACTCCTCGGCCACCTTGAAGGCT
>DLVV01000446.1 GCA_003445035.1 Planctomycetaceae bacterium | reverse complement strand
CTGCTGGAAAAGAAATACAACGGAACGTTTTCCATCGAGGTCCATCGCCTGGACGCCGCCGGGAACTTTGCCCTGCGTTCCAGGACCGTCCTGCCGACCGCCAGCACGTGCAAGCTGTTTGTGCTTTGCGAGCTGTTTCGCCAGGCAGAGGAAGGCACCATCGATCTCAGTGCGCCGATTGGCTGGAAACCGGAGTTCCACCGGGGCGGGGACGGCGTGTTGAGGGCCATGGTCCCCGGCCAGGAACTCTCGATCCACAACATGGCGGTGCTGATGATCATCGTCAGCGACAACATCGCGACCGCTACGCTGGTGGACCTGGTCGGGCCGGGCAACGTGAACCGCACAATGGCATCATGGGGATTGGCGGACACGAATGTCTTTGAGGGCCTGCCGGGCGGCCCGAATGCGTCGCGAATGAAACAACCGGTCAGCTCTGCCCACGATCTCTGCTCGCTGATGACGCGAATCTACCGCCACGAGGTGCTGACACCCAAGTCGTGCGACGAGATCATCCGCATCATGCGGGCACAACGCTGCAACGACATGCTGCCTCGCCACGTCCCGGTCGGCGAAGACTGGGGGGAAGCGAAATCGTGGATTGCGAACAAAACCGGTTACGGAGCGTGCCGCGTCGAAGTCGGCGTGGTAAGGACTGCCGAAGTCACGTTCTCGCTGGCGATGTTCTTCAAGCCTCATCAACCACCTCGAAATCGCCTGAAGTGCCTGGCGGACTATCCACCGGTGCTCGCGATGGCGGAGGCTTGCCGCGCGGTCTACAAGCATGTCGCACTTTCGGAAAACAAGGACTGAACCGCCTTGACGATCGGCAACTTCAACCATGTCGCCGATTCAACACGCGACGAGCCACGTTGATCGATGCCCAGGCCGCAGAACGGTCGTGTCCACGTCAGCAAACCATCCCTGCATCGTACCGCTCCCGGTCGGCCGGCCTCTGAACCTCATGCCGTCGCCTGCCGACAACACTCCCGAGTGTGGGGCACCCGGACGATCTGAGCGTTGGAGCGTGGCACGTCATTTCTCCACAAAATACCTATATAGTGGACGCGACGCCTTTTGCCGGCCTGCTGATGGTATTTCGACTGAAGGGCTCGTGATGAGGATTCTGCTGACATTTCTGCTGGTCGTGACAGCCGCTGGGTGTGATGACAACCTCATGCTCGGTGGTGTCGGTTCCGCCGGCCTGCCGTCATCCGACCATCGGTCAACGGGACCGCCACCGACCGGCGGACCGCCGACCGGTGACCTGAGACTCAATGAACTCCTTGCCTCGAATCGCAGGGGCCGACGGGACGACCAGGGCCGCAGCAGCGACTGGATCGAAATCCACAACTCGGGCAACAAGCCACTGCAACTCGATGGATACCACCTGACGAACGATCTCAAGGATCTCGACAAGTGGTCCTTCCCGAACAGCCGGATCTCCGCCGGCGGCTACCGCATTGTCTGGATGTCGGGCTCGGCCCATGCCGCTCTGCCCCCGAATGCCCTCAAGCCATCGAAGGCGCCAACCCCGTTCGAGACAACCCTGGTCAAACCGGGTGCCAACTGGAAATACGTCCTCGGCGGTGCCGGGCAAAAGGCCTTCACAAACAAGTCCGTCAAGGGCTGGACGGCCGTCGACTTCGACGACAGTGCGTTCGCGGTGGGACCGGCCGGTATCGGGTACGGTGACGACGACGACGCCACCACAGTCCCTGGCGGCACGACCGTCGTCCTGGCCCGGCACACGTTCACGTTGAACGAGCCACTCGGCTCCGAAGCACTCATCCTGCAGGTGGACTACGACGATGGTTTCGCCGCCTACCTCAACGGAACACGGGTCGCCGCGGCCGGCTGTCGCGACGAAGAGGAACCGAATCTCGACAGCCTTGCGAAAGATTCCCACGACGCGGGCACCGCCGAGCGGTTTGACCTCTCGAAACATTCCGGGCTGCTGCGGCCGGGAAAGAACGTGCTGGCCATCGCGGGGCTGAACAACAGCAAGGGCAGTTCGGACCTGTCGCTAGCGCCCGCACTCGGCACTCTGGCCACCGCCTCCCACGCAAGCTTCCGTCTCAAGAAATCCGGCGACACGCTCTACCTGATCTCCCCGGACGAGAAACTCGTCGACCAGGTCCGCTACCCGAAACAGGTCACCGACCAGTCCCTGGGTCGTGTCCCGTCAACCAGGTCGAGCTGGCGCTACTTTCTCACCCCCAGCCCGGGATCCAGCAACACCGGTCCACATCGGAACAGGCCCATCAAGTCTCGCCTGTCGTTCGATCCGGAAGCGGCCGCCTTCAAGCCGGGCGACCACATTCGGATTCTCCAGCAGTCCGGCACCGACCTCGACATTCGCTTCACCAACGATGGGTCGGCTCCTGGCGCGTCCAGCCAGCTGTATCGCGACCCCATCACGCTCAACGAGACAACCCTTTTTCGCGCCGCGGCATTTTTCGGCCGAGAACAGGTTGGAGACATCGTGACGGCAACGTGCCTCGTGGGCCGGCAACCCACCCTGCCGGTCATGTCCATCTCGCTCAAGCCCGAAGATTTCACCGACGTGCATCTCCAGAAAAGCGGGAAGGGGCGTGGCAGTGAACGCCCGGCATTCCTCGAGGTGTTCACACCAACCGGAAAGCGGGCCGCCGCCACCGGCTTCGGGCTACGGCTTCACGGTGGAGCAGGCCGTCGAGGCGACATCACAACCAAGAAGTCCTATCGCGCCTACTTCCGCGGCGTCTACGGTGACAAGCGACTGAACTACGACGACATCATTCCCAACGCCGGGGTCAAGAACTTCGACAAGCTGGTGTTGCGTGCGAATTTCGGTGACGGACACGCCCACGGAGCCTACATCCGCGACCAGGTCATCCGTGAACTGCACGCCGACTTGGGCGGGCTCTGCTCGAACGGCTCGTGGTACGTGCTCCTGGTCAACTTGAAGGATCAAGGCGTATTCAACGTCGTCGAGAGATTGGATGACGAGTTCTTTATCTCGCATCTCGGCCCGGGCGACTACGACGTGGTCAAGACCGGTGACAGGGTGATCAGCGGCACCCGGGACGGCTGGAGCGAGCTGCGGAGATTCATCCGTTCGAAGGATTTCTCCAACCAGGCCAACTTCGACGAGTTGGCCCGGCGAGTGGATATCGAGAACTTCACCGCTTACGTGATCCTGAATTTCTGGGCACAGAATTTCGACTGGCCCCACAACAACTGGTACGCCGCACGGCGTGCTCCGCAGGGCAAGTGGTTCTTCCTCTGCTGGGATGCCGAATGGGGCCTGGGGGGCGGGGACTACGATCCCGACGTCGATCCGTACGCTTTCATCGACAGTGGGGGTGCTTACGGACACAGCATGATCCGGGCGCTTTTCTTCGCGATGATCGGAAACCCGGGGTACTGCAAGTACTACCAGCGGGAAGTCCGCCGCCACCTGCGCGGTGCACTGTCCACCGCCAACGCCCTGCGACACGTCCACCGCAATCGCGATGCGATCGCAGCCGACATCGAGCACGAGTTCGATGTCCGTGGATACGACAAGCAACACTGGCGGGGACAGATCGCCGAGATCGAGTCCTTTGTCCAGGGCGGCGGCGAGATCTTCCAGCAATACACCGACGCGTATTTCTCACACAAGAATCCCGGCAGAAGCGATGACCGCGTTGCGTTGACCGAATCCGCCGACGGACGGCGGCATGTGCTCTATCGAACTGCCAAGGGCCAGCTCCGCGAACTCTCGTCGGCTGCCGACGGGACAAGCTGGAGTGACAAGGACATCACGGCCCCCGGCAAAATGCCCACTGCAGCCGGTCGGCCGAGTGTCTATTCCCTGCCACAAGGGGGCCGCAGGATTCTCTACCGCGGAGAAAAAGGACATCTCCACGAATTGTCGAGACCCGGGGAAGACGATCCGCCTGTTGCGTGGAAACACAACGACCTGACCGCACAACTCAACCTGCCGGTCGCCGGATGTGATCCGTCGGTGGTCGTCGCCAGGGGGGTACCGCATATCGTCTACGTGGACCAGGCGTGCCAGGCCCACGAGGTCTGGCTGGACGAAAAGTGGCGGCATCATCCCTTGCCCGCGGCCCCGCGTTCGGCAACCGATGCCGTCATCACCTACACGTCATCGGCACTGCAAGTGACGTATCGGACGATGTTCGGCGCGGTGTGTGAACAGAATCTCCTGCTGAAAGATGCCGAGAACGACAAACGGAAATGGTCACACCGCCTCGTGTTCGGGAGCCCGGCAAAGGGAAGCCCACGCGGTTTCAGTCCCAAGAGCATCCGCCACCTGGTCTTCCGCTCGGCGGAGAAATGGCCTCTTCGCCAACCGTTCGTATCCGGTGTGAAGACCGTCCGTGAGCGAGAGACACCCATACCCCGCAGCGCACTGGTCCACGCCTGGTACGACGGCAAACGTTTCTGGCACCTGGAACCGATCGAAAACCCCGCGAGTGAAATCGTCGGCGACCCGTGTGTCATTCACAACGTTCCGACCACCCGCTTCCACTTCGCGTACCGCGACGCCAGGGGCCACGTCATCGAGACAACGTTTCGTTCCGAGGACATCCCGCAGGGAGGGTCCTGGCAACTGGCCGACCCAACCACCCTCGCCGACGCTCCTCCCGCCGCGGGCGAACCGGCGGGGCTGTTCTCGGCACGAACCGGGTCACGGTTCTACGTGTACCGCGGCCGTGACGGACACCTGCACGAACTGCGGTTTGACGGCTCGTGGACCCACCGTGACCTCACCGCAGCGGCGACCGGTTCATTCAGCAAACGGTCCAAGTAGTCATTCCAACAGGATGGCTGTCAACGTGAGGCTGTCACCTGGTCGATTTCATGGCTGCCGGTCCTTGTCATTGCGTCCTGTGAAGGAGGCGAGCACCGCATCCCAGGCAAGCCGCGTCGCCAGGTCAACAACCGTACGTGTTTGTTTTCGGTCCTTGGCCGATCCGACCTCGCCGGTCGTCACCGCGTAAAGCACATCGCCGTCGATCAACGCGTGAAAGGGCTGGATGGCCCTGGCCATCGACGTGTGGACCTGGCGAGAGACCTGGCTGAGCTCCCAGTCGCCGAGTTTCTGGTTGGTCACGACCACCGTCAGCGTGGTGTTCCCCCTTGGTGTCGACTCGCCGACATCGCCATCCGATTCGTTGTACATCCGCCGCCGGCCGGTCTTGGGATCGAGATGGCCGCGGACAACCCGCCCTTTCCGATCCACGATCGCGCCGACCGAATTGACGACGGTGAAGACACCGACGCGAACCGCACCCTTCTGCCCGAACGCGGCCCCCTGTCCCGCCAGTTCCCGTTTCACCGCCGGTTCGAGCCACTTGCCACAAGAGGCCGAGGCACCCGCACCCTTGGCACCGAGCGAGAAGCGACCCGGTCGAGCCGCCTCGAGAGCCGCCTGTCCGAGTTCCCGATCGGGATAGGTCGAGGTCGTGCGAGCACCGAAGTCGTAGATGACCGCTCCGGAAACCAGCGCGATCCGTTCCCAGTGTGTCGAGAAGTCCTTCCGCTTCAACAACCCGGTCGCGACGCCGGCAACGGCCTCCAGGCCATACAGCGAGCCGCCGGTCAGGCAAATGGCATCGACCGGAGACGCCCCCCGTCGC
>DLVV01000328.1:3595-3759 GCA_003445035.1 Planctomycetaceae bacterium | reverse complement strand
CCGACCCTGAGAGAAGCGACGTTCGAGCAGTATCGTGGTTACGAATCGTCGTCGACGATGACACTGGGCGGAACGGTCAACAAGACATTCATGCTGTTGCTGTTCGTGGCCGCGACGGCGTCATATTCCTGGAACCTGACCGGTGATTGGCGCGCAGGCATCGA